>CALFYE010000592.1 GCA_937952145.1 uncultured Myxococcales bacterium
CCTTAGCTCAACTGGTTAGAGCAGGCGCTTCATACGCGCAAGGTTCGGGGTTCGAGTCCCTGAGGTGCCACTGGGTTAGCGCAGCTCGCGCGGGGGTTTTTCAGCGGGGCTGGCAATAGGGGGCAGGGCCGGTTGCGAATCAGGCAACCCAGCTGCCACGCAGGTCCGACAGTAGAGGTCGTACAGCGTGTTCAGGCTGGGCTTGCTGCGACCGGCGACGATGTCGTGGATCAGGGTGACGAGCGCGCGGTTCACCGGGGTGGCGACGCCAAACTCCTCGCCCCGGCGCACGATCTCGCCGTTGAGCCAGTCGATCTCGGGCGTACGACCGCGGGCAATGGCAATTGCCATCGAACTCCGCATCCGTCGGAACTTGAGCCCGATGGCGAGGACCAGCGAGTGCTTGAGGAATAGGCGCGGCGACCCGATACGCAGGCTGCGCTCGTCGGGGGTGATTGCCAGCTTGCCGATGTCGAGCGTGCCCGCGACCTTCGCCAGCTTGACCCCTTCGTGGCGAGCGACCTGCGACAGCTCGCCCCAGGTTTCCAGTGCCAGCCGACGCACAAAGCGATGTCGCAGGAGCTGACCGAGCGTATCGCCGCCCGCTGCCCCGAGTGTGCTGGTGGCACAGTTGATCGCCAGTTTGCTCCAGCGCACACCGTCGAGATCATCGACGATTCGGGTCTCGAAGGCCTGTCCTAAGAGCTCGCTGGCGCGGCGTAGACCCGCATCGGGCGTGGCGGTCTTCTGACGGGGACGGCCAATCTGCAGGCCCCCGCGCGAGGTGCGGGCAGAGAATCCCGGCTCAAGCATCGTGGCCCCCCAGCCGACGACGCAGCCGATAACACGGCCCGGCCCAAGCAGCCTCTCGGCGCGCCCTTCCGGCAGGCCATTTTGCAGGAGGACGACGTCCGCCTTGGGTCGCAACAGCGGCAGGACTTCCTGCAGCGCGCCTTCTAGCGTCGTGGTCTTGGTGGCGAGCAAGCACAGCTCGTAGGGGCGCGCACTGCTGCCTAGCTCGCGTGCCTGCACGACGACCTGGCCGGTGGGCGGAGTTGCCCACTCTTGTCCGTCGAGATCGCGCACGCGCATGCCATGGCGGAGGAGCGCCTGCTGGATGTCCGCATTCCCGGTGACCACATCGACCGCCGCCCCAGCTCGGGCCAGCGATGCCGCAACGATGCCGCCGATGCCTCCACAGCCGACGAGCAGGACACGCATCATCTACCTCTTTCTCCGAATCGACGCAGATGCCGAGCGGTCAGTCGGGGGACTATCTTGCCGCCTGCCGAACGCCCGCCGGAATCGGCTGTCACAATCAGACAACACTGTCAGCAAAGGCCTGGTCACGATCAAGTGGATTTTCGCTCATCCACCGTCGGTGAAAGCCCAACGCCATCGCGATGAGTGGATTGTTGGATCATTGGCCGCAAGCTGGCTGGGGGGCCCGCCACTTGACGACGCCCAGAGCTCGGGGAGATGCTGAACCGACGGCTCTAGGTCGGTTGGCCAGGCGCAGCGCGTGGGGACCCGGTCCGGCCAGAGCCGCTGAGGACTGCGTCTGTGATGAGTACGATGCCCGTTAGCCTGCCCGAAGACGCCTTCATTGGCCCTTATCGCGTCGTGCGTAAGTTGGGCCAAGGTGGGATGGGGGTGGTGTACGAGGCGCTGCATACCGGCCTCGGGCGGCGCGTGGCGATCAAGGTCCTGCGCGGCGAGCTAGCGGCGGACAAGGAAGTGGCGGCGCGCTTTGCGCACGAAGCTCGGACCGTCAACCGCGTCGAGCATCCCGGCGTCGTGCAGGTCGTCGATCTGGGGGAGCAGCCGGGGGGACAGCCCTACATCGTCATGGAGTTCCTGCGGGGACAGACGCTCGCCGAGCGACTAAAAGCGCAGGGTGGCAGCCTCTCCTGGGAGGAGGTGGTGGGGCTGCTGGTGCAGGTCGCAGAGGTCCTTGTCGTCGCGCACCGCGCCGATGTGGTCCATCGCGACCTCAAGCCAGAAAACATCATGCTCATCGAGGACGCGCAGCTATCCTCTGGGCTGCGAGTGAAGCTGCTCGACTTCGGCATTGCCAAGATCATCGACGAGGCCAACGCCAACCACTTCAAGACGAAGACCGGCGCCCTCCTGGGCTCCCCGGCGTACATGTCGCCGGAGCAGTGCAAAGGCTCCGAGCGCGTCACGGTGCAGGCCGACGTTTATGCCTTGGGCGTCGTGCTGTTCGAGTGCCTGGCTGGCGGGATGCCGCACGTGGCGGATGGTCCGGGGCACATGGTGGTCCTGCACATGTTCGGCACGCCGCGATCGCTGCGTGACCTCCGACGCGGCCTCCCCGAACCCGTCTACGCCCTTGTCGAGCGCCTGTTGCAGAAGGCGCCCGAGGCGCGGCCGAGCATGAGCGAGGTCACGTCGGAGCTCCGGCGGTTGCAGCAGTCGGCTCGCTCTGGCCTGGGCCCCCGGACTCGACTTGGCGTGGCCACGGTCGCGATCGTAGCGGCCGCAGCAGTCGCGCTTAGCGGGCTCTGGCGGCTCAAGAGTGGTCGCTTCCCGTGGCAGCCCGCTCCCATCCAGGTGGCATCGCCGGTTGGCTCGCCCCCGGTTTCGCCGACGGAGCGTCTACCCCAGCCGTCCGCTGTCGCACCGGCCGCAAGCAACAGTGATGCAAGGCAGGCCGCCAAAGCCGCAGCACCGCGTCCACCTGCCGGCACTGCTTCTCGCGGTCAGCCATCCCCCCCGGCTGGTGACCTGCGCTTTGCCCCCGTCGATGTCGTCAAACGGCCGACTGACGCGCCGCTGTCTATCAAGCCCGTGCGCTAGCGACCGCGACGTCGAACGAGCCGCGCGCTACTTCCCGCCGCGCGCTTCCATCTGGCGCTGGTACTCGCAGACGCCCTTGATGCGATTGATGGTCTCGGCGTAGGCCGGGTCGTTGGGGATCGAGGTCAGCTCGCTCAGGCCCTCGGGACAGCGCTTGGCATTGACGAGCAGCGTCGCCAAGTGCAGGCGAATGGCGTGCTGCTGCGGGCTCTTGGCCAGCGCGGCGCGAAACTCGGCTTCGGCGCGCGGCACATCGCCTTGCTTGACGCGGGTCTGACCGAGATACGTCAGCACTTCTGGCGTCGGATCGACCGCCTTGGCTTTTTCAAACTCGCTGGCCGCATCGGGCAGCCGCTCGCGATTCAGGTAGATGACGCCCAGTCGGAAGTGCGACTGGAACAGCATGTACTTGGCTTCGTCCTTCTCTTCCGCGGTACCGCTCGCCATGATCGGCTCGACGAGCTGCACGGCGGCGGTCAGCTCACCGATGGCCTCGTCGTACTTCTTCCGCATGGTCAGTAGGCTGCCCAGGTTAAAATGCGTATGCGGTCGGTCAGGAGAGAGCTGCACGGCTTCGCGCGTCGGCGCCTCCGCCTCGTCCAAGCGGCCGGCTTTGCGTAACACGTCGCCTAGGTGGTAATACGCGTCAGCCTGGGAATAGCGCGACTTGGGATCGATTGGCTTGAGCTTGGTGGCGGCCGAAAACGCGGTGATAGCCTCGGGCCAGTGCTTGAGCGCCTCGTGCGCGACTCCCAAGTTGTACTGCGCCTCAAACATCGTCGAGCGCTCGCGGGCCAAGGGGTCGAGCATCTCGATCGCCGCCGCATGCTGTCCGCGCTCGATGAGCACGCGACCGAGCTCGGCACGGGCCTTGGGCGTCTCGGGCTTGCTGGACTTGGGATCGCGGCTGATGCCCTCGCGAAGGTCCATCTCCGCTTCCTGCAGGCGACCCATCTTCTGGTAGCAGCTGCCGCGCATGTAGTACGGGTCGGGCTCCAGGGGGAAGCGCTGCACGGCTTCGGTGAAGGCCTGGATTGCTTCCGGCATCTTACCCATCGCCATGCGATTGCTGCCCAACTCCAGCAACGCCAAGATGACCTTCGAACCCGGTACCAGATCCTTTGGGGTCGCCTCGCCGTGATATTCCTTGCCGCGGCCGCGGGGGGTGTACTTCTTCGGGCCGGGCTTGGCGGCACCAGCGGCAGGCTTGGCTGCCGGAGGGGCCTGCGCTTCGACGACCGCTGGGGCTGCGAGCACGAGGCTGGTCAGGGCGGCTCCTGCGATGATCGACAGCCGGCGCCAGGTGCTGCGCGGGCTGCCAAGCTCCCCGGTCAGAGCTCGCTCAGAGGTCGGGACCACCGTGCAAGACAGGGGCAGATGCGAGGAGGGAAGGGTGGGTCGCAGTGGTGCTTGCATAGCCATGCTGAGCACTCTAACAGCGACTCGGGAACGTGTCACTTATGGCGCCGCGCCTGGCTGCTCGACACTACGCGAGTCGGAATCAGCACCGCCGCAGATCGACTACTCGCGCGCTGGCTAGCCGCCGTTGCGGCCGGCTGCGACAACAAAAAACCCGCGAGGAGGTTTCTCCTCGCGGGTTTTTGTGATCGTCGGGGCGAGTGGATTTGAACCACCGACCCCCAGTCCCCCAGACTGGTGCGCTA
>CALFYE010000593.1 GCA_937952145.1 uncultured Myxococcales bacterium
TGGGTCGAGATCGGTCGCCGGCTGGGCGGTCCCTGGGTCGGCGTGGCGATTGCGCTCGGCGGAGCGCTGTGCGGCATCGGCATGTTCAACGCGCTGGTGCTATCGCACTCACGCCTGCCTTTGGCCATGGTGCGCGATGGGCTGCTGCCGACCTGGCTGGGCAAGCGCAGCGCCGGCACGGGAGCCCCAACGCGCGTGCTGTTCATCGCCGCCGCGCTGTACATCGCCTGCATGGGCCTGGGCTTCCGCCGCTTGGTGCAGATCGATGTGATCTTGTACGGCGGTGCGATGCTGCTGCAGTTCGTCGCACTGATCGTCCTGCGCGTTCGCGAGCCGAGCCTTTCGCGACCCTTCCGCATTCCCGGCGGCGTGCTGGGTCTGCTGGGCCTGGCGGCGCTGCCGATGGGGCTCTTGGCCTTGGCGCTGTGGTTTGGGCGCGCGGGCGGCACGCAGGGCATGTGGGGTCTGGGCGCAATGCAGACGGGCCTCTCGATCGCGGCGGTGGGCCCCGTGCTCTACGCCGGACAGCGGCTCTGGCGCTTCCTGTCGGTGGCTGGCAACCTGTCGCGCTCGTCGATCGCCGGGCTCAGTGACGAGCTGGGTGAGCTTCCGCCGCCCCAGAACCTGCACCACCACGCGGCGACGGCAGCGACAGCAGCGGCAGTGTCCTCGTCGGTCATCGCCGGCTTGCACTAGCCGTCCGCGCCGGGGCGCGCACGCGGCAGCGCTAGAGGCTACGGCACCAGCAGCACCCGTCCGCCACGCCGCATGGTCTCGACCGCTTGATGCAGCATGCGCTGACGCGCGGCACTTGGCAGGCGGGGATAAGCCTGCAGGATCTGCGCTTCGACCTTGGGCAGCTCTTGATCGATCTGCTCGTCGCTCATCGCCGGAAAGACCAGCTGCAGCCCGTTGTCGAGGTTGGCCTCGCCACGCACGTTGAGCGCCGGCTTCTTGGCGGGTAGCTCGCCCCGCTTGGCCAGGCTGATGAGGAGCTGCTTGTCGGCGACAAAGGCGTCATCGGTCTGGCTGTCGTTGTTGCTGACCTCGCCCCAGATCTTGTCGCCCGGGCCAAGCACGGTAAGCAGCGGCAGCGGCACGTTGTCGACCCGTGGCCCGGCCTCCGGCGTGTGCGGAAAGAACTCGGCTCCGAAGCGCTGGCGCAGCAGGCAGCGCAGCTGATGGCGATCATCGACCACCATCGGCAGCGAAAGTCCCAGCGGCGCGGCGAGATCCTTGGCGACGGCCTGGCGTTCCCGCGGATCGGTGTTGACGAGCACGATGCGCAGGCCCTCTTCCGCGCCGGTCCGCTGCTGCAGCGCCTGCAGCTGCGACAGCTTGCGCAGGCACGACTTGCAGTCGGTCGACCACAGAAACAGCATCGTCACCGGCCCCGACAGCGCCTTGAGGCTCGTTGCCCCACCGCTCCAGCGCGACAGCGTGATGTCGTTTCCGGCCGGGGGCACCGCAGCGGTCGTCTCGGCTGTTGAGGTCTCAGATGAGGGCGAGGCAGTGACCGACGAGCTCGGCGTGGCATCGGGACGAGCTCGCGAGCCCGCACAGTGCGCGCTGCCGAGGAGCAGCGTGCCGACGAGGATTCGATTTGCAAGCGTGCGCATGGCGGCACTATCGACGATGCCGCGGCCCAGCTGTCAAGGACATTTCCGCCGCGACCGCCCCCCCGCTTGCGCCCCCGCTCACGCCCCCCGATCACACGCAGCCGCTACGGCGTCGGGGCGTCAAAGCTGAAGTCAGACAAGAGCTGCGTCAGCTTCGCTTCAGCAGTGGCCGTGGCTTCGCTGAGCGTGACCAGGCGCTTCTGCAGCTCGGCGCTGCGTCGCTCGTGCTCGGCCAGCTTGGCCACGAGCTCGCCGCGGAGCTGGGCTGCGCTGGCGATTCGCTCGACGGCGCGCAGGTTGTCGCGGAGCTCGTTGCCGCGATCTTCTTGCTCATCGCGCTGACGATGCAGTCGCCCGCTCTCGGCATCGGCGGCGAACAGGGCGCGCTGCTGCTGACAGATGGCAGCCAGGCGGATCTGCGCCTCGGGCCTTGCCGTCGGGAGGCTGGCGTCGAGATACGGACACAGGTGATTGCTCTCGCTGCGGGCCTCGCGCAGGGTGCGGCTGCTGTTCGATAGCCGTCGCTCACGCACGGTCAGCGCGGTCATGCCCTCGTGCTCGATGCCCTGCGGGACCAAATAGGCCTCGGGGCTGATCTCGCTGTCGCGCGGCAGGTCGAGGGCCTCGAAGCCACCCCGCCGCAGGTGGCGAACCAGCAGACGGGCGGGCACCTCGGGTCCCAGGGCAGGCACGCTGATCTGATACTCGGTGGTCAGTAGCTGCTCGTCCTGCACGCTGGCCTGACCGCCGTGGATGCTCAGCAGACGCAGCGGGCGCGAGTTGGTCTGGCTGCTGGACTGAACGCTCACCGCCCGATCGAGAGCATAGGGAATCAGCGCCGTCTCGCCGGCTGTGACCCGCCCGAGCACGCCTTCGCCGACGAAGCCACCGTCTGAGAAGACCGCAACTGGGCCGGGCTCAAGCGGGCTACCCACGTGAACCCGAGCCACGCGGAGCGGATGACGATCACTGCCCGGTACGCTGCCATCGGGACGAAAGACATAGACATCCTCGGTGCCGCCGCGCAGCGTCAACAGCGACACCATGGTCGAGCTGCCCTCGGGCAGCGACACTGGACCGGCCAGGCGATAGCGAGCCCCGCCCACGCTCTCTTGCAGCGTCGAAAGCGGACGCGCACTGGCCGCGACGCGGGCCGCCGTCACCGGACCCGGCGCCGGGGCTGGACTTGTGCGCTCGGCCTCATCGCGGGTCTGCAAGATGTTGATCTGCACGCGGCGATTGCGACTGCAGGCCTCTTCGCTGTTCCCAGGGGTAAGCGGTCGATCGCTGCCGTAGCCGCGAGCCCGCAGGCGCCGCCCCTCAACACCCAAGCCGACGAGCGCGCCCCGCACGGCATCGGCGCGGCTCTGACTGATGTCGCGGGCGTTGCTGTCGCCGCAGGCGTGACCGGCGACTTCGAGCAGCGACAGCTCTGGGTTGCCCTTGAGCGTCGCGGCGATCGCTTCGATGAGCGGCCGAGACGCCGGCTCGATCTTGGCGCTGTCGCGCTTGAAGAACAGCTGATCGAGGATCTCGATTTTCGACTGGCTGACGATGACCCGGCCGCGATCGGGGCAGCCATCGCTGTCTTCGGTGCCGTTGTAGGTCTCGGGCTCGTTTGGGCACTTATCTTGGCTATCGGGGATGCCGTCGTGATCAGTGTCGGCGCTCGCCGTCGGGCTGGCGGTTCGGGTCGTCTCGGCCAAGACCAGGCCGGTCGCGACTGGCGTGACCAGCTGACCGCTGACATCGGGACGCGGCACAAAGCGCGGCGCGCGCAGATCGAGGGCAAAGGTCAGCGGGGCACCGGTCGCCAAGATCAGCTCAACGCCATCCCACGACTCACCCGACAGGTTGTCGACAATCGCCCAGGCCTGCAGCACCCCCTCGCCCGCCGCGGCACCCCTGGCATCGCCCTCGGCCGCTCGCCGCGAGCGGGGCAGCACGACGCGGTAGGCCGACTTCCACACCGGTGAAGGCGTGGTGTAGGCGATGGTCAGGCGCTGTGGGCGACCAAGGACCCCGTCTGGCGTCGCCAGGCCGGTATCAATCAGGAGCTCGCTGCGATCGTCGAGCACCGGGCCAGCAGTTGGGCTGGGTGCATCCTTTTTCGCGCCACCCTCCGTCGATCCGGCCGCGACCGCGGACCGACTGGCTCGCGGCTGGGGGATGACGGCGGTGACCGGGCGCCCCTCGCCGCCTCCGGTCTCGCCGATGACCACCAGGCTCTTCAGCACGTCGTCGATTTCGTGGCTGCGCAGGCGCAGGCGATAGACCGGCTGGTTGACCTCGCCGCTGCGCTCGAAATAGCCGATGCCGTTCTGGTACAGCACCACCCGCCGCAGCGCCAGCGACGAGCCGGTACCGCCACAGCCCAGGCCACCGCCCCCCAGCGCCAGCCCAAGCAGAGCCCAGCGCAGGCCCCCAAAGACGCCGCCCGGCGCCGCCACCAAGACCCCTTGCCGTCGAGAAAACGCAGGAACTGTGGGTGCCATAAGCCCCACAGTGTAGCGCAGTCACCTCTGGCTCGGAGGCCGGGATCGTGCCCCGGGCCGCGCGCCCTGACCACAGCTGCGCCTGGCCCGCCCCTGCCCCCGCCCAGCCGACAAACACTGACGGTGGGGCTTCCCATTTTTGCCGCGGCGGGCGAAGATGGACCCACAGTGATCTCGGTCGGTTCCACGGTCGGGAACTACCGCATCGTCCGTAGGCTCGGGGCGGGAGCCATGGCGACGGTTTTCCTGGCTGAACATCCGCGGATTAGCAAGCGCGTCGCGGTCAAAGTGATCAACGCGGAGCTGTCTACCAGCGCCGAGATGGTCTCCCGTTTCTTGGCCGAGGCGCGCGCCGCGAGTCAGATCGGCCACGAGAACATCGTCGATATCCTCGACTTCGGGCAGACCCCCCAGGGCGACAACTTCATGATCATGGAGTACCTGGAGGGGCAGACGCTGACCGCCCGCGTCCGCGCCACCAATCGGCTAGACCTGCCGACGGCGCAGCGGATTGGGGCGCAGATCGCCGATGCGCTGGCCGCGGCCCACGGTCTGGGCGTCATCCATCGCGATCTCAAGCCCGACAACATCTACGTCATCAAGCGCCAGGGCAACCCGGACTACGTCAAGATCCTCGACTTCGGCTTGGCCAAGCTGCTCATGGCCTCGGAAGGGATCAACCACAAGACCTCGTCGGGATCGGTGCTGGGCACGCCGCACTACATGGCGCCCGAGCAGTGCGAGGGACGCAGCAACGTCGACGGTCGCGCTGACTTGTATTCGCTGGGCTGCATCCTGTTCTACATGGTCTGCGGCCAGCTGCCGTTTCCCGGCGACGGCTTTGCCGAGGTCATCCTCAAGCACATCAGCGAGCCGCCGCCGAACCCGCGCAGCTTGAACCCAGCGGTGACCCCAGCGTTTGAAAAGCTGGTGCTGCACTGTCTGGCCAAGAACCGCGACTTCCGCTTTCAGAAGGCCGAAGACGTCGCTGCCGCGCTGCGCGATCCCGAGAAGTGGTCGCAGGAATTCGGCAACGATCCCGCCCGCCTCGCCGGCCCGGCCAGTCCGCGGCGCGCGGGGGGTGAGGCGATTGCCGGCGCAGTGGCCCAGAAGCCGGCCCTGGACTCGATGGCGGCAAGCAGCGTCATCGCCCCGGCCAAGCCGACGCCGGTCCAGAAGCCGGCAGGTAGCTCAGGAGCGCCGACGCCAGCTGCGAAACCCGCTGCGCCATTTCTGGGGGTGACGCTGCAGCCCAAGCCGGTGCCGGCCGCGGTCTTGGCGGCCATCGCCTCACCGCCCGCCACAGCCCCGCCCCCTGCGGCCTTGCCCACCAGCCCACCGCTGTCAGCCCCGCCGTCATCGGTGCCGCCCCCTGCCGCCCCGCCGTCATCAGTGCCGCCGCTGGGTCCGCCACCGCCTAGCGCACCGCCCGCTTCCATTTCGCAGCTGGCGGAAACGCCGGTCGTCGCCAATCGCTCGGCCCCGCAGATGGCGACGATGATCGGCGAGATGACGCCAGCCGCCCTGTCGGCGCTGATGCGGCCGCCACCACCCAACACCGGCGGAGCCGGCGCGCCCGCCCGACCGCTGACCCCGCCGGGCTCGATTCCCGCGGCCGCCCCGCCGGGGAACGCTCCAGCGGCAATGACGCAGATCGTGCCCGGGAGCTCGCTTCCCCCGCAGCCCGCTTTTTCTGCCCCACCGCCTGGGCCTGCCAGCTCGGCGCCACCGGCAGCCTACGGCAGTCAGTCGCAGCTTCCGCCCGTCGCTGCGACCTCGTTCCCACCGGCCTACGGCAGCCAGCCAGGCATCCCGCCAGTCGCCGCCAGCTCCTATCCGGCCGGCTATGGCAGTCAGTCGCAGCTTCCGCCGGTCGCGGCCAATGCTTCAGGCGCCGCGGTCGCGCCGGTGGCAGCGGCTCCGGGCAGCTACGCCACGCCCCCTTCGGGCTCACCCGCCGTCGCAGGAGACGACGCGGTCAGCCGCGCCCTGCACAAGCTGGCCCCCCACCTCAACCGCCTGGCGATGCAGCCTTTTGTGCAGCGCTTCCTCGATCTGCCGCCGCCCCGGCGATTGGCGATCCTGCGCGGCTGCGCCATTGGCTTGGGCTCGCTGGTGTTCCTGCTGTTGGTCATCCTCTTATGGCCGGGACCGCGCATCGTCATCGTCCGCAGCACCCCCGACACCGCCGAGGTCCTGCGCGGCGAGACCTCGCTTGGCAACACACCAATCATCGTCGAGCTCAAGCGCGGCGAGAAGCAGACGCTAACCCTGCGCAAAGAGGGCTTTGAAGAGACGACGCAGGACAT
The DNA here is from genome assembly GCA_937952145.1 of uncultured Myxococcales bacterium. Lineage (GTDB taxonomy): Bacteria > Myxococcota_A > Polyangia > Palsa-1104 > JAEUJZ01 > JAEUJZ01. Next base: position 6,424 of record CALFYE010000593.1, read on the forward strand.
TGGGCCAGACAGTGAAAAAGTGGTGATGGTCAAGCTCAGCGAGGCCACCCCCGACAAGCCCGCAAGCGGCAACGGCGGCGGCAAGAAGCCCGTCACCAAGCCGACCCCCGACGACGAAGGCGGCGAAGAAGGCGACAGCAACGGCGGCAGCGACGAGCCCAAAAAGAAGAAGAAAAAGAAAAAGAAGAAGGTCGTCGTCTTCTAACCCCGCCGACAGCACGCAGCCGCAACCCCAAGCCTCCCCCTTCGCTACACCCCACAACACAACGAGCCCACCCCAACTCGTGTTTACAAATCCGTCCCCCCAACGAAAAGGCAGCGCGTAAGGCTGGGGCCGCAGCGGACTCATTTTTTCGACGCCCCGACGAAAAAATGAGGCCGCGTCCGCTGGGCCCCCAAGCGGAGCTTGGGGAGGGCCCCAGCCGTGTAGCAAGGTCACGCCGGGGGCACCCGCAGCTCAATATGTAAACACCCCCTACGGCTCGATAGTGACGCGAGTCCCGTCAGCCCAGACCTTGTGGTCGTCGGTGTAATAGAGGTAGGCGCTGCTCGCCGGAGCCCGATACGTCCCCGGCACGGTGGCAAGCAGATCGATAGGCAGCTTTACCGTCTCGCTCGGCTTCATCTCGCGCAGGTACAGGATGACCTGGCGAGCCTGCGTCTCGTAAAAAGCGATGGCGCCCTTTTCGCGCAGCTCTTTTAGCTGCCAGGTCTGGAAGCTGAGACCGCCGGGGATGCCAACGCGGGCCAGGGTCATCGGCAGGCCGCCCGCCGTCTTGTTGCTGAGCGTGACGTTGAGGCGCACCGACTCGCCCATGCGCACCTGACTGCGCTCCAGCGCCGTGGTCAGATCGACCTTGACCTCGGGACTGGTGGCCGGCGTCAGCGAGCGATAGTCGATGCCCAGCGACAGCGGCAGCGGCGACTGGCTGGTCGCCTGGACCTCGATGGTGTTCTTGCCCGGCTTGAGGTACTGGCCCAGGCTGTCGAAGACCAGCGGCTCGCGGTGGCCGGCTTCATAGCTCAGCGTGCCAACGCGGACGCCGTTTACACTCAGCGTGACGCTGCCCTCCTGCGCCATGCGGGTCGCCGCAAGCGAGTAGGCAGTCATCGCCTTGAGCGCCAGCACCGTCGCCTGCGTCGCGCCCCAGGCCCCGTAGCCACCGCGATGGCTGGTCAGCCACTCGATGGCCTTGCGCACGTTGTCGTCAAAGCCGCCGGCCTTGAGCAGCGCCATGACGGCCAGCGACGTGGTCTCGATCGATAGGTTGACGCCCGTCGAGCGGGTGATGCTGTGATCAGCCTTCACAAAGCCGCCATCCGCCTCTTGCAGATCGATCAGGCGCTTGGCGGCATCGCGACCGGCCTGGCTGCGACCGGCGTTGAGCAGCGTGTTGACAGCCAGCGACAGCAGATAGGCATCGCGCGTCTCACCAGCCAGGCGACTCGCGGCTTCGATCTCGGCATCCAGCCCGGTCTGCTTGGCCTCGGTCAGGCTGTAGGTGATATAGGCGTTGGTGACCTCGGGCGAAGCCCCACCAAAGCTGTCGAGCGCCTTGGCATCGCGCAGGTAACCGCCCTTGCCATCGCGTCGCGAGCGCAGCCACAGCGTGGTGCGATTCACCATCTCGCCATCGACATCGAAGATCTCTTTCATGTCGAGGAATTCGAGCAGGCCGTAGGCACTGAGCGCCTCGTGAGCCGGCAGACCGCCGAACCACTCGTAGCCCTTCTCTTTCGTCTCGAACGACACCAGGCGCTTGTAGCCGTCGTCGACTAGCTTGGCGGCGCGCTCCATGATCCGCGGATCGCTAAGGTTCTGCTGCTTGAGATAGCGCAGGATCATGACGTTGGGATAGTTGGTCGAAGAGGTCTGCTCGAAGCAGCCGCTGGGCTGCTGCAGCATGCCATCCAGGCCCGAGATCATCGTCGCCACCGGCGAGGGATAGAGCTTGAGCACACCGTCGATGGTGCCCGGCAGAGCGGACCCCAGATCGACCTCGTGCGTGAAGCTGCCTTGCACCTGACCGCTCTTGCCGTGCTGCTGCGGAAAGCCGAGCGGCGTGACACGCAGCTCGCGCACGAATTCATCGCGCAGGCCGGCGGCGCTGGCAGCGAAGCGAACCTCGGTCTTGCCCTGCTTGCCGCTGACCGTCAGCGGATAGAACAGCGCCTCGCGGGCTTTAGCAGCGACGGTGCCGCCGGTGCGCTCGACCGGCTTCTCCAGCACCAGAAGCTCGCCGAAGCGGGCCTCTAGCTCGATGCTCTGCGGCTTGTCGCGTTCGTTGCTTAAGACCAGCGGCAAGCGGATGCGATCTTCGGCGCTGACCTCGGTGGGCAGCTTGACCGCCATGCTAAACGGCAGGTTCGACTTGATGACTGTCTCGTCGCGACCAGCCACGCCGCCGCCCACGCCTTCGCTGACCACGCGGAACGAGGTCACGGCGTCCGACAGATAGAACGTCACGGTGCCGCGGCCATCCTTGCCAGTGTGGACCACGGGCTGCCAGGCGATGGTCTCGCGGAAGTCGGTGCGCGGACCGCTGTAGTCGCCGGCATAGGTCGGCGCGGGGAAGACGCGGACGGCTGCCCAGGTCTCTTGGGCCGGCGGCACCATCGGCGCTTCGTCGTCAAAGCGGTCACCCCCTTCATCGATGTTCTGGATCCGCCCGCGATCGGCCTTGGCTTCCTCTTTTTCGAACATGCGAATCTTGGCTTTCTTCTTCGCCGGCTCGGCCGCCATCTCAGGGGCCGGCATCGCCGCCGCGGGCGGAGCCGCCAGCTCCTTGTCCATCGCCAGCGCCGGACCACGCGCCGCCGCCGCTCGGGCTGGGCGCGGCGCCTCGGCAACCTTGCGGTCCTCAACCGGCGCCACCACCGGGGCAGCCATCGGCTTTTGGGCCATGGCCTTTCCCCCCTGCGGCTTCTTCATCGCGCCTTCACCGATGTCCCGCGGGGGCGGAGCCGCGGGCGGCGGCGGAGGAGGAGGAACCGCACCTTCCGCAGGCGCTGCACCCCGTCGGCGCAGACCGCCAAAGTCGCCAGTCGGAGCGGGGGTGACCATGCCAGTCGCCGGATCGGCCGCGGGCGGCACCAGCACCTGCATCCACTCGAACTTGCGATAGCCGCGCGTGCCCATCAGCAGATCCATGGCCAGCGCCGACTTTTCTTCGCTGAGATCGAAGTAGAAGTTCGGCTCCTCGACCTTGTCGGCAATCTCGGGCTCCAGATACAGACGCGACAGCATGTGGCCGGTCTTGTCGTCGGCGAACGACAGCACGGTGTCATCGACCACCGACATCGCCAGGGTGGCCGGCTGCGGCTGGCCCTGCGGATCGAGGGTGGTGACCGCCAGCGTCACCTGATCGCGCGGCGAGTAGCTCTTTTTGTGCGGCTCGATCTGGATGGCCAGGCGGTGGCGGCGGTTGCGATAGACCAGGCGCTCGGCCAGCGGGTTCATCTTGTCGTCGAAGACCGTCACTCGCGCCACGCCCTGCTGGCGGGCCAGGCGCTCGGCATTGTCGCGCTCGATGGCGTCGCCGGACTTGGCCTTGGGCCGCAGGTAGACGACAGCCGCCGCATTGGCCGGCACAGCCACCATCGCCGCATCGAGGAGGTTTTCGCGCAGCGTGCCAACCACGGCCACCTTGCGCGGCTCGCTGCAGCGCACAGCGACGCGCAGCGCCGGAAGCTCGCCATCGAGATCGTCGAAGCTGCGCAGGCTGCAGCCCTCGCGAGCCGGCAGCGGCAGGGTGTACTTTTCGCTGACCCCGACGGGCTTGTCGATCTCGGCGTGGTAGCTGCGGCCGGTTCCGGGGGTGAAGTCAAAGCGACCCAGGCCATCGCGCACGCTGTCGAAGCGAGCGACCACCGCGCCGTGATCATCGACAATGCGACCGCTGACATCGGCCGGCTTGCCAAGCGGCGTCTTGGCTTCGAAGTAGACGCGACCGGGTAGGCCCTCGATCAGCTGTCCGCCCTCGGGAAACAGCGAGAACTGCAGCTTGCGCACGATGATCGGGATGCGCTTGGCGACCGACTCGGTCAGCCCGCCGTCATCGGCGAGCACGGTCAGCAGGCCATCGCCGTTTTGGATCTCGGCCGGCAGGGTGAAGCGCACCACGCCCTCGCCGTTCTGATTGGTCGATAGCGCGACGCGCGGCAGATCCTGCCCATCCAGACGCACCAGGCCGCTTAACGGATGGTTGCGCAGCGGCTCGCCGGTTGCCCGCTTGACCTCGATCGTCGCCGAGACTTCATCGCCGGCGCCGTAGGCCTTGCGGACAAACTCCAGCTTCATCTTCAGGCGCGGCGCCTCGTAGGTCGACACGATGAGCGGGCGCTCACCGCGCTGACCATCAAAGCTCGTCGCGCGCAGCGTGTACTCGCCGCCATCGATGCCCTCAGCGAGGGCGAAGTCGGCCTGACCGGCGCCGTTTTCCAGATGGATCCTCCGCTTGGCCACCACCGCACCGCGCGGACTCACAAGCTCAAGCTGCATGCCTGGCTCGCTCCCCGCTGGTGCAGCCGGAGCGACGAGCGAGCGCGCCACCAGATCCCAGGTCCGCACCCAGACCGTCTCGCCCGGCTTGTAAAGCGGCTTGTCGATCTGGACATAGACCCGCCGCCCGACGTGACCGGCGAAGTAGGTCTGTACCCGCGTCGCGATCTGCTCGGCGGTGGGGACATCGCCCCCCAGACGCGAGCTCTCAGACGGCGCCTTTTCGGCCGGTACGGGGGGCTGGCTGGCCTTCTTCGCCAGCGCCGTGGTGTCGTCACCACTCCCGCTGGGACGTCCGGGGGTCGGCTGCCCGGAAGGCGGCCCGGACGGACACGCGGCGAGCAAGAGCGCCAAGGTGCAAAGAGAACGAACGAACAGGGGACAGCGCAGAAACATCAGATGGCTCCAAACAAAAGAGGGCAGTCCGCGGCGATCGACGCACGACGGGCTGCCCCCCGGGACTGGCTGGCTACACCGACGCAACAAGAGCTACGGCGGGGTGGGCTGATAGTACGGCTGCGGCTGGCCAGGCGGCGGCTGCGGTGGATAGTACGGCTGGGTCTGGGGCGGGGGCTGCGGCTGCGGCTGCGGATAGTACGGCTGCGGCTGCGGCTGCGGCTGCGGCTGCGGCGGGTAGTACGGCTGCGGATAAGGCGAAGGAGCGCCATAGCCCCCCCCTTGCCCGCAGGCCACGACGACCGTCGACGGGGTGTAGATGCCGAAGGTCAGCCACGACATGAACAGGTTGCCAAACGAGCGATGGGTGTTGACCCGCGACACCGGCCGCGCGCCGCAGAAGCGAGCGGTATCGACGCCGCCGCCGATCGCACCCCACAGAAAGCCGTTCACCCACTGCCGGTGATAGTCGGTGGGCGGCGTGTTGGGGACGACGACCTGGACGTGATAGCAGCCGGCGCTCAGCGACAGCGCCGCCGCGAGAAACAGCATGGCTCGCCCGGAGGGACGAACCGGAGAGGACGTGAGCGACATACCGAGCTCCTCAGAAGTTCTGGACAACCTCTGGATTATATCGTCGGAACGAGGGGATTTGTGGCATTTGGCCGCCGAGGACGAGCGGCGCTTCCCTCGACTCGGCTTTTGCGGCATGTTGCCCGAAGCTGGGGTCGCACAGACGGAGCCGCTCGCTAGGCCCGCGACGGCCCCCCGGGAGAATCCATGCCTACCCCCCCTCGACCTGCTCGCTCCCTCCGTCGGCTTTCCCTTTGGGCCTGCGGTCTTCTGGTCACGACGGCGCTGCACTGTCAGCCCTCGGCCGGTCCGCCGGTGACACTGACTCGCGATGACTACGCCCTGCGCTTTGAGCCCGGCAGCATGCAGCTTGAGCTTCAGCGCAGCGGTCACAGCCTGCTGCGCTTGCCCGAAGATGCGCTGACACTGGGCTTCGTCGAAAAGGTCGATGAGCGCACGAGCTACGATCCCTGGCCGCTCGTCGATGACGGGGCGCTGTTTGGCTACACCCCGCCAGCCGGCCTGACCTGGGAGTCGCCGCGCTCGGCCACCGTCGAGTCGGTCTCTGACAGCAGCCTGCGCTTGCAGCTTGTCTACCCCAGCGGCGAGGCGCAGCTTGACATCGAAGCGTCGGGGAGCGGGCGCTATCGCCTGCGACTCTTGCCGGGGCGCGGCGCCGAGCGGCTGGCCTACTACCGCCTGCGCGCCGGGATCGATGCCGGCGAAGGCCTCTATGGGCTCGGAAGTTCCGAGGACGACGTCAATCACCGCGGCAAGCGGCGCGCCATGCAGATCGAGGCGATGGCCGATACCGAGAGCGGCTACAACGACGCCCACGTGCCGATCCCACTCGCCATCGGCACCACTGGCTGGGGCCTGTTCGTCGAGAGTCGCCACCCCGGGGCCTGGGACATGGCAAGCAGCGCCCCCGACCGCATCGAGACGACGTGGGGCACCGGCCAGGACTCAAAGCAGGGGCTGGTCTTTCACCTGTTTGCGGCGGCGCGCCCGCTCGACATCACCCAGAAGTATTACGAGGTCACAGGTGCCCCGGGGCTGCCGGCCCGCTGGGCGCTGGGGCCGTGGCTGTGGCGCGACGATGCGGTCAGTCAGGCGCAGATCCTCGCCGACTGCCAGACCATGCGCGATCTCGACCTGGCCGATAACGGCATCTGGGCCGATCGCCCGTTCGCCCGCGGCATGAGCTCATTCGACTTCGATCCGCGCACGTTTCCCGACGCGTCCGACATGATCCGCAAGGTGCACGATCTGGGCTTCGCGTTCGCGCTGTTCCACACGCCGTACATGGACGACGCCGACCCCACAACCGCGATGCTGTCGGCCGAAGCCAAGAGCCGCGGCTACTACCCACCGCAGGTCGGCCTGCTGATCTCGAAGTGGGGACAGCCGATCGACTTCACCAATCCCGCGGCGTTCGATTGGTGGCAGCGGCTGGTGCGCAACTACTCTGACCTCGGCGTAAACGGCTACAAGCTGGACTACGGCGAAGACATCCTGGTCGGCCTGCCGGGCTTCCGCAATGTCTGGCGACTGTCGGATGGCAGCGACGAGCGTACCGCGCACGCGACCTACAAGCTGCAGTACCATCGCGTGTTCCGCGAGACGCTGCCCGAAGAAGAATCGTTCCTGCTGTGCCGCGTCGGAGCCTACGGCGATCAGAAGTACGGCTGCGTGATCTGGCCGGGCGATATGGACGCCAACTTCGCGCGCTACGGCGAGCGCAAGCGCGATCGCAGTGGCAAGGAATACACCGCCATCGGTGGCCTGCCCGCGACGGTGATCTATGGTCTGTCGCTCGGCCCCTCGGGCTATCCCTTCTATGGCGCTGACACCGGCGGTTATCGCCACGCGCCACCGACCAAAGAGGTCTACGTCCGCTGGTTCGAACAGACCGCGCTGTCGTCCGTCATGCAGGTCGGCACCAACAGCGACAACGTCCCCTGGGAGACGCCGCCCAGCACCGACTTCGACGCCGAAGTGCTGACGCTTTATCGCACCTATGCTCGGCTGCACCTGCGGCTGTGGCCCTACGAATGGACGCTGGCCACCCGCATCGCCAGCGACGGCCACCCCATCCAGCGCCCGCTCGGCTTGGCCTATCCCGAGCTTGGTCAGCACCCCAGCGACGTCTACCTGTTCGGCGATGATCTGCTGGTGGCGCCGGTGGTCGACGAAGGCGCGACGCAGAAGCGCGTGGTGTTTCCGCCGGGGCGCTGGGTCGATTACTGGCAGGGCACGTCGTACAGCGGGCCGCAGACCGTCACTGTTGCCGCGCCGCTGCAGGTGCTGCCGCTGTACCTGCGCGAAGGCGGCATCGTGCCGCTCCTGCGCCCGACCATCGATACGCTGCGGCCGACCACACAACCGACCCGCATCGACTCCTACGCCACCACCCCGGGCGTACTGTATCCCCGCGTCGTCCCTGGTCCCGCGTCGAGCTTCACGCTGTTTGACGGCACCGAGCTAGGCCAAGAAGCCGCCGCCGATCACCTGACCCTGTCTGCCAAGTCCGGGCGCGAGTTTCAGTCCGGCGTGCTGTTTGAAGTCCTAGCGATCGGCGACCGTCCCGGCTCGGTGCGCGAGGGCAGCACGGCGCTCCCCGAGAAGGCGAGCTTGGCTGAACTAGAAGCCATCGAGAGCGGCTGGTTCTTTGATCCCGCCCGCGGCGGCTCGCTGTACGTGAAAGTGACGGCCGGCAGCCACCTTGTCGAAGTCGGTGGCCTGCGCCGCCGCTAAGCGAGCCCTCCCCATGGGAAGTGAACCGCCCCGCCCCGCTGCCCCAACCGCGACGAGTGGGGCCCCGGCGACCCGGACCGAGGCGAGCCGCTTGGCGCAAGCCCCGCTGGCACTTTTGACGGCGATCGCGCTGCTGGGCTTTGCCGCCAACTCGCTGCTCTGCCGCGTGGCACTGCTGCGACCGCCGCGCATTGATGCCTTGAGCTTTTCGCTTCTGCGGCTGCTCGCGGGAGCGCTGACCCTGCTGCTCTTTTCCGGCTGGCCCCGCGCCCGCCACCACGCCTCGCCACGCGGCGTCTTCGCCCTCGTTGTTTATATATTCGCTTTTTCGCTGTCGTACCTGCGCATCGGGGCCGCGCTGGGAGCGCTGCTTTTGTTTGGTGCAGTGCAGGTGACGATGCTGTCGGCCGCGCTGGCCCGTGGCGAGCGCCTGCGCCCGCACACCTGGCTGGGCCTGCTGTCGGCCATCGCCGGCGTGGTCTGGCTGGTCTCGCCCGGGGTCGGTGCACCCGATCTGCTCGGCAGCGCGCTCATGCTGCTGGCGGGGATCGGCTGGGGCGGCTACTCGCTGCTCGGTCGGCGCTCGACCGATGCCTTGGGCACCACTGCCGGTAACTTCGTCTATGCCACCGCGGTCGCGCTGATTGTCGGAGGCGGACTCTTCACGCTGAGCACGCAGCATCCCCCGCTGGCCGCCCGCCTGGGTCTGTCGGCCGGGCAGCCGGTGTGGACGCAGTCCGGCCTCCTCCTCGCCCTCGCTTCCGGCGCACTGGCCTCGGGCTTGGGCTATGCGATCTGGTACAGCGCCGTGCCACGCCTGGGAGCTAGCCGCGCCGCGATCGTGCAGCTTCTCGTCCCGGTCCTCGCCGCCGGTCTTGCCGTTCCGCTGCTTTCCGAGTCGGTCTCGTCGCGCCTGATCGGAGCCGGAGCCCTGGTATTGTTCGGCGTTGGTCTGGCGCTGCGACGCTAGCTGCCCAGATCGCCGCTCTCGCCCGCCGACCGACTAGCGCGGCATCGCCCCACTGCAGCACAGCGCGCCGCCAACCGCATCCAGCGCTGCGTCGTGGGCCAGGTCGCCCAGGCCGTCCCGGCACGCCCAAGCTCCGCTCTGGGGACAGCGCAGCGCGTGGGTCAGCGAGTGACAGCCGGGGGCGTTCAGCGAGATCGCCTCGGCCGGCGTGCCACATCCCAAGATCGCGCGATCACCACTGCCGGGCGCGGGGTTGCAGATCGCATCGACGCCTGCGCCGCCCACCCCGCTCTGCACGGCCAGCGGCGCCGCGACGGCTAGAAATCCACTCTGACTGGCGCAGTCGATAAGCGGCAGCAGCTCGTCATCACGCGGATCGCTGCCGCACAGATGAATGCCGGGGCTGTGGCTGCACAGGCTGGCGAGCTCGCCGGGGGCGAAGCTGCCGCGGCAGGCGAACACGCGACCGGCCCGCGCCATGACGAGCAGCGCCCCCTCGCCGCTGCAGCCCTCGCTGGTCTGGGTCGCCGCCGCGACGCACTTCTGCCCGACGCAGGCGAAGCCGGGTGGGCAGTCACTGGCGCCGCGAGCCGCATCGCAGGAATAGGGACCGCGATACTGCGGCCGATAGCAGCCAAGCAGACCACAGCACAGAAGCAGCGAGACAAGCCGGTGCGACATCAGAACGCTCCCGAGAGCCAGACCGCTGCGCCTCCCGGTCCCGGAGTCAGCGCCAGCCGCGGTGCCGCCCGGCGGGTCTTCACCACGTGGTAAATCAACCACGAGCCGCCAGCCAAAAGCGCCGCGCCCCCGACGCTGTCAAGGACGATGGTGGCGGTGTCGAGCGCCCGTCCCCGCCGATCGAGCTCGGCATCGAAGCGCCCCCCCTGCGGCGAATCGACCTGCCGCGCCGCCAGCAGCGCTGCCGAACCGGTCGAAAGCCCCGCGAACAAGGCGACGGCCCCGCCAATCGAGAGCGCAATCGCCGCTGGCGGCGTGCGGGCCGGTCCCGGCTCACCCGATGGTGCGGGCGCAGGCGCGGGCAGAGTCGGGGCGGGACGCGGCGCAGCCACCGCAGAAGGAACCGCCGCAGCCGGAACCGCCGCTTTTTTTTCAGGCTCCCCTCCCGGCGCTGCCGCGACGGACTCGCCCGCAGCAGCAGCGGACGCCTCGGCGGGGGCCGGGCTAGGCGGGCCGGGACGAGGACTTGCGGGACGAGGACTTGATGATGCCGACTCCTGCCCCACCGCTTCTACCGGGGGCGCTAGCGGAGCCACCGTCGGCGGCGCGACGGATTCGGTCAGCGCAGCGCCCCGAGGTCGCGCACTGTGCACCGGCAGCGATGGCTGCCCTTTCACCGACCGGCTCGACACCGCCCGTGCAGCCAGTCGCCGTGGTCCGGGGGGCACTGTCGCTGGGCTGGAAGGCTGGAGCGGTGACTCGGGGCTGGCCAGGCTCGGGGCCGACGAGGGAGTTCGCACCGCGCCCCCGCCATGCCGCACTTCCGACAGCCGCGCCAGCATATCCGGCAGGCCAATCGCGACGGCTTCTGCCAGATCGAAGCGGCTCTCGCTGGCCCGCAGCGTGATCGATCGGGCGACGATGCGCGTCCCACCCAGCGACAAGAGCAGCTCCCAGCGCTCGGCCGTCGCATCCGCCTGCGACCGCTGCACACGCAGCACCGCCGTCGGCTCGGCTGCCGCCTCGGGCGCGGCGGGCCGGCTGGCTGGGACGGCTGACCCCTCAGACCGACTGACCCCGGGATCGCCGCGCCGCTCGATCTCGATCGGGCCACGGACATAGCGGCGAGCCGCGCGAGCGATCTCTTCGCCCAGCGCCGGCTCATCGGTGACCACACGCAGCGCATCTGCGGTCAAGAGCGGGGACGGGGTGAACAGCCAAAGCAGCGGCAGCAGCGAGGCCAGCGGGCTCATTTTTCGTCTCGTGCGCTCCGCTGCGCCGGTCCGCTCCGCCCACCCAGATAGTGCTGCGCCGACTCGCGATGCTGACCCTGCGGGAAGCGCGCCAGGTAGCGACGCCAGGCCGCCGTGCCCTCGGCCCGACTGATCGTCGCCCGCAGCTGCGCGATGCGCGCCAGCGCGTTATCCGCCCGCAGCTCACTGTGCGCGCTCGTCACGACCTGTTCAAAGCCGGTCAGCGCCACCGAAAGCTCACCGCGCGCCGCCGCACAGCTGGCCTGCAGATACTGTCCGGCGCTGACATCGCGGTCGGCCGGCATCGCCTGCAGATAGCTGCGCAGGAGCTGACTCGCCGGTTCGTCACAGCGCCCGGCCTCGACGATGCCCTGCACCTGGCTCGACAGCCCGCGCAGATAGGACTCGCTGCTCGGCACCACCACCGCCTCGCCGGGGCGCAGAAACACCGCCGGCCGCCCGCCGCCTAAGGGCCGCACCTCGACCAGACCTTCCTGCACCGACACCGTCGTGGTGTCGCTTTCATCCTGCCGCTCGACGACAAAGCGAGTGCCATGGACCGTGACCTCGGCATCGCTGGTGCGCACCTGCAGGCGACTGCCCGGTCGCATCGGCGGCACCCGCAGCGTCACCCGGCCCCGCGAAAGACGAATCGCCGTGTCGCGGTCCGCGGTCTGTTCGATCTCAGCGGCACCCGCCAAGAGCTCGACCTCGGCTCCCGAAAGCAGTCGCACGCTCTCCTGCACCGCACCTGCGTGCAGCGCCAGCTGCGGCCGCGGATCGCTCGCCACACCGACCGTCCCGCGCTCACTGCCGCTTGCCGGCGCCTTGCGCTGAACAGTCGCCCCCAGCCCCGTGTCCGACGGTGTGCGGCGCAGCCCCCAGGCCAAAAGCAGGGCCAGGCCCAGCGCGCCGGCCAGCGAATAACGCAGCACCCGACTGCCCGCCCACAGCTCGCGCAGGTGATAGCGCAGCTGCCGTCGCCGAGCCTGACGCAGCGCCAGTCCTTCTAGCGCCGACCAGGGCGGCACCGCTGGCGACGCCTCATCCGGCTGGGCATGGATCTGACGCAGCGCCTGCCCCAGCAAGCGCGCATCCGGAGTCAGCCCCGGATCGCTGGCTTGCGAACGCAGGGGACGCAGCTCATTGAGCTGTTCTACGTCTGCCGACTTCTCAGACATGGTCCCTCCCCCGCGTGGCGTGCGCGGCCGCCGGCGTCTCCGCCAGCCAGCCGTAGAGATCTTTTTGCAGCTCGGCCCGCGTGCGCGACAAGCGGGCCAGCACCGTCCCGCGCGGCTCACCGATGATGTCGGCGATCTCTTGCACGCTAAAGCCTTCAATCTCAAACAGCAGCAACGCCACCCGCTTTTCCTCGGGTAGCGCCGCAATCAAGGTGTTCAGCTTGTGCGACAGCTCCTTGTCGCCATGTTCTTGTTCCGGCGTGCGCCGCGGCTCATCCGGGTCCATCGCCGGGGCCACTTTACGCCGCGCACTCTTGCGCCGCAGCGCATGCGCTTCGTTGATCGCGACCCGCGTCATCCAGGTGAACAGCGCCGATCGGCCATCGAAGCGATCAATTTTTTGGAAGACCACAAGGAAGGTCGCCTGCACCGCATCGCAGGCCAGCTGAGGATCCGAAAAGATGCGCTGCAAAATGCGCGTCAGCCGCGGCGCAAAGCGCTCATACAGCAGGCGATAACTCTCCGCCTCGCCCCGGCACAAGCTCGCCACCAGCTCTTTTTCAGCCGACGCTGGCAGCGGTAAGTAATCGAGCGGCTTCCCCATCTCTCCGTCTCTCCATCCCATTGTCCTTCTGTCCTTCTGTCCCTGCGTCTCTGCGTCTCTACGCTGCTACTGCTCACACTTCTATTGCCTTCCTTCGGCTTTGCCCAGCGACGTCGCCCGCAGCTTTTGCCTGCGGCGAAAAACTATTTTTCGGGAAAGATCACACTGATTCCGCGCGACCAGCAGCTTCAGCAGTTGCGAATGCAGGCTCAGATTGCCGACCAGGATTTGATTACGCCGCCGTCTCGTTTGCTTGATCCAAAACCGCAAGGCGAAAAACTGATGGAATGGGCGAAGGAATTGAATCTGGTCGGAACCAATGGCTTGATTGTTTCGCTGGAAACGCTGGTCGCTGAAGCCAGCGCGGAAGCAATTCCACAACGGCTGCAAACGATCAAACAACTGCGCGAACAAGACGCGCGGCTCGCCTGGAACGCATCTCTTCTGGCATTTCGTTTTCTTCGGATTCTATTTACTGTCTCCTCTTCTTTTTATTGTTCCTGCTTTGATGCATCTGCTATTTGACTGGGGTGTGATTTACGCACCGACCACCCCTACAAACCTCCCCCGTGTGAAACCTGGGGAGGAGTATCAATCTCTCCTTCTGAAGTTACT
>CALFYE010000594.1 GCA_937952145.1 uncultured Myxococcales bacterium
CCCGACACTTCGCCTGAAGGATCGCCCATGTGGTGGCGAAACGAGGGCATCCGAGATGTCTGGAACAGAGTCCCTTCGCGGGTACGGGACGCCAGAAGTACGCCTATCGAAGTCGTTGAAAACGACGCTAACGGAAATCCGTTGCCGGTCACTTTCAACCCCAATGGCCCGCCGGCAGGCCAGGCTCCCCCTATCGCTGGCAACGGTGCGAGCCCGAACCCGGGGGCCGTTCGAATCCCGTCATGGGCGAACGACTATTGGGCTGGCTATCTGTGGGCGCTGCAAGACCCTGGCACAGCCGCGCTGAGGCTTAATCAAGCATTCACGCCCGAGTATAAGAAGGGGTTAGCTGCGGGTCTCGCGAAGCAACCGCCCCAGGACCCCCAAGGTCTGGTGCCTACGCCTGCCATGCTCGCGCAGCTGCCCGCTGGGCTGGTTTTCCCGGGTGGTCCAGGCACTCCGGCAAGGCCACCGATTAACATTCGAAATGCGCCGCCTGCCGGGCCACCGATCCGTGGCGGAATCGTCGTCAATCCACCCGGAACGCCAGGTCCGGCATGGACGCCGCTGCCGGTAGCTGTCACCTATGAGATTTATGGCCGTGAAGGGCGCCGGAAGCTGCCCTACCTCGAGGTCGTGAAGTACAGAAATGGCAAGTATGAGGTGCTCCGCGGCGATTCTCTCTTGGTCACTGACTCACCGTCGGCAGGGTTTGGCTTTGCGGGTCGGCCTGGTCGCTGGAGTGAGCTTACCGACAAGTCACCGATGAACTATGGACTGGATAGCGATAAAGGGGTCGTCGCGTGGAACGGACGCAAGGCATACCCCGTGCCAGGATATGAGTTGCTCCAGCTCTTTGGCCCCGATTGGCGGCATCTGATTTACGGTTACTAGGACAAGGCGATGGCCAGCTCAGACAACGATCGCACAGAACACGTAAAGTTGATTAGGGCAGAGCTTGAGCACCTTCAGGTAGAGCTGGAGGAGTATAAGAACGGAAACATTAGCCGGGACGAATTCCTCACCAGGTTCAGTCTGTCCTTCCAAGTTGTACTGCGCATTCTCGGAGCGATGGAGACGGAACCTTCCAACGCAGCGAACGAAGACCCTCCCAAGAAGGCGCGGCTGTATTGGACGAAGGCCAGCATCTTGCTTGGCGGTAAGCGCGATCCCTACAATGAAGAATACGCAAACGCGATCAAACAGAGAGAGATCAACAGCAGAACAATAGGAGGGAGCGGCACTGGCGGGCAAGCAGCCGCTGCAGCGGTATCCATCACCGCAACCGTACTCGGCACTTTGTCAAGCACGGGCTACGGGGCAGTTCTCGCAGCAGCCTATGCGATCATTACCTTGATTGGGAAGTATGCGATTCCGCCATCCGAAGGCGGTTGGGAGAAATTGTCACCGCTTCAGCGCCTGCGCGCAACGCTTTATCAGCTATTGCCAGATTTTGAAATACAGCGAAATGAAACCATTTTCGCAAGTCAGAAGCTGGACCTATCTATTCGGGCCGACGTTGTACCTGACATCCATACGTCTCAGTACGTAATGTACATCCGAAACCGGCTGATCCGCGGCGCATATGCCGCCCATTTCTACCGAATTACTCATACCGATGATGAAGCGAGCTTGCCTGGGCCAATCGTCACTATTTTGCAAAAGTCTAAGATGTGGCCACCGCCACTTCCGCCAATCATGCCAGAATACTTCGGTCCGGCTGGATCTGGAAATGCAAACTACATAAAGCAGCAGTGGAAGTTTGGAGGTCTAGCCGACAACCTCCCCCGAGCTAGCGAGGTTGAGAGGCTGATCTTGGCCGCGCAGTATCGCATTGTCGCCGCTCAGTATGCAGAGGACATCAAGAAATTTAACGAGGTGGCTTCCCTTGCCTTATTGCGGGGTGAGGTACGTGAGCTGGCATTGCAAAATGGCTGTATTCCGGACCTGCCAGCGATTGAAGAAAGTGAGTCAAGATGAAGCTGAAAGCCAAGGACTTGCGAGAGGCTGTGGATGCCCACGCCAGGAGGATGGAAAGCCCATTGTGGCAGCCTTCAGCGGGCGGGTCTGACTGGATCGGGTCTCTGTCACACCCGCGCGAGCCATCAAGCAGGGCTCCTGACCAGACTGACCAGCCAAGCCAGGGAATCGTCGGCAATCAACTAGTGACTCGCCTCGCGCGGCAGCTGGACCGAGCTCTCGCGCTTCGTGATTCCGTTGGTGTTGAAATGCAATCTGAGCAGGGCCAGCGTCTACTCAAAGCCCTAGAATATGAGTTGCGGATTGCAATGCAGATTCTCAAGCCGCGTGATCAGCAGAACAGCGAGCGCCTGGGCAGGATTGCAAGCGGATCTTGAGGTAAGGGCAGATCCCCCAGTTTGGGGAATCGGAAAGTGTGATTGGCGATATGCAACCGACGGATCGGCCGAAGCCGTGGGGCAAGGCCCCTACATACCCTAAGACCGTCAAACTAATAATACTGTCTCCCGATAAAACGGTCACAGAAACCGAGACAACATCCTGTGAGCCAGACCCCCACGAGCTGCAATCACTGATGCAGATGGTCAGGGAGCAATGCCAGGACAAGCAAATTGTGAGAAGCTCCACTGGTTACGCCTTCGGCACGCTTGTTACGGTGGCGCTGAGTCTCGCAGTAGCAGGTCTGGCGCTCAAGACGGGGCCGCTGCCGGCTGGACTCGCTTTGCTCCTGGGGTTGCTCTTGGAACGACTTCTTGCGAGAATATGGCCCGCTAAGAAATGGCCAGAGAACTGAACGCGGATGCTATGCCAATAGTCTAGGAGCTTGCCATGCGGACTGCCATCGTCCTGATCCTTTTCGGCTGCGGCTGCTACGGACCCGATCCCGCCAAGATTCGCATAACGTGCGACTCGGACACGGGCTGTCAGAGCGGAATGACCTGTCAGGCGGGTTTTTGTCAGCCCATTGCCGACCTTTCCATCGCACCCGGGCTAATGGACGCAGCTGCGCCTGATCTGCTGGGTGATCTGGCGACCCCAACTTCCTTCTGTGCCGCTGGCGGCGGCTTCGGATTCGGCCCGAAGACTTCTGGCTGTCCTGGCACATTTTCAGCGGGGGGCGCCGACGCGGTTTGCAAGAACCCTGCAAAGCCGTGCGCCAGCAGCACGGGGCTGGATCTTCTCAAGTGCAATGGAACGTCGGGCTTCTTCCTTAGCAATCAGCCGGGTTACTGGCTCGGGACGAAGCCGTCCGAAGCTTGCGGCGCCGCAGCGTCGAATCAGATCTTTTTTGGATGCGGAGCTGGTGGCCGGGCTGGGGTTGCCAAGTGCGGTGGGTTTGACAAGGTGGTCGATGTTGGCACGTCCCTCACCTCAACAACCGGCCAACTGAAGGACACGAGCAATACAGACCCCGCTCAGGGCGTTCTGTGTTGCCTGCCGTAGGCAACGAGGTGCCATGTCACACCAGCTAGCGAGGTGGAGAGGCCAATCGCTAGCAGGGCCGCAGTAGCCTGATTCAGGCGCTGGCCTTGCGCTTCAGAGTCCAGATACGTCCAGAGGTCAAGTGGCTGCGATTCCACCCGGCTA
>CALFYE010000595.1 GCA_937952145.1 uncultured Myxococcales bacterium
AACGATCCAGCGCGGGCCACCGACGCGGCGTTCGGCGAGCTAGAGAGTCAGGCCCCCGACCTGTTCGGCACAACCGAAGACGGCGTGCTGCACCGACTGTGGCGCCTGACCGATCCGCGGGCGATCGCCGAGGTCTGCCGTCCTCTGCGCGACAAGCAGATCTACATCGCCGATGGCCATCACCGCTACGAGACGATGCTGGCACTGCGCGACGAGTGGCGAGCCGAGCCGGGCTATCGCGGCAACGACTCGGCGGCGGAGTACGGATCGATCTTCCTGTGCAATGTCGCCGACCCCGGGCTGCTGGTTTTTCCGACGCATCGCGTGCTGCACAGCCTGGCTGGCTTCGATCTGCCGGGGCTGCTTGGCAAGCTGGGGCGACACTTCGACATCGTCGAGACCCCGCTCGGCTCGCTGGAGATGGCGCAGGCGCAGCTTGCCGAGTATGGCCGGCGGGCACCGAGCTTCCTTTTGGTCAGCGGCGGGCGCGCGCTGTACCTGAGCGTGCGTCCCGAGGCGGCGGCGACCATCGCCGGGCCGGCCGTGCTGCGCGATCTCGACGTCACCGTGCTGCACGCGCTGGTGTTCGAGTCGGCCCTGGGCATCGATCGCGCGGCGCAGGAAGCCCAGACCTACCTGCGCTATCTCAAAGACTTCGGGCAGGCCGTGGCGGCCGCGACGAGCGGTGATGGCACGCAGGCGGTGTTTCTTCTGAACCCGACGCGCGTCGAGCAGGTCATGGCGGTCGCCGAAGCCGGCGAGGTCATGCCGCAGAAGTCGACCTACTTCTATCCCAAGATTGCCTCGGGCATCGTGCTTAACCCCGTCGATCCGGCGGAAGCTGTGGACGCGGTGTAGATGGCGGGGGCAACAGCGGCCATGATCGAGCCGGTAGGCTCAGCGACCGAGGGCGGTGTGACTCCGGCAGCAATCGAATCGGCAGCCGGCGAAGGGGGGGGGGGCGTCGCGACCGACAGTCAAGCGGACTACAGCCGCGATGCCATTGTCCGCGGGCGCCTGTGCCTGTGGCAGCCGCGCGTTGGCTACCGCTTCAGCATCGACCCCATCCTTTTGGCCGACTTCGCCCGCGTGTCGAGCCGGGCACGGATCGCCGACATCGGGGCCGGCTGCGGCATCGTCGGTCTGCTGCTGGCGAAAAAGGACGCGACCTCCCAAGTGACGTTGGTCGAACTGCAGCCCCGGCTGGCCGAGCTCTGTCGGCGCAACGCCAAAGAAAACGGACTGGCCGAGCGGGTGGGGGTTGTGCTCGGCGATGTGCGGGGTCCGGCGCTAAAGCCGGTCCTCGGTGGCGCCAGCTTTGATCTCGTCGCCTCGTGCCCGCCGTACTACGTGCTGGGGCGCGGGGGTGTGAACCCAACCGACGAAGAGGCGATCGCTCGCCACGAGGTCCACCTGCCGCTTTCCGATCTGGTGCGGGCGGCCCGTCGCCTGCTGCGACCCCGCGGGCGCTTTGCCGTCGTGTACCCCACGCCGCGCCTGCCTGAGCTGTTCGTCGCGCTAGCCGAGCACGGGCTGTCCCCCACGCGGCTGCGAGTGGTGCATCCCTACGCTGATGAGCCGGGCCAGCGCGTGCTCGTGGAAGCGCAGAAGGGGGCGCGCAGCAGCCTGGTCATCGACCCGCCACTCCATCTGCGCACGCGCAGCCAGCCGAGCCGAGGTGGGGGTGGCGACTACACCGACGAAGCCAAGCGCATCCTGGGTGACTAGCCGAGCGGCAGTCGCAAGAGCGCAAAGAGCTCGCGCCCCTGCTGCTGCCAGAGCGAAAGGGCCGCTGCGCTGCCGAGCAGCGTCGTGAGCAGGAAGAGCAGCGGACGGAGCGCCAGCGAGAGCGCAGTCTCGCGCGGGGCGCCGGCCTGGGCCCCCGCAAGCGAGCGCGTCGCCAGGGCCAGGGAGAGCTCGCCGAAGACGCGCGGCACCAGCACCGGCAGCGAGAGCAGGAGCGCAAGAACAAACAGCCGGCCGCCGATCGCGACCACCTGGGCGGAGGCAGCGTAAAAGGGGCTGGGCTCGGCATCGCGGCCCGGCAGCGGGACCAGGGCATAGCTGTGCGCCACGACGGCTAGGAGCTGGCCGGCACCGTCGAGCGCGAAGAACAACGCGGTGCCGCAGAGGCGCCATAAACCGGTCAGTTCAGCGCCGCGGTCGGAGCCGATTAGGCTCGCCGTCCCGGTCGAGTCCTCACCCACTGCTTCGCCGAACCCGGCGAGCCGGGCCGCCGCCGCCAGCGCCCCCCACAGCGTCGCAAACAGCAGCACCAGGAGCAGCCCCAGGGTCAGCTCGTGCAGGAGCGGAAAGGCCAGCTGCAGCGGGTCGGTGGCAGCGAGCCGCGGCAGCGTGTCGAGTCCTTGCGCCAGGACGAAGAGCTCGCAGACGGCAAACAGCAGGCCGCGGGCCAGCCAGCCCAGTCGCGGCAGCCAGAGCAAGAGCGGCAGCAGACGCAGGGAGAGCAGGGCCACGCCCAGTCCCAGGCCTAGGCTCGCCGTCGCCATCGTCTAGACCCCCGGCGGCGACAGGGTGGGCAGGGCGGCCCACAGCGCGCTGGCAAAGCGCAGCACCTCGCGCCCGACCCAGGGGCTCAGCAGCACCAGCGTTCCCATGCCGGCGACGAGCCGCGCCAGCGCGGGCGGCGAAGGTTCACTGATTCCCAGGCGGGCTTGCAGCCAGCCCACCAAGCCTCCGGCCAGCGCGCCGACAAGCAGCGGCGGCAGGGCCAAGAGCAAGCAGAGCAAGAGAGCGCGCTCGAACAGCGTCAGCAGGGCGGCCTCGGTCATGGCGTGCCTCCGACGGTACCTGCGTCGCCGTAGGCCAGAAGGAGGCCGCGGCTCAACAGCTGCCAGCCGTCGCAGGCGACAAACAACAGCAGCTTGGCCGGCAGGGCGATGCTGCGCACCGCGAGGCCAGAGAGGGCCAAGCCCGAAAGCAGGCTGCCAACCAAAAGATCGATGAGCACAAACGGCAACAGCAGCACGAAGCCGAGGAGAAACGCGGCCCGCAGCTCAGCCAGGGCGAAGGCCAAGAGCTGGGCCGGCAGCGACGGTGGAGTGCCCGGGGCGACCGACAGCCCGGGACGCATACGAGCCGACAGATCGGCGACCGACAGGACATCGCGGGTGGGCGTGTGGTGTTGCAAGAAGTCGCGCAGCGGGCGCAGTCCGGCTTCAAGCTTCTCGTCTGGGCTGACGGCGGGGCCGGCTGGGCTGGGGGCCGAGAGCGCCGCGTGCACTCGCTCGCCGAGCGGCGCCATGGCAAAGGCCGAGAGCATAAGGGCCAGCAGGGCGGCAACCGGGGCGGGCGGGACCCCACCCAAGATCTGACGCAGCAGCGCCAGCACCACGCTGGCCTTGAGAAAGCCCAAGAGCAGCACTCCCGCGAGCAGTAGAAGCGGCGCATAGGCGGTCAATGCCGAGAGAGCATCCGACCAGCCAGGCGGAAGGGAGGTCGCGTTCATCGGTTGACCGTCGATGGAGGAGAGGACTTGGTGGCGGTACCAGCCGGACCAGACCCCGCCAGGGGGATGTCATCGAGGAGCTCTACCTCGTCGTCGTCGTCGTCGTCATCGTCGCTGTCGTTACCGATTGGGTCGGGCGGCAGCGGCCCGCGACCAGGGCCCGCGAGTCCGGCAGCTGGAAGCTCGGTCAAAAGGGCCAACCCCCCCGGCGCTCCGCCGAGCAACAGGTAGCGCCCCGCGGCCTGCACGACATACAAGCTGTGCGACGGCGAAAGGCTGGTCTGGGCGATCACGGACAGGACGCCGCTGCGCAGCCCGCTCTGCCGAAGGCGGACAAAGCGCAGCACGAGCAGCGTCGAAAGGAGCAGTAAGACGATGAGCGAAAGCGGCCCGAGCAGCGACCAGCTAAAGCCCGGATCGCTGACCGCCGTCGGTGGGGCCGACAGACCGGTGACCACTGCCATCGGACCCACAGGTCCACCCGCACCAACATCGGCAAGCATGCGCCACGCCATCGAAGAACACTCTCCGTCGAGATCAGATGCCAGCCTGCGGACGCTGTCAAAAATTTGCCGACCACCGGACGCGGACGCGATGGCTGGCTGAGCTACGGCCGCAGGCTGCGCTCGGGCTGCTGGCCACGAGCTGGCATAAACCACGAGGGCGAGGTCTGTCGTCCCAGATGTCCTTCGACCCGGGTGAGCCAGGCGAGCAGGGCCTGTGGGGTGACGCTGGCATCGCGCGAATACAGGTCAAAGCCCGACGGCGTGACGTGCAGGGTGGCGGCCGAAAACCAGGTCAGGGCGAGGCCCACCGCGAGGTCCACATCGACGAAGCACCACTGACTTGTGCACCAGGCCAGCCAGCCGGCTCCCCGCCAGCGGAAGGCTCCCGGATGGCTGGGATCAGGCTGGTCGTAACCCGAGATGGTGCGCGGCTTCCCGGCGGCGGTCTGGTAGTGCACGAGATCGCGCCAGCGACCATCTGGCAGTGGCTGGTATTCGATGTAGGGCGCGACCTGTCCGTGCCAGAAGGGCAGGGTGGTGGCCATCACTTGCCAGGTGCCGCTGAGCTCTGCCGGGTTGAGGCGGGACAGGGGGCGGATGGGGGTCGTCATCGCGGCTCGACCGCAGCATGGCACGGTCCGGCGGGGCAGCGGCAGCGAATCGATGTCCGTCATCCGTCGCCTCTGGCTGACGCTGGTCCGCCGGTTTCCGTCGCCCCCCTATCGACGGTACACTGAGGGAGGAGCGATCGCGCGTGAGCACGTGGCAGGCCGCCGGGCCGCACCGCTATACGGTAACTGGCGACGAGATTCGCTGGGAGTCACACGGGGCCGTCGCGCCTGCGGAGGCGCACCTGTTTGCTCAGCTGCTGCTGCGCGTCTCGGTGGAGCACGGGCGGGCCTACTGCATCGTCGATGGTCGCGAGCTGCGGCCCCTGCCGTCGGAGTCTCGGCGTATCTACGTCGAGTATTTGAAGCAGCACCGACCCGCGTTTGCCCTTGCCATCTTTGGTACGACGTTGACCATCCGGGTCGCTGGGCAGCTGGTCGTGCACGCCGCGCGCTTTCTGTCGCTTGGCGAGCTGAAGGTTCACTACACCCAAACCGAAAGCGAAGCCGTCGCATACCTGCAAGAGCAGCGACGGAATTCCTCCTAGCCGCGTAGCAAAAGAGAGCGGGAGCGTACGGGAATCGAACCCGCCAGGCGACTTACTCAGCCGCCCCACCAATTTTGAAGACTGGGCCGGGCACCAGTCCCGGTCACACTCCCAGCGCACTCATAGCAAACTCAGGCAGCGACGACCATGCCTGATTTGCGAGCGAGTCGGTTGTCCGGGCTGGCGGTAGGCGGATCGGCGCTTAGCGGTCGCGCAGCGGCGGGAAGGGCACTGTCTTACCCCCGCGGCCCGTCGTCGCGGGGCCGGATGCCTTGCTCGGTGGGGCGCCCGGCGGGGTCGGTGGGTTCGGCGAGCCGGGAGGTGGGCTGGCTGTCGCGGGCGGCTTGCTGGGCGTCGGCAGCTGAGCCAGGACATCCAGCCGGTCAAGCAGGCTCTGCCGCATCTGCGGCTGCACCGGACGGAAGCCCAGCCAGATCTCCCAGATGTGGCGGGCCAGCCGCGGGTTCTGCGGTCCGGTCCTCTTTTTGCCATCGAGATAGACATCGATCTGGCCGATGTCGTCGATGTGTAGCCGCAGCTCCTGACCCTCGTGCAGGTCGGCATCGAACAGCGCCAGGAAGGCCAGGGTGTCTTGCCGGATCTCGGGAGCCGTTTTCTCGCTCAGCAGCTCCGACAAGGGCTCGCTGAAGTTCTGCATCAGCTCTTGCTTGTTGTGGCCGCGCAGCATGCGCAGCACCGCCAGCTTGGCGAAGTGACCCCAGATAAAAAAGTTATGCGCCCGGTTCTGCGCGAACAGCCCGGCCCGCGTGCGATTGGCTCGGTCATAGGCCGATGGAAAGGACTGGCGCGCGGTGTCCTCGACGTACAGCGCCATCGCATAGGCCGATCCGTTGTCGCGCTTGCGCAGCCCAGTGCCGACCAGCGTGTAGCCCTTGCCAGTCGAAACCAGCGGACTCACAAAGCGCTGTCCGCTGCCCGGCTCGACGATCTCAACCGCCTGGACGCGGGCCGGCAAAACGGCGGCCACGAGCAGCACCAGCCAGCTGAGCACGACGCGCTGAAGCGGTGATTTATGAACAGGGCGCGCGGGGATGCCGTCCCCTGCCCTGGTGGAATTCTGACTTCCGAGCATGCTCAACCGCCTTCCTGGGAACGGCGACTGCAACCACCTGGACCTCGGCGAGCCCGGGGGGCCCATCCGCCGGCTCCCCTGCGGGCTCGGATCCTCGGCGGAGAGATCTCTAAAGTGGCAGAACACTTGCATCTTCTTTGTATTTATCACATGGGTCTTCTGTACGTCTCCTAGAGCCTTCTTCGCTTAAGCCTAAAAAATCGGGACCGGAAAGATGCTGACGTCAATCCATCACAGCAGTCAGGCACAGTCGGCGGGCCAGCTGCTGTGGAGCCTGCCTTGGGCCGTCAAAGTTCCACTCCTCGGACTACCTGCCTTCTGGATCCTGTCGTTTCTCATCTATCTCTTGCGCTGCGCCATCTTCGGCATGGAGCACACCGCACGCATCGACAACCTGTTTAAGAGCCCCTGGCTGCCGCGCGTAGTCATGGAGTTTGGCTACTGGATGTTTCGCATTCCGGTACGCATGTGCATCGTGCTTGGCATCACGCCGAACATGATCACCTTTGGCTCATTCCTGCTGACCGTCGGTGGAGCGCTGGCGATCGGCATGGGCCACTTTGCGCTCGGTGGCTGGACGCTGCTCTTCGCCTTTACCTGCGATGCCTGGGACGGCATCGTCGCCCGCGCCACCAATGCTTGCTCGGCAAGTGGTGAGTTCTTCGA
The DNA here is from genome assembly GCA_937952145.1 of uncultured Myxococcales bacterium. GTDB lineage: Bacteria > Myxococcota_A > Polyangia > Palsa-1104 > JAEUJZ01 > JAEUJZ01. The sequence goes on from CALFYE010000595.1 coordinate 6,891, forward strand.
CTCCACCGTTGACCGCTACAACGACCTCATCACCTACCTTGGCTACCTGTACTACTACCGCAACGACAAGCTGGCGCTGCCGCTCGTCGCCTTGGCGCTGATCGGCTCGACGCTGGTCAGCTATACCCGAGCCAAAGGCGATGCCCTGGGGATCGATGCCAGCGTCGGCTATATGCAGCGCCATGAGCGCGCCGTGTGGCTGGGCGGCTGCACCGCAGTGGCGCCGATCATCTCGGCCTTCGTCGAACCGGGCAGCCCGCAGCCGCTGTACCACTTCGTCATCATCGTCATGGCGCTCATGGCCGTTCTCACCAACATCACGGCGATTTGGCGCATCTCGGTGGTGATGAACGGCATCAAGCGACAAGGGTTGCACGGGGCCCCACACGAGTGAGATACCGCGTCCCCCTCGCTCCCACGATGCAGCTCTCGGCTGAGCTTTCTGTCAACGCCGGGGCTCGTCTGATGCTGTGTGCCAGCGCGGTGCTGCAGGTCGCACTCGGCCGGGAGTCCTGCGCTCGCCGCGGGATGTCGTGCTCGACTCTTGACGGAGTCAGCCATCGCCCGTCACACTGGGACTAAGAGCACTCGCTGTCGGAGACGTCCATGCTCGACCCCTGGATCATCGATCAGATTCGTAGGCGGGAGGAGGAAGAGCGTCACCGGCGCGAGGAACAGCCGACCATCGAGCCGCCGATCTACCCCGCCCATCCTTCCGAACGCGATAGCTACGAGGACGGTGGGCCAGCGCCGGGTGAAGAGCGCGGCGTGGTCATCATCGACTACGGCATCTGAGAGACCGAGCCATGAGCACCTGGAGCGAGGTTCAGAGCTTTGTTCGTGCGCGCTATCTGCTGCAAGAGGACGCGGCCGCGCACTTCGTGATGAGCTTCGAGCTTCCAGCGGCAACGGCGGGTGAAGCGACAGCCCCGACGGGAGCCAGCGCACTGCCGCTTCTTGACGAGGCCAGCCGGGCGGCGGCGGTTCAGACCCTGCATGGCCAGCACCTGGCCGGTGGCGAGGGCAAGCCAAGCTGGCTCTTGCTGCGGGCCGAGGTCTGCGGCGAGCGCGCGATGAGCCCGACGGCCGCCCTCCGTCACAGTGCCCGTCTGCTCTTGGGGGGCCTCGTGCTCTCGGGCAATCACTACGTCCTGCGGCACACGCTGCCGCTGTCTGGGCTGGACGTGCTGACGCTGGAATTCACGCTCGACTACGTTGTGCGCGAGGCCGCGAGCCTGCGCCAGCGCATCTTGTCGCAGACCGCAAGTCCGCCGCGCACGGCGCTGGGCCAGTCGCTTAACGATTGAGCGCCGGGTCCAGTCGACGCAGCAGCAGCAGCACCTGCCGTCCATCCTGAGTCGCCAGCGTGCCAATAATGGGGCCAAAGCCCAGCCGCTCGTGAAAGGCCAGCGACGCGGGATTCGCCGGCTGCGTGTTCACCTCGCAACACAGCGCGCGCAAGCCCTGTGCTTCGGCTCGCTGCGCAAGCCCGGCATACACCAGACGCCCGATACCCCGGCCACGTGCCGATGGGGCCAGAGCAATCTGGTCAATGTAGAGGAACGGCTCAGCAAGTTGCCGGCGCAGGATCTGAAACTCCTCGCCGTCATAGTCGGCATCGTGTGCAAAGACCAGGGCGTAACCGATGACCCCTCCCGCTGCATCCTCGACGACGACGTGCTGTGCTGACAGCGCCAAAAGCCGCGTCAGCTCGGCCGGCCACAGGCGGGCGACGTGCGGCTGCGAATCGGCGTTGATGCCAAGGACGGAGTGCTCATCATCGGCCCGCAGCGCTCGCAGGGTCGTCATCGCGTCTTTCCTCTGCGGCATTCTGGCTGATGATCGGGTCGCCTAGCTGGCTGAAATGCTCCGCGAATCTGGAAAAGCGGCCCCGTCGGAGCACGAATGTGATAGAAGGGCATCTGACTAGACATGTCAGGCAACTCTAGCCCTACCTCTTGGTTCGACCCCGCGCTGACGCGCCGCATCTTGGGCCTCTCGTATCCCGTCATGCTGGCGATGCTGACGCAGACGCTGATCAACCAGGTTGACCACGTCCTGGTGGGGCATCTGCCCGTCGAGGAATCGACGCCAGGGCAGGCCGCGGTGCAGCTTGGCATCATCCTGCTGTGGGCTTTCGGCGGGCTCCTGTCGGCGATCAGCGTCGGTACGCAGGCGCTGACGGCGCGTCGCATCGGTGCCGACGATGTCGAGGGAGCCGGCGCGATCGCGACCAACTCGCAGGTCCTCGCGGTCCTCGCCTCGCTGGTGGTGACCGCCATCTGTTGGTTTGCCGCGCCGTGGCTGTTTAGCCTCGTCAACAAGGACGCCAAAGTCGTCGAGCTGGGCGTGCCCTTCCTGCGCTGGCGCTTCCTGCAGATCACCGGCATGGTCACCACGCTCAGCCTCAAGTCGTTCTTCGATGGGCTGGGCAAGACGCGCGTGCACCTCGGCGCTGCGGTGGTGATGAACATCGCCAACTTCCTGCTCTGCGTCGGATTGATGTTCGGTCCGCAGCGCCCAGGAATTCCCTTCATCGATGACGTGCACGCCGTGCTGGTGTCGCTGGCCGGTGGTCACCTGCCGCATCTAGGCGTTCCGGGAGCGGGTCTGGCGTCGATGATCAGCTCGTACATCGGTCTGTTCATCATGGTCGTCTGGTCATTCCGGCCGATGTATCGGCCGTATCGCATCCGTCGCCTGAGCAACCTCTCGGCGCGAACGATGTGGGACATCACCCGCTTGTCGGTGCCCTCAGGCTTGGCGACGATGTTTGCCATGTCGGGCTTTCTCTTCGTGCTGTTTGTCGTTCACAAGCTCGACAACATGGCGGGGCGTCAGGTCGGGCGCGCGATCTACAGCGCGGCGACCTCGAACATCATCAGCGTCATGCAGCTCATCTTCATCCTCGGCTTGGCTTACGCCACCGGTACGGCGACGCTGGTGAGCCAGTCGATGGGTGCCAAAAAGCCTGACCTGGCAGAGAGCTACGCCAACACTTCAGCTCGCATCGGCATGGCGATGTTCAGCGTCTTTGGTCTGCTGATCGCGCTGTACGCCGAGCCGATTCTGCGCTTCTGGAACCCCGACCCCGAGGTCGTGCGCGCCGCAGCGCCGATCCTTCGTCTGGTCGGCGGCATCGTGACGCCGGTGATCTCGGCGGCGCTGGTCTACACCCAGGCCCTGTACGGCGCCGGCAACACCATCTTCGTCATGGTGGCCGAGGGCGCGCTGCACCTCATCTGCCTGGTGCCGCTGTCGTATCTCGCGGGTGTCACCTTTGGCCTCGGGCTCCTCGGTGTGTGGAGCGCGATGATCTTCTACGTCTGCGCTCTGGCCTTGATCATGTACTTCAAGTTCAGAAGCGGCGACTGGAAGCACATCCACATCTAGGGCTCGGCTGTGGGCATCCCCTCCGCCTCGCAGCAGCTTGCCGCGCAGCTTGCGGAGCGCTACGTCGGGCGCTCGCCGCAGGCGGCAGGCTCGGTGCTCGATCTCATCGGTGGCACGCCGCTCGTGCGATTGTCGCACATCGAGCCGCCCGGCATCGAGATCTGGGCCAAGTGCGAGTTCTGCAATCCCGGCGGTAGCGTCAAAGATCGTCCGGCGCTACAGATGGTGCGCGATGCGCTCGCCGATGGTCGCCTGACGTCGGATAAGACGCTGATCGACGCGACCTCGGGCAATACCGGTGTCGCCTACTCGCTAGTCGGCGCGGCGCTGGGGATTCGCGTCAAGCTGGTGATGCCGGCCAACGTCTCGGCCGCGCGCAAGCAGATCACTTCGGCTTATGGCACCGAGCTTGTCTATTCCTCCGAGATGGAAGGATCCGACGGCGCGATTCGCATGGTGCGCGAGCTAGTCGCGGCCGATCCCGCGCGCTACTTCTATCCCGATCAGTACAGCAACGAGTCGAACCCGCGGGCTCACTACCTCGGCACCGGGCCCGAGATCCTCGCGCTGCTGGGTGACCGCCTCACGCACTTCGTGGCCGGCGTCGGTACCTCTGGCACGGTGATGGGCACTGGTCGGCGCCTGCGCGAGCACCGTCGCCAAGATGGTGGCCGCGTGACCGTCGTCGCCGTCGAGCCCGATGATGCCTTCCATGGTCTGGAGGGTCTTAAGCACATGGCGAGCTCGATTGTCCCTGCCATCTGGCGCCCCGATGAGGCCGTCGATCGCATCTTGCCGATGTCGACCGAGGAAGGCTGGGAAGTCACCGAGCTCGTCAAAGAGCGCGAGGGCCTGTTTATCGGTCACTCAGCCGGCGCCAACGTCGCGGGCGCGCTGCACCTAGCGCGCGAGCTACAGCAGGCGGGGCAGGCCGGCTGCATCGTCACGGTTCTGTGCGATCGCGGCGATCGCTACTTTGTGCCGCTGAAGTGGGAGCGTCGCTATGAGTGGTAACCGCGCCCCCGATTCGTTGTTTCCCATCGCCATCCCAGATGCTGTCTTGGCGGCCTGCTATGCCGACGCTCGTCGCTGCTATCCCAACGAAGCCTGCGGCCTGCTGTTTGGCCCAGCCGATGCGCCGCTCGTGGATGAAGTGCGTGTCTGTGAGAACCAGCAGGATCGCCTGCACGAGCGTGATCCGGCGACCCACCCGCGCACCGCGCGCACGGCGTATGCACTCGGTTTCGCTGATCTGCGAGCCCTCGATGCCTCGCTGTCGGGGGCCCGGCCAGCCAAGATCATCTATCACTCGCACGTCGATGTCGGCGCCTACTTCTCGGCCGAAGACGAGCGCGCCGCGACGTTTGATGGCGAGCTGATCTACCCGGTCGACTATCTGGTCATCGACTGTCAGCGCGACGGCGTGCGCGGCGCCAAGCTGTTCCGCTTCGCCGAGGGGCGCTTTCAGCTCATCGACGAGTCGGGGCCCCGTCCTGAGAGCCCGCTAAATCGCTAGACACGCAGTCACCGCGGGAAGGAAAATCCCGATGGGATGTGGCTTGCGATCTACGTCGGGGCGCTCCTGTCCCTGCTGTTGGGGGCAGGCGAGCGGCCGAGCCTAAGCCCCAGCGAGCAGGCGTTGCCCCTGCCGCCAGCGGCGCTGCTCTGCGTCACGGCGGCCGGGGCGGTCGAGCCGTCCGTCACTCGCGAATTCCGTTGCCCATCGCCTGTGCACACGGTGCCGGCCGAGGCCTGGTTTCGCTTTGCGGTTGCACCGGGGGATGAGCCGTCGCTGCTGCTGAGCACCGACATTTACACCCTCAAGCTCGGCGAGCTTCTGGTGTTCATCGATGGCCAGGCGCCGCGCTGGCTGCGTGCGACGGACCCCATCGGCCAGCGGCCGTACTTCGATGGACGCATCGCTGTGCCAATTCCGCGATCGCCAACGCGGCCCACCGACGTGCTGCTGCGCATGAGCATCCGCGACAGCCGCCAGCTTGCCCATCCCGAGCGCCAGCTTCTGCTGATCTCGCAGTCCGGCGCGCAGCGCGAGCAGGTCGAGCGCTGGTTCGTACAGGGCATCTACATCGGGCTCACGCTGATCATGGCGCTCTATCACCTCTTTCTGTGGTGGGCCGAGCGCTCGCCGGCCGTCGCTTGGTACAGCCTGTCCCTGCTCTCTTTGGCGCTGTACTACGCCGGCGCTCACAACCTGCTGTCCCTGATCCCGGTTTCTGGCAGTCCCTGGTTTTCACTGTGGCTGCATCCGATGGAGGCCCCGCTCTTTGCCTTGATGTACCTGCAGTTCATTCGCAGCTATATGCACCTGGGCGTCTTTGGACAGCGGATCATCCGCGGGCTGGTGCTGAGCTTTGTGGTCATCCCGATCGTCGTCGGGGTCCTTTATCACCTCTACTCGATGGCACTGGCGGCGACGCTGGTCAACATACTTGGGCTGGCGGCGACGCTGGTCACCGTCGGCGTAATGAGCGTAGCGGCAATCGGCGGGGAGCGCTCGGCGCGCATCCTGGCGTGGTCGACCCTGGCCCCGACCGTTGGGATGGTGGTGCAGATCGCATCGGTGGCGGGCTGGCTGCCGTCGCATGGCTGGCCGACCTCGGCCTTGCAGCTCGGCGTCACCTCGCAGGTCGTGCTGCTGGGCCTCGCGCTTTCGGATCGCATTCGCCGGCTGCGCGTCGATCGTGATCAGGCAGAAGCCATCTTGCGGCTGACCCTGCCTGACCCGATCGCCGAGCGCTTGAAGCAGGGCGAGGTTGCCATCGCCGACCGCCACGCGCAGGTCGCGGTGCTGTTCGCCGACCTCGCGGGCTTTACGCCGCTTTCTGCCTCGCATCCGCCCGAGACCCTGGTGCGCTTGCTTGATGCCCTTTTTAGCGAGATGGATGCCCTGGCTCATCGCGTCGGGGCCGAGAAGATCAAGACCATCGGCGACTGCTACATGGTCGTCGCCGGGGCGCCGCGTTCGCACCCCGATCCCGTCGCCGCACTCGCTGATCTGGCGCTGGGGTTGCCGCAGGCGACGGCTCGCGCGGTCGAGCGGGTGCGACAGCTAGCCCCCGAGCTACCGGCCGAGCTTCCGCTGCGCATCGGTCTGCACGTCGGCCCTGTCGTCGCGGGTGTACTCGGCAAGCAGAAGCTGGCCTACGACCTATGGGGCGATACCGTCAACGTCGCGAGCCGCATGGAAAGCCACGGCATCGTCGGGCGCATCCAGTGCACCGAGCAGGTCATGCAGGCGCTCGCCGATCGCTACTGCTTCGAAGCGCGCGGCGAGATCAACGTGCGCGGCAAGGGGCCGCTCGCCGCGTTTTTTCTGCTCTCGCGCAAGGCCATCTGAGCCGGGTTCCCCTCGTCGAGCCGTGGGAGCGCGTCCGGGGCCAGTGCGGGCAGCGGCAGATCTAGGTGGTCATCGATGACCTGGAAGCGCGTGCCCAGCCTTGCCGACAGCCGCTGCACGCGAGCCCGCACCTCTTCGCCGGCTCGTCCCGTGGCCGGCACCGGCGCGACGGAGTGATGCGGCGCAACCTGGGCCACCGCCGGTCGGAACTGCACGTGATCGATGCGGCGCAGCGCGCGCTGATAGCGCAGGCGCAGCACGCCGGTCAGCCGCGGCGCTCCCGTGGCATCGGGAAACAGGAAGTTGCCTAGCGAGTAGGCGATGACGCCGTGGCGATAGCGCTCGACCCCCTGCAGGACGTGCGGATGGTGGCCGATCACCAGATCCGCGCCGTCCTCGATCAGGGCATGCGCGGCCCGCCGCTGTGGCGTGCTGGGCTGCTCGGTGAACTGCGAGCCCCAGTGCAGGAGTACGGCGAGCAGATCGTGCTCGGCCCGCGCTGCCGAAAGCAGCGGCCCGACGGTGCGCCGGATCGCCGTGGTATCGGCCACCACCGGCACGCGCGGAATCGTCGCCCCCACCGGCAGCGGCACGTTGAGCTGCGTCGACAGCGCGATGATGCCGATGCGCACACCACGCACCTCGATTGTCTGTACGACGATGGCTGGTCCATCGCACGGCCTTCGCGCTTCCCCCAGGGGCAGGATGCCCTGCTCGCGCAGGATGGCTGGCGTGTCGAAAAGTCCCGGCAGCTTCAGATCGGCGGCGTGGTTATTCGACAGCGTCACCGCCCCGATGCCCCCCTGCCGCAGCACCTGCGCCGCCGCCGCCTCGGCACCAAAGCGATAGCGACTGTTCACCGGACTGCGGGCCGGAAGCTGACGCTGAAGTGGCGTCTCTAGGTTGGCCACCACCAGATCAGCGGCGAGAAGCGGCTTGACGGCAGCCAACGGCTCCTCGCCTTTCCGTCGGTGACGGACGTACCCCCGCGAGAAGTAGTGCCCAAAGATGATGTCGCCGACAAACGAAAGCTCGATGGCGTCGGCCGGCGGATCAGCGGACGTCTCGGCGGGCGGTGGGATCGATCGGCCTGATGCGGAAGGCTCGCTGCGCGGGGTCGGATCAGCGGGCGGATCGGGTGTTGGACGGGGCGTCGAATCGACGGTCGAGTCGGGCATTGAACGCGGAGCCTGATCGATGAGCGGGGCAGGTGTCGACCGCGCTGGCAGCGGACGCACGGGTGGCATCAGCGATGGCGGTGGCCCGCTAGGGCGCACGGCGCAGCCCACCAGAAGCAGCGCGCAGCCGAGCAGTCCTCCGCGCCTTCCGGCTCGTCCCCCGACTCCCACCGGCCTAGCGTATCACGGCGGCGCAGCCTCCCGACGTGCCGGTTTACCGTCGGCCAGCTCGGCCTAAAGCGGCGATCCGCTGGCGCGCTCGGCGATGCGCGCTTGCACCTGGCCCAGGCGCGGCTGGCAGTACAGGTGGACCAGCGCACCCAGCGCGATGAACAGGACCGCGTTGTGCCGCGACAGGCTGCCGGTAAGCGTCGTCATCAGGCCCATGATCGACGCCGCGCTGGCCATCGACCAGCGCATCAGCGACAGCGGCATCGCGCGCTGCCGCACCGCAGCCTGCGCTTGATCGGGCTCTTTGAACTTCTGGCTGGCCGCGTCGATCCACTTGTCGATCTGGGCATCGGCGAAGCCCACGCTGTGCAGCGTCAGGGCGGCTCCGGCGGCGCAGATCGATATCACCGCCAGGATCGTCCCCAGGCTGTTGCCCGGCGTCGGCGAATCGGCAGCCGGCATCGGCAGGTACAGCGCTAGGCCGGCGTAGACGGCGTGGCTGAACAAGAGCGCGCCGTACATGATGCGCTCGGACTGCAGCAGTCCCGCCGGGTTGGCTACGACGGGGCGGTTGGAATCAGACGACATGCCGCTATTGTGCGGTGCTCAGGCGACCAGGGTAAATGGCGTTGCGTTGGGTGCGCGCAGCTCGTCGACCAGCGGGCCGGCGGCAATCAAAAGCTCTGGCACCTTGCCGCGGCGGTCGGCGCGGCTGTTGATGGCGCGGCTGGCCATGATCTGCTCGATGTGCAGGTCGTCGCCGCTGTAGATGTCGTAGATCAGGTGAGCCGACGAGTTCGACACCAGCACGTGCACGCCCCGCGCCCCCAGCCGTCGCACCAGATCACCCAGCTGACGCTGTGCCGCTTCGTCGAAGCCGCCGCGGCTGTAGCTGGTAAACGACGCGGTGCGCGACAGCGGTGCGTAGGGCGGATCGAAGTAGACCAAGTCGTCGGGCTGCGCGTGCTGCTCTAGCTCGGCGAATGAGCCCTGTTCGATGGTGATCCCGCACAGGGCCCGGCTGGCGGCGCGCAGATCGTTTTCGCGTAGGAACTGCGGATTGCGATATCGGCCATAGGGGACATTGAAGTGTCCGGCGCGATTTTCGCGAAACAACCCATTGAAGCAGGTGCGGTTTAGATAAAGCAGCCGAGCTGCCCGCTGTACCGGATCAAGGGCGTCCGGCTGCTGGGCGCGGATTTCGTAATAAAAGTCCTCATCATTACGAAATGTACCGAGCACAACGATCAGGGTTTCCACCCGGTCGCGGACGACTTGATAGGCATTCACCAGCTCGGGATTGATATCGGCCAAGCGGGCGCCATGCGGCAGGCGGTTCTGGCCGCGCAGCGCGAAGAACAGCGCTCCGCCGCCGACAAACGGCTCATGGTAGCGACGGAAAGACTGCGGTAAGCGGCGCAGCAGAGCCGGCAGCAGCTGCCGCTTGCCGCCCGCCCATTTGACGAACGGACGCGGTCCGATATCCCTAGACGAACCCCTCGCCAGCTGCCGCCCTGACTTCAGCACAGTCGACGGACTAAATAGCGTCGCATCGCTAGGAACGGACTGGGCCACCGATACGCGGCCCAATAGGCGACTTGATACCTCTAGAGGGTCGGTAACGGATTGCGCAGAGATCGGCACGAAAGAGATGCTGCCGCGCCGGGATCCACCCGGCAAATTTTTTACCCATTTTTTTCTGCCGAATGGATATCGGGCTACGGCTCGTCGGCGGGGGCTTCCGGGGGAGCTAGCGGGTTTCTTTCTGAGGCCGATGTAGAACCTGCCGAAGGGGACCCAGGGGTAGATGAGGGCGGTGAGGGGGACCTTTCTTCGTCTGGCGCCAGATACTGGTCAACATGGGGAATCCGCCGCTCTCATCGGGCAGTCTCTTTGCGAATCGCTTCGAGATCGAAAGGACCGCAGGGAGTGGCGGAATGGGAACCGTCTATCGGGCGCGTGACCGCTACAGTGGCGAGCCGGTCGCACTCAAGCTCCTCCGCTCTGCTGAGGGAACATCGGACGAAGCCGAGCGATTTCTCCGCGAGGCGCAGCTGCTTGCCGAACTGCGACACCCTGGCATCGTCTCCCATGTCGCCCATGGCCAGACACCCGAGGGTCAACGGTTCCTGGCGATGGAGTGGCTCGAAGGCCAGGACCTCGGGCAGTGCCTCCTGCGCGGGCCGCTGACCCTCCGCGACAGCCTCGGGCTGCTGGAGCAGGTCGCCGACGCGCTATCGTCAGCCCATCGGCGAGGGATCATCCATCGAGATCTCAAGCCATCGAACCTGTTCTTGGTCGACGGAGATGTCGCGCGAGCAAAAATCCTCGACTTCGGAATCGCGCGCCGCGTCGCCACTTCGCAGGCGATGACCAAGACCGGAATGGTCATCGGCACGCCCGAGTACATGGCCCCGGAGCAGGCGCGTGGACGCCGCGATCTCACTCCGGCAACCGATCTGTTTTCCCTGGGATGCGTCCTCTACGACGCTGGTCATGATCAACGTTGAGTGCGCTCGCTGACGCCGCGCTCGACGTGGGAGTGCAGCGCAGGTCTGCACACTACTCAGATATCGTCCGCGTCAATTCGCACATCGCTGTGCAGGTGATTGCGCATTTCTTCGACGAGGCGCTGACGCTTCGCGGCTCCCGTGTAGTTCGTTTCGCTGATATCGGAGAACAGGCTGACGAAGGTCTGAAGTGCCGGCAGCTTGACCGAGTTCAGTTCCTTCTTTGCCTTGCGCACGACTTCATCGAAGACATCGAACATCGCGCCAAAGTAATTGCGCTTCGTTAGCTGCTCCGTATCGGCGATCTCAGCGTCGAACGCGCGCAGGTAATTCAGCATCAGCTATTCCGCATCGCCATCGCTGCCGAAGAACGACGAACCAAACATCGGCGCCGGTCGTCGGCGCCCGCTTCGTCCTGGCCCACGAAGCCAGTGCTCCAGATCTGCGCGACGCCAGCGCCGCATGCGACCGCTGCCCGCACTCATCTGGTCTAGCTCGGGATAGCGCCGTCGCTTGCCCGTGAACGACGGCACTGACAGCCCCCGAAGCTGCGCCCTTGTGATCCAGCCAGGTGTCGGTGTCGCGCTCGGCGAAGGCGTCCTTCACGGCCTGCTTGATGTACTCGCTGAGAATCGCACGGACGCCGGGGTCGGTCAGCGCCACCTGTAGCTCTGCGGTCAGGTCGATCTTGATGGGCATGGCGGTGCGCATTGCGCGTATCACGCTACGGACCTAACGCGCCGGATTCCCTGAGAATGCTGGCTTACTGGCTGTGTCTAGAACGAGCCGTGGGTTGTGTGATAAGACACACAGTCATGGCTGGCCCGCCCTCGGAACGAGTGACGCGACGAGCGCTGCGACAGCTTCTGGATGACTTCTTGTCGACAGCAGCGGATTTTGAAGCCTTCTGCGTCGACTTCTTCCCGCTGGTGCATCGCCGCTTCGTGAGCGGCATGGACCGTATCAGCCGAACGAGCATCCTGCTGGAAGTGGCTGAGGTCGGAGATGTTCTACAGGCCCTGCGCCAGTCCCGTGGAGCGGATGAAGTCGGCGGTCGCCTATCGAGCTTGCAGCAGGTCTCTAGTTACCCACGAGACATCGAACTGGAAGCACTGAGCCGGGAGCGAGAGAGTCTGGAAGAGGAGCTGGACCGGCAGCTGAGTAGCTCCGACGATGCAGCGCAGTCTGCTGAGGTGCTGGGACTGAGGGCTCAGCTTGCCGAGATCAAGCGCAGGCAGCGCCGCGGCCCTCGGCTGCATGAAGGGGAGGTGCTGGGCGAACGATATGTTCTGCGGTATCGCATCGGGCAGGGAGGGTTCGGCGATGTCTGGCTCGCATTCGACCGTCGAAACAAGACCCAGGTAGCGGTCAAAGTCCTGCACAGCCGTCGAGAAGATCCCCGTGGGCTGGAACGCTTCGAGCGCGGGGCGCGCGTGCTGATGCAGCATTCGCACCCGTATCTGGTGCGCGTACTTGAGCCACCCGCCGAGTACGAAGGCTTCCACTACTACGTGATGGAATACCTGCGTGGCGGCGATCTAGAGCACGCAATGCAGGAACGGCGGATCACGCAGACGGTGGCGCTTGAGGCGGTCCTACACGCCGGACATGCGTTGGATTTTGCGCACCAGCAGGGCATGGTTCATCGCGATATCAAGCCGACGAACATTCTGCTGGATGAATTCGGCAACCCACGCCTGACAGACTTCGACCTAGTGGCCGCCGCGGACAGCACCGGGGGAACCGGCACCGGGGTGGGGATGGGGACCGTCGTCTATGCCGCACCCGAGGCGCTTGAAGATGCTCGCCATGCTGACCGCCGGAGTGATGTCTATTCGCTGGGAATGACCTTGGTGAGCGTGCTCTGTGGCGGCAAGCTTCCCGGCCAAGCGAGCTTCAATGGTATCGCTTACGCGCAGTGGGCAAGGTGCCCGCGAGATCTTCTGACCATCGTGGCACGAGCTACTGCCCTCGCCCCCAACCTCCGCTTTCAAACGGCTGGCGAGTTCTGTCAGGCATTGGACGCAGCGCTCCACCCTCCGCCAGAAGATCCGACGCCGGTTCCAGCCCCAATAACTACCGACGATGCAAACCCATCCACCGCCACTCCCATGGCGGGCCAGCATGCGGCTTCGAATCGACCATCCAGATTACCCGGCCCGTACGCTCTACTTGCACTCGGCGCTACCGCATTCATGGTCATTGTGATGGTCGCGGGATGGATGTTTGCAGGTACGCGCAAAAAGACCGATGTCGCAAAGGAGACAGCAGACCCCGAATCTGCTGCGGCACTACTGGTCATCAAAGCGGATGAGGACATACAGGCCAAGCGCTGGAATGACGCTATCGCCAAGGCCAGCAAGATCCTGTCGAATCCCGGCGTCTCGTCAAAGCTCCGCGACGCGGCACAGGCCGAAAAGAAGCTGGCCGAGCAGGAATCGAAGTCGAAGGGCACCTATGATCGCTTCGCTTCAGCCGCCGGCAGCAGCAACTACGACAAGGCGCTGGAAGCCTACGCCGACATTCCCAGCAACTCAGTATACCGTCAAATCGCACGCGAGCAGTACGATCAGATCTTCCCGCTGTTCGTCGAAAATCACCTGAAGGCGGCGGAAGAGGCGCGCGGCCAGGGGCGGTGCAGCGATGTGCAGGCGCATGCGCAGGCCATCCTGACGCTGGAGCCGAAGCACACCAAGTCGCTGGCCATGCGCGATCGTCCGTGCAAGAAGGGCGGTGGCGGATCGGACAGCAGCGAAATCACTGCCGCTGCCTCCAGCACAAAGCCCGAACGCAGCAAAGAGCCACGGCACAAGTTGCCGGATGCGGGCGACAAGCTAGAGGCGCTCAAAGCGCCGCAGCGGGCTCCCGCAGTCGAGTCGCCTGGCGACGTCGATACCCGCTTGAGCGAGGCTCAGACGGAATACGTCAACGGCAACTATCAAAAAGCCATCGACATCGCCAAGTCGGTGCAGTCGGCGCCGCCGGAAGACAGAGTACGTGTCTGGCGCATCATTGGCTCCGCTGCCTGCAACATCAAGGATCTGAAGTTGGTCAACGATGCGTATCGTCGATTGAATGCACCGGGGCGACAGTATCTGGTCTATGTCTGTCAGCGTAATGGAATCCAGAACTCAGGATCGCAGTTCAAGTTAGCTGAACCCTAGATAGCATCTGCGCAGACGACGGGCACCGGCACCCGTGCTCAAGCCAAGCCTGCATCACCATCAGCCCAACGCCACCACCCGCTCCGCCAGCCACCCCGCTACCGCCATCCCGTCGCTGAAGCCTTTGGTGATCATCGACAGCATGAGCCCTTCGGCTTCGTCGGTGGTTGCTTCGACGGTTAGGCCGTGCGTGAGGAGGACGTGCATGGCGCAGGTCCACGCGACGCGCCTGTTGCCGTCGGTAAAACAGTGGTTCATGGCCAGGTAGTAGAGCAAGTAACCTGCGAAGACCAGACCGGGCAGGTGGCTGCCGTCACTGTCGCTGTACGACTCAGCGTTCCAGGCGGCGGCGATGCTGGACTCGACGCAGCCGGGCTTGGGGTTCGATGCGTCACCGCCGTAGCGTCGGATGCCCTCGCGATACAGGCGTAGACGTCTTCCAGGTTATGAAGCGCGACCAGGGGGCTGGCGCGCTCACTGCGCGAACCTCTGCAAAAGCTCGTCCCAGCGCTGCCACAGCGCGGCGTCGTAGGTTTCCGTCGGTGGGCTAATCGCATCGTCGACGGCATCGGCGGGACGCAGGCGCAATAGGCGCAGCTTACCGGCGTGCTGCACGACCAAGGCGCGGACCGGTAGAGCGCGTAGCTCGACGGCCTTGTTGACTAGCGCCTCCGTCGCAGAGCAGGCATAGGTGCGCTTGCTCTTGGGATCTTGCAGGCGGACTTCCAGGCGGCTGGGGTCGAAGCTCACGCCCATGATCGATGCGATGACTTCATCGAGCGCCGGCGCATCGGCGGGAAGCTGCGCCAGTGCAAGCTGGGCAATCTGCACGTGCTGCATGCTACCGTCGCTGCGTTGCAAGCTGTAGGACTGCGAACGCACGCCCGCGGGCAGGGCGCGCAGGTACTCACGCACCATGCCGTTGCGCAGGCGGCCTGCGCTCTCATGCTCGATGGCGGTGACGAACTCAGCGCAGGTCTGATCCGCGAGGCTGCTTATCGGGTCGGCGGTCTTCGCCACTTGTGCGCTCTGCTCAGGCGACAGCCGAAGCACGCACGCCATCGTCAGCCCCAGCGAGCCCTGTCGACTCCCGTGATCTCCAGATCAAGCTGCGAGGCCAGCTTTGCCAGCCGTCCGCCCCGCAGGCCGGTGTCGCCGCCCTCCTGCGCCTGCGTCACGATTCCCGACGCAATCCGACGCATCGCGATCAGCATGCGGTTCAGCGCCGGACCAAACTCCGCCAAGCTCAGCCGATGCTGCGCCAGCCCCGGTGTGTCACCGTCCCAGACGATTTTGAGCTGCGTCTCCATACGTGCTCCGCAGGCTATCACGACGAAACGATGGGGGCAGCCCTCGGCTGCTCGGGCGAGCTACGCCACGCGGCGGTGAGGTCGCGGCTGCGGGGTGGCCTCGACGGGGGAAACCCCAAACGTCAGCCGCGCCATCTCCCCCGCCATGTAGTCCGGCGCGAGGTGGCTGTAGATCTGCGTCATCTCGAACTTGCTGTGGCCGAGGATCTTTTGCAGTGCCAGCAGGTTGCCGCCGGACATGACGTAGTGCGACGCGAAGGTGTGGCGCATCGCGTGCCAGGGGCGGACGGGGACGTGGCAGCCCGCGGCGCGCAGCAGGTCTTCTAGGCCCAGCATGTCGTCGGGGGTGCCCATGCGGGGCTTCTGGCCGCGCTCGGGGACGACGGGGAAGACGAGCGGGCCGGGTGGGCACACGCGCTGCCAGTCGCGCAGGATCGGGGCGAGCGCGGGATGCAGCGGCACGGGGCGCCACTTGCCTGACTTCGGCGTCTTGCCGTAGCTGTGCGCGACGTGGATCAGGCCGCGGTCGAACAGCA
>CALFYE010000596.1 GCA_937952145.1 uncultured Myxococcales bacterium
TACATTGGCGTGACTGGAGTTCAGACGTGTGCTCTTCCGATCTCCCCTGCTCCACACCCGTCCCGGCGCCGCCCCCCGGGTTGCCGTTCATTTGCCGGCCAGCTGGGTAATCATGTCGCGCAGGAGTCGCTGCGCCGTCCCGCTGGCAGTCTCGCGACCCCAGCCCGAGCGGGCGCCGGTGGCGGTCCAGACCGTCTTGCCGGACTCTAGATCGACGACGTGGAGAGTAAAGCCAACTGCGGCTTCGCCATCGGCTCCGCTGCGATAGCGCCACTCGTTAACGCTGCCGCCGATGCCGTAGGTGAAGCCTTCTTTCTTCGCCCACGACAAAGCGCGCTGGTAGCGCTGTCGCTCGTCGAGATCGACGCTATTTTCCGGCTCTGCGGCGACGGGGTATTTGGTGATGTCGACTCGCAAGCGCGTGCGCAACAGCGACGACAGCGTGTCTTCCAAACGCCCGCCGGCCTGCGTCGAATCGCTGTAATCGACAAAGGGCAAGAGCGCCCACTTGGCCCCGAGGTTGACGCTGCCGCGGTCCTTCTGCACATCGACCACCGAGCAGGCCGAAAGGGGGAGCAGGCTCACAGCCGAAAGGGTCGGCCAGCTTAGGGTGGCAGCGACGGCGTACCGCGCGATCTTCGACATGTTCGCAGGCCTGCTTCGGAGCATGCCCGGGTTTTATCGCAACCGCCTTGGCCATGCAATCAGCACGGCTCCTGTCGGGTGGCAGGCCGACTACTCGTAGCGGAGGGCCACTACCGGATCCATACGCGCCGCCCGCCAGGCCGGATAGAGCCCGAAGAAAAGACCGGTCAGCGTGCTGCTGCTAAGCCCAGCGACGATGGCCCAGGTCGGATAGTAGGCCGTCCAGGAGCCCAGCCAAGCGGTCAGCGCCTGACTGGCGGCGAACAAGAGCCCGACTCCAAACAGCACCCCGGTCAGGCCGCCCAGGCACGACAGCAGGGCGGCTTCCAGCAAGAACTGGCCAAGGATGTTGCTCCGCGTAGCCCCCAGTGCGCGCCGGATGCCGATCTCGCGCGTGCGCTCGGTCACGGTGACCAGCATGATGTTCATGATGTTGATGCCGCCGACGAACAACGACAACGCGGCGGTGCACAGCATAAGGATGTTGATAACGGTGAAGATGATCTCGGCCTGCTGCTGCTGCCCCTTGTCTTGATCGACGCGGAAGTTCTCGACGCCGTAGTGGCGTTCGCGGATGGCCGAGCGGATGAAGGCGCGGGCCCGATCCATGACCGTCGCTAGCTCGTTGAGCGTAGGCAGGACGCGGATGTAGATGCTGTCGACACGGCGCGAGTGGCGCAGCACGGCCTGAAACGTCGTGGCCGGCACGACGACGCGCCGGTCCCACATCCAGGTCCCGGGCCCAGCGACAAGCGGTGCCTTGTGTTCCAGCACACCGACGACCTCCCAGCGAATACCGGCGATGCGCAGCGACGCGCCCGTCAGGTCGGTGCGGCCGCCGAACAGTTCCTGCCAGATCTCGTAGCCAATGACGGCGCTACGGGTGCGCCGTAGCTGGTCGTCGTCGTCTAGGAAGCGGCCAACTTGCAGGCGCACGCGGTAAAGCTCGCGGGCCTGCGTCGAGGCGCCCAGGACCATGACGCGCTTGCGCTCGCTGCCGCGGTACGCGTACTTGCTCCACAGGAACAGCTCGCCTTCGGCTCCGCTGGTGGCGGCGGGACCGCTGTCGATAAGCTGCTGATCGCCGCTGTCGAGGGGACGCTGCGTGCGCCCCCGCTGGGCCGGCGGAGCCTCGGCGGTCTCGACCTCGATGACGTCGGACTCGTCGATGAACTGATTGGTGCGATCGAGCGCTTCCTGTCCGCCCTGCAGCAAGCCCGACAGCAGCACCACCGAGCCAGCCCCGATGATCATGCCAAGGAGAGTCAGCAGGCTGCGCGCCTTGTGCTGCCGCAGCGCGTGCAGCACGTCTCCCAGCTGATCGAGAAATACGCTCATGGACCCCATGTATCACAAACGTCGCAGGTCGCCGCTTTCATCCCGAGGCTGGAGCGACCGCCGGGGGGTGGCCGGCGCGGCAGGGGGGAGAGGTTTACTCGGGACGGGGGACGCTGGGGAGCTCGGGATCGGACTGCCCGGCCAACTGGTTCACGCGCTCTAGCTCGGCGAGCTCGGTGCTCAGGCGCTCGACGGTGGCCTGCATCGTGGTCAGCACCTCGCGCGTGCTCTGGATGCGCCGCGTCAGTGCCAGGCGGGTATGGGCTTTGCGCAGGGCCTCCTGCTCGGCCTCTTCCGCACTCGCCCCCTGGCCGCGCGCAATGGTGGCGCCGGGATCGATGTTGTCGATCTTGCAGTAGTAGCGATCCTTGAGCTTGTAGCTCGTGATGCCAATCTCCCAGCCCTCACACGTCGCTTTTCGACGCTGATGCCCTTCTGGTTTGAAGCTTTCCATCGTCACGTCCTCTATTTGTTTCGGAGTGCTTTGAATTCGCCAGATGACGACGATGCAGCCGTGGGGCGCAGTGACTGAATGCTGCGATTCAGCGACTGGCTCGCCTGCGAAAGGCACAGCTTCATGCTGGCCTGATTGATCGCCGCCTCCTCTGCGCTGCCGCGATCAGGGCCCGAGCCCCGACCAATCACGGCCCCTGGGTCGATGTTGTCGACCGTGCAGCTATATCGTTCGCCAATGCGATACGACGTCACCTGCACCTGCACCCCTTCTAGGGCCAGCTGCCGGCTGATCACGTCGTGCCTGGCCGTACCGATTGCCATCCTGCGTCCTTCACCTGTGCTGTGCTTCGTCCCCCTGCGGCCTGGCCGCCGGGGACTCTCTGTGCCCGAGAGTTGCCGCGCCCGGCGCGCTGGCCTACGGCTTCTCGATCGGCGCGCTGACCAGGTTGCCCCACTCGGTCCACGAGCCGTCGTAGTTGCGAACGTCGGGATAGCCCAGCAGGTACTTGAGCACGTACCAGCTATGACTTGAGCGCTCACCGATGCGGCAGTAGGTCACCACCGTGCGATCGGGCTTGATGCCGGCCCCCTCATAGAGTGCGGCGAGCTCAGAGGCTGACTTAAACGTGCCGTCCTCGCGACAGACCTTGCCCCAGGGAATGCTGCGGGCGCCCGGGATGTGCCCGCCGCGCTGGCAGGTCTCGGGTAGGCCCGGCGGCGACAGTAGCTCGCCGGTGAACTCGGCCGGGCTGCGCACATCGACCATGCCCAGCGAGCGACCGCTTACGCCCTTGAGGACATCGATCAAGAAGGCACGCTGCATCAGGTCAGGCGGCGAAGCCTGATACGCGGTCTTTTCGGGCTGCGGCACATCGGCCGAAAGGGGCAGATCCAGCTCTAGCCACTTGCGCCGACCGCCGTTTAGCAGTCGCACATCCGCGTGGCCATAGATCTTGAGCTGCCAGAAGGCGCGATCGCCCGATGCGACGGCACGCTTCAGGCTGTCAACGACGTCTTCGACGCGTGACAGCGGGACGACCCGTGTCGCGATGGGTTTGCGGCCGGCTGGCTTTTCTCGGAGCCGGGACATGTCCAGGTCCCCATAGGCTGTCAGGGCCAACGTGCGGGGAATGGGCGTGGCGGTCATGACGAGAATGTCTGCGGGTCGGTTCCCCTTGCCTGACAATGCCATGCGCTGGTGGACGCCAAAGCGATGCTGTTCATCAATCACCGCGAGGCCGAGTTTTCTGAATTGCACCGCTTCCTGAATTACCGCGTGCGTGCCGACGACAATTTCGATCTCGCCGTTTTCCAGGTGCTTACGCGTCTGCGCCGCGTCGGCCGATCCCACCAGCCGCGACAGCGGCGCGATGCGAATCGGGAGGCCAGATC
>CALFYE010000597.1 GCA_937952145.1 uncultured Myxococcales bacterium
GCTCGGAAAGGGCAGTGCAGCGACGGAGGCGCTCGGCCAAGCTCTCGCCGTGGAGCAGCTCCATGACGACGTAGGGTTGGCCCCCTTCGGTGGTACCGATGTCGAAGATGTCGACGATGTGCGGACTGGCGATGGCGGCGGCGTTGCGGGCTTCGGCGTGTAGGCGGGCGATGACCTCCGGCTTCACCGCGTACTGCGGGTTTAGCACCTTGACCGCGACCTGCTTAGACAGTCCGATGTGTTCGGCCACATAGACGGTGCCCATGCCGCCATGGCCGATGGGGCGTAGCACGCGCAGACGACCGTCTAAGGTCTGCCCCAGCAGCTGATCAGAGACCGCGGGGACTTGGGGGACCGTAGCCGGCGAGAGAGCGATGGGGGATCGCGGCACGACAGGCCCAGAGCGTGTGGCGGGGCTACATGTGAATGACGGCTAGCGGCTGACCTTCGCTGACCGCTTGGCCTTCCTGCACGAGGAGCGTTTCGACCTTGCCGTCACGGCCGGCCTCGACGGGAATCTCCATCTTCATCGACTCCATGATGAGGATGGTGTCGCCTTCGCTGACCGAGTCGCCGACCTTGGCGGTGATCTTCCAGATGTTGCCAGTGAGGGGAGCCAGGACCTGATGGTGATGCTTGTTGTGCGTCATTGCGGTTACTTTCCAATCGTCGATTCAACGAGGTCGCCGATGCGAGCCGGCACGGCCTTGAAGCGCAGAGCCGCCGAGATGCCATCGACGAAGCGATAGTTCCCCCGGGCGTCCTTGGCGAAGACGCAGCGCTTCATCGCATCGTCGTTGGGGAAGCTGCCATCTCCGTTCTTGATAATCGTGCCATCGCCATCGCGACAGGTGTCGACCAGGGCTGGGGTCTTGCCCGGATCACTCGCCCAGAAGGTCTCTAGACCGTCGCCGTCGACATCCATATCTGGCAGGACGTGATCGTCGGCATCGCGCTTGAGCATGAGGATGGTGGCCAGGCCCGACGAGGCCCAGATGGCGTCGAACAGCGACTGCGGGGGTGTCAGGAAGCCCTTGAGGTTGATCTTGTCGAGTCGCGCTAGGCTAACCGCCTGCAGCACGCCACCCAGGTTCGCATCATCGAGATACAGGCGACCGCTACGCTCACGCAGCGATCCTTGGATGCGCGTGCCCGAGAGCTCTAGCTCCAGTGTGAAGTCCTTGCTGACCGGCACAGCGACGCGGAACAGCGAGGGGCCCGACGACAGCTTGCCGCCCTTTACGCCGCCATTATTAAACGCCAGGAGCGGCTTGCCGGCGGCATCGAGCGAGACCTTCTGGATCGGTAGCTTGACGTTGGCATCGGCGAAGGGATCACAAGCCGGGCTGTTGTCGGGGATGCCGTCGCAGTTGTAGTCGTAGCCGTCGCAGCGTTCCTCGGCCATGGGGTGACGCAGCTTGGCTAGCGGCTGCATGTCGGTGCCGGTCGGCACCATCGGCGACACCATCCGATCGTCGCAGTCGCCCTGCGCCAGGGTGTAGCCATCGCCGTCGAGATCCATCATGTCGGTCGGCGGCTTGCGCTTGCCGGGGTTGTCGGCCTTGCCATCGCAGTCGTCGTCCATGCGATTGGTCAGGTCTTCGGCATGACCCGGACGGACTTCCTTGTCGTGGTCGTTGCAGTCGCCCTTTGCCGCGTCGTCGTCTTCTTCCCAAGTGGTGTCTTTGCCGTCGCTGTCGCGGTCCTGGTTGAACTGGCCCAGGTACAGCGCGAACTTGGTGCAGTCGCTGTCGCCAGTGCCCTTGAGCCCATTAAATTCCAGCGGGATGACGACGTCGTGCCGGACCTTAAAGACGTCTTCTAGCTCGCCATTGGCCAGCGAAGACAGGGCCCCCAGCTTGTTGTCGATAGTGCCGTCTTCGTCGAGGTCAAAGCCCTGTCCGGCGGCGGCGATGCGCAGGTCGGCGATGACCATGCCCTGCTCGCCCTTGCCAAAGGCCAAGGCCGGTCCGCTGCAGTCAGGCAGCGGCGCAAACGGGTTGCGCTTCATCGCGGGCTCTGAGCCACAGCCCACGGCCATGCCTAGCGCCGCGGTCACCACCAGGCCCATGCCGGCTCGCACTTGCATCGTTCGCATCAGTTCTCCATTCCGTATCGCAAGGGTTCTGCGCCGGCCACCGCATCGGCAGCCGCGCGCAGCTAGAGAGCGTGGCTAGGGATTGAAGCGCAGCACCGAGCCCGACTCGCCAAACGTCCAGACCTTGTCGGCGGCGAAGCCGGTGACCGCATTGAGGCTGGCCCGAGCGATGTTGGTGGCGCCCCAGGCGATGCCATCCCAGCGATAGACCACGCCGTTGTTGCCGACCGCGAACATGCGGCTCAGCGAGCTTCCCCACAGCGAGCGGAAGGTCACCGCGGGATCGTTGCCGACGATTGCACTGCTCCATGCGGTGCCGTTCCAGCGGATGATCTGCCCTGCGGATCCCGCCGCCCAGACGTTCTTTTCGTCGATGCCGTAGATCGCATACCAAGCCGCCGAGACTGGCGTCCCGACGTTGGTCCAGCCGCTGCCGGTGTTGTGATACATCGTCGTGCCGTTGCCGCCGGCCCAGATGTCGGTAGCACTGCGGCCCCACATCGAATACATGCCCGAGCCGACGTAGACCGCCGACCAGCGAGTGCCATCCCAGGTCATGACATAGCCTGAGGTGCTGCTGGCCCAGGCCTTGTCGGGAGCCGCGGCGTAGACGCCGGTCATCGAGTAGGCCGCAGTCGGCATGACCTGCGACCATTCGGTGCCGTTCCAGTGCGTGATGACGCCGCTGTCGCCGACGGCCCAGACGTCGTTAGCGCTGCTGCCGTGGATGGCGCGCAGGTTGCCGGTGACCTTGCTGTCGAACGGCGTCCACTTGTTGCCGTCCCAGCGCTGCAGCCAGCCCTGCGTGCCGACGGCCCACAGGTTGTTTTCGGCCGTGCCCCAAGCGGCGGTGAGATCGCGACGCGTGCCCTGCGCGATGTCTTCCCAGGGCGGGTTGCCGGTCCAGCGCTTGATGGTGCCGCGCTCTCCGACGCTCCAGATGTTGTCTTTGCCGGATCCCCAGATGCCGGTCAGGCTGTATTCCAGCGAGCCGCTGGGCGAGACGACAGACCAGGCGGTGCCGTTGTAGAGCAGGATGACGCCGTCTTCTCCGACGGCCCAGATGTTCTTGTCGCCGGTGCCGAAGATGCCGCGCAGGTCGCCGGTCATGCCCGAGGCGACCTTGGTCCACGAGCTACCGTTCCAGCGCGAGATATCGCCGCCGGCGCCGACCGCCCACATGTTCTTGCCGTCGATGCCGTAGACATCGCGGACGTAGTAGGGCAGGTAGCTGTCGCTGGTGTACGACCAGGCAGTGCCGTTGAACTTGCAGACGTAGCGGTTGGTGCCGAAGGCCCAGACCTCGTTCGGGCCGGTGCCCCAGATCGAGTACAGGTCGTAGCCGGTGCTGCAGGTCTTGCTGCTGTCCCACATCGTGCCGTTCCAGCGCAGCACGGTGGACGCGGCGCCGACGGCCCAGACCTCGGCGGCGTTGCCCCAGATAGCGTAAAGCTCGCGGGTGGTGCCGCTGACCTGCTGTTCCCACTTGGCGCCGTTGTAGTGCAGGATGGTGCCGGCTTCACCGACGGCCCAGATGTCGTTAGCAGCCCGGCCCCAGAGGTTGTTTAGACGCTTGGTAGTACCGGACTCGGACTGCGCCCAGCCACTGCCGTTCCAGTGCAGGATGACGCCCATATCGCCAACGGCCCAGGCGTCGGTGGCACTCGTGCCCCACATCCGCAAAAGATCGTTGCCCTGCGGCTGCGGGCTGTTCCAGCACCAGCTGGGATCGCTGCACACCTTGTCAAGGCTGGCGCGCTTGTTGAACGTGACCTTGGCTTCCAGCTTGCCCTTGGCGGTCAGCGTGCACGTCGGTGGATTGGCGGTGGGATCGGCATCCTGGCAGGCGCCGCTCCAGCCCCCAAACAGCGACATGCCATCGACTTGCGCCGTCAGAATGACCTTGCTGTCTTCGGCAAAGTTGGCTGCGCAAGTCGCGCCACAGTTGATGCCCGCCGGGGCTGAGGTCACGGTGCCACCGCCCATGCCGCCCTTGATCACTGTGATCGAGGGCTTGGTGGGATCGACCATGCCGCCACCATCGCCCATATCTACGAGTGGGTTGGGGTTCATGGGATCGTCCATACCGCCCTTGGAACAGGCGGTAAGTCCCAGCACTCCCCAGAGCCCCAGAACGCCGAACACTATGGCCTTCACTTGATACATGGAATGTTCCTCCGAATCGGGCAGATTATTTCCCACACTGTCCGCCCATGTGCGCGCAAAAAATTGCGAAATCTTCGGCTCAACCTCGACGCCTGCTGGGGCGGCGGGGGGCCCTGCGCGAGCTTGCGGGCGGGCTGCTTGGCATGGCTGCGCTGGGCTGTCGGGATCGCACTGCCGAATCGACAAATCGAGCGCTGCGCGTAGCGGCGGCGGCAGACTTAGAGCCGGCCTTTGCCGCGCTTGCCGAGCTCTATCAGCAGCGCTACGGCCGGAGAGTAGTGCTTAGCTTCGCGGGCTCGCAGGCGCTGGCGCAGCAGATTCGGCATGGCGCACCGTTCGATCTCTATGCCGCAGCCAGCGTCGAGCAAGTCGAGGCGCTCTTGCGCGAAGGTCGGCTGGTGCCGGGATCACTTCAGCGCTATGCCCGCGGTGCTCTGGTGCTTTGGGCGGGTCCCGCGGGGCCGCCGCCAGCGACGGTTAGCGAACTCGCACAGCCGCAGTATCGACGCATCGCGCTCGCCAACCCCGAGCATGCGCCGTATGGCCTGGCGGCAGTGCAGGCGCTGCGGGCAGCCGGCGTCTACGACTTGCTTGCGGGCCGCTTGGTGTTTGGCGAAAACGTGCGGCAAGCGCAGCAGTTCGTCGCGACTGGCAACGCCGAGGTGGTGCTGGGGGCGCGGGCCCTGGCGATTAGCAGCGGTGGTCCCTACACCGTCGTGCCGCAGGCGCTGTATGCACCACTTGTGCAGGCGCTGGGCATCGTGCGGGGCGGCCATGAAGGGGCGGCGGGGCAGTTCGGCGCGCTGCTTCAGACGGAGCAGGGACAGGCGGTGCTCTCGCGCTTTGGGTTCGCTGCGCCGTAGTTAGGCGGCCAGAAACGGTCGCAAGAATGTAACGGCGTTTTCGCCCAGGTCGGCGGTGTGATAGCCGCCCTCCAGCACAAGGACGGTGGGCAGACGCAGGTCCGCCACGCGCTCGGCGATGGCGTGCAGACCAACCCGCGTAATGCGAAAGCGGCCCAGCGGATCGTCGATGTAGATGTCGAAGCCCATCGAGACGACAAGCGCCGCCGGGCCTTGCGCGGCGAGAGCAAGGAGCGCCTCATCGAGCGTGCGCAGGTAGTGGGCATCATCGGTGTCGCGCGGCAGCGGCAGGTTGCGATGACAACCCCGGCCTGCGCCGGCGCCAGTCTCGTGAGCATGACCGCTGAAGAACGGATACTCCCAGGCCGGATCGGCGTGCAGCGATAGCGTCAGCACATCGGCTCGCTCATAGAAGATGTCCTGGGAACCATGACCCGCGTGATAGTCGAGATCGAGCAGGGCGACGCGATCTCGCAGTGCCGCTTGCAGACGATGTGCGGCCAGTGCAGCGTTGTTCAGGTAGCAGAAGCCTCCTGCGAAGTCGCGCCCGGCGTGATGCCCTGGAGGTCGGCAAAGTGCGAAGGCGACGCCACGCGTCTGCAGCACCGCATCAGTCGCCGCCACCGCACAGCCCGCCGAGGCGAGCGCTGCCGCGTAGGTGCCTTCGACAATCGGCGCCGCGAGATCGAGCAGGTGATAGCCGGCCCGCGCAAAGAGCGACTGCGGCGGCGGAGTCCCGATGGGTAGCGGACGTCGTGGGGCCGACAGCGCGGGCAGGAGTGGGCCGTCGACCGCCAGCCCATACTTCGCTCCTTCGCGCTGCCAGTCGGCAAAGGCGGTGCGCAGAAAATCGAGATAGGCCGGGTGATGAATGGTGGGAAGCAGGCTTGGGTCGCAGAGCGGCGCGTAGTGCAGCGTGGCCAAGCCCGAGCTGGCGAGCGCAGCGGCGATGCTCTCGATGCGCCCCTCGCTATCGCTGTAGGGCACCTGGCGGCCCCCTTCGACAAGCTCGAACGGCGGGTTGTGGCGGGCGCTATCGACGGGACGAAAGACGGGAAGGGGCGGGCTCGACCTTGATATCAACGCCGGCCCCAGCCCAAGCCCAGCGCTACGCCCCCGACGCCGCGCTCAAAGCCTCGCTGTAGGATGAGGACGGTCTGCGCCGCGGCCTCTTCGGGACGGATGCCGATGGGGCGGACATTCGAGATGCAGTTCTTCTCGGCGTTGTCTTGGCCCAGCTTGGGTCCGATGGCGATGTAGACCGACAGCGAGTCGCCGGTGCCGAGGCCGGGGCGCTCACCAACCAAGATCACCGAGGCACGGGCCCGCGTCAGCACACCGATCTCATCGGCTACGCCGATACGGGCAAAGCGCACGAAGCAGGGCACGCCCAGGCGAAATCCCGCCGCCGAGAGCGCCCGTCCCATGGCCAGCACGGTGGCTTCGCCGTTCTGCACGATGGCGTTTGGCGACAGCCCATCCCCGACGATAAGCTGCACATCCGGGACCGGACTGCCGGCGGCGGCGATATGCGGAGCGAGTGCTGTCTTGGACGCCTCGCACAGTCGACGACCCGCGTTGGGATAAAGGAGGTAGTGGTTACGATCGCGGCACTGCGTCTGCAGGGGCAGGAGCTTGAGGCGGGCTGCCCAGTCGGGCGGCACCTCGCTGTGCACCGCATCACGAGCGTCGGCATGGCCTTCGCGAGTGCGCAGATAGTCATCGGTGCGCAGGCGGCAGCCCGCCCGGCCCATGGCAATCCGTGACGGTGTCTGCGCCACCAGGGCTTCAAGCTGGGTCGGGTCCGAGGCGCCGGTGACCGCATGGATGGGGCGTGGCTCGGGCTGGCAGCGCTCGATGCCGTCAGCACCGGGGGCTGCGGTTCCCGTCGCTGTGCCGGACAGCGCGTGCAGCGCCGCGTTGACCTGTGCAGGAGTGTTGGCAGCGCTGGCTCCTCCACTCATCCGCCGCAGGACGGCTTCGACGATCGACTCAACCACCGCATCATCAACAGACTGCCTTTGGCTCATCGGGAACCTCGGGGTGACAGCGCGGAGGCCGAGCGAGCAGGGGCCCGCCCGGGATGGGGGCTGCTGGTGCGCAGCGAGCCCGCACCGAACACCACGCCACGAACATCCTGTCGCCCTATGAACAGTGAGGCATCGCCCGCCCGCTCGCTCAGTCGGCCGCCCCGCCACAGGCCCATGCGTTCCAACCAGGCCTCGAATTCCGGTGCCGGTCGCAGGCCGTAGATCTCGCGCAGGGTGGCGTTGTTATGGAACGAGGTCGTCTCGTAATTGAGCATGACGTCGTCGCCCGCCGGGATGCCCATCAAGTAATTCACGCCCGCCGATGCGAGCAGCATTTCGAGGTTTTCGAGATCGTTCTGGTCGCACTCGGCGTGGTTGGTGTAGCAAGCGTCGCAGCCCATCGACAGGCCGCTGAGCTTGCCCATGAAGTGATCTTCCAGGCCGGCCCGCGTGATCTGCTTGCCGTCGTGCAGATACTCAGGACCGATGAAACCGACCACGCTGTTGACCAGAAAGGGACGATAGCGACGGGCCAGGCCATAGGCGCGAGCCTCCATCGTCACTTGGTCGGTGCCGTGGTGAGCATCAGCCGACAGCGCCGTGCCTTGGCCGGTCTCGAAGTACATGACGTTGTCACCGCGGGCGGTGCCTAGCTCGTGCGTCATAGCCGTTGCTTCATCGAGCAGCGCGATGCTGACGCCGAAGTTGCGGTTTGCACCCTCTGAGCCGGCGATCGATTGGAAGCACAGGTCAAGAGGTGCCCCGCGCTGCATCGCCTGCATCTGAATCGTGATGTGCGACAGCACGCAGTTCTGTGTCGGCACGCCGACCTTGGTCATCAGCGCCTTGGTGCGCGACAGAATTTCGATGGTCGATTCAACCGTCTCGGTGGACGGGTTGACGCCGATCACCGCGTCGCCGTTGCCGTAGCTCAGTCCATCGAGGATCACCGCCAAGATGCCCTCGACCGAGTCGCGCGGGTGGTTAGGCTGCAGCCGCGACGAGATGCGACCGGGCAGGCCCAGCGTGTTGTTGCAGTGCACGACCACACGGATCTTTCGCGCCGCCACCACCAGATCCATGTTCGACATGATCTTGGCGACGCCAGCGATCATCTCGGGCGTCAGGCCGGGCGACACCGCGAGCATGTCATCGCCGGTCGTGCGCGAGTCAAGCAGCCACTCGCGGACCTGCGACAGCGACATCCCCGCGAGGCGCCGACGGGCTCGATGATCGCAGCTGTCCTGAAACAGGCGCGTTAGCTCGTCCGCTTCGTAAGGCACGCTGGGCGATTCGTACAGGTCGTCGAGGGTTAGCTGCGACAACACGCGCTTGGCGGCGACCCGCTCGCGATCGCTCTCGGCGCAGAGCCCGGCCTGGACATCGCCCGAGCGCAGGTCATTGGCCTTGTTCATGACCTCTTTGATCGACGAAAAATGAAAGAAGCGGCCGAACACGCAGGCGCTGAGACGAGAGCCCATGGCCCCCGATGGATACCGCGAACCGGCAGCGAGAGGAAAGAGCGATTGTGCGGTTGCTGACCCAATCTGTCGGCCCTCTTCGCGCAGCCCAACGTCGTTTGCGGACGCACGCCGTCTCGCATGCTTCACGGCGCAGCCTATCGCTAGCCCTTCGGCAGATCACGATGGGGTGCGACAGCCGGCCACCCCTTGCACGGCGAACACGATCCGTGCCGGGCCGCCACATATCGCCAACTGGCGATGCGGTTGCTCGTCGTTCGTCGTGCCTGATAGGGTGTCCGCCTTGTCGAGCGACGCGCCCAGCCCCAGTGTTGACCCCAGCGTGTGCTGTCCCGCCGCAAACCAGGCGCTGGACATGCGACCAGTCGAGGGCCCGGTCGCCGATCGCGAGCTGGCGCTCTTGGCCAAGGCGATTGGCCATCCGGCTCGCGTTAAGATCCTGCGCCTGCTGGCCCGCTACGAGGGCTGTGTCTGTAGCCAGATCGTCGAAGGCTTAGA
The DNA here is from genome assembly GCA_937952145.1 of uncultured Myxococcales bacterium. GTDB lineage: Bacteria > Myxococcota_A > Polyangia > Palsa-1104 > JAEUJZ01 > JAEUJZ01. Next base: position 9,137 of record CALFYE010000597.1, read on the forward strand.
TCTCGCGCAGTCGACGGTGTCGCAGCACCTCAAGGTGCTCAAGGCGGCCGGCCTGATCCGCGGCGAGATCGATGGTCCGCGCGTCTGCTACTGCATCGAGCCCAGCACGCTGCGGCGCCTGCGAGCCCTCGTGGTTTCGCTCTAGCGATCCGCGCTTTCTTCCTACCTGTCGGGGTGGCGACGGTGCTAGGGTCGCGCCATGTCTACCCCCCCTTTGAAGGTTCGTTCCGACGGGCGCGCGGCTGATGAGCTTCGCCCGACGACGTTGGAAATCGACTACATCAAGGCCCCGCTGGCCAGTGCCCTGATTCGCAGCGGCAGCACCTGGGTGCTGTGCACGGCATCGCTCGACGAGTCGCAGCCGCCGTTTCTGCGCGCCCAAAAGAGCCTCTCAGGCTGGGTCACAGCCGAGTACAGCATGCTGCCGGGATCGACGGTGACGCGCTCTTCGCGTGGCAGCAATGGGCGCGCCAAAGAAATCGAGCGACTGATCGGGCGCTCGCTGCGGGCGGCTGTCGATCTCACCAAGCTGGGGCCGCGCACGCTGACCATTGACTGCGATGTGTTGCAAGCCGATGGCGGCACGCGCACGGCGGCGATCACCGGCGGCTATGTCGCGCTGGCGCTAGCCATCCGTCGTCTGCAAGCGCGCGGTACGATCAGTGCAACTGATGATCCGCTGCGCTGTGCTCTGGCGGCGGTATCGGTGGGGCGCATCGAGGGTCTGCCCTGTCTGGACCTGCCGTACGAAGAAGACGCTCGCGCCGAAGTCGACATGAACATCGTCATGGCCCGCCCGCTGGCCGGTGGCGAGCCGCAGTTCGTCGAGGTGCAAGGCACGGGCGAGCACGGCACCTTCAGCAAGGCTGAGCTGGACTCGCTCTTGGACCTGGCGACGCTGGGGATCGGTCGCTTGATGGCCTTGCAGAGCCGCGCGCTTTTGCAGGGCACGGGGGCGTGATGCTGTCCGCGCACAGCCCGGCGCAAAGCGGAGCCCGCCAAGTGGGAGCGGCTACTCCGCTATCGATCTGCCTGGCCACGCACAATGCCCACAAAGTGGCAGAGCTGCGCGCGCTGCTGCAGCAGCATGCTCCGACCCTGGCGGCTGGGCTGCGGCTGCTCTCGCTTTCCGAGCTAGGCGTACATGAAGCCGCGGTCGAGGATGGCAGTGACTGCCCGAGCAACGCCTACAAAAAAGCCCGACATGCCGCGGAGCGCACCGGCCTGTGGTCGCTGGCCGATGACAGTGGCTTGTTCGTGAAGGCTCTTTCGGGAGCGCCCGGCGTCCACTCGGCCCGCTACGGGGGCGAGCCGGCTGAAGGACAGTCGCAAGACGCGCGCAATCGGCAGGTGCTGCTGTCGGCGCTGGCCCAGGTTCCGCTCGCTTTACGGGGGGCCTTCTTCCTGTGTGTGCTGTGCCTCCATCCTCCCGTCGCTGCGCAGGCCCCAGCCAGCGCGGCCCTGTTTGCCGAGGGACGGTGCAGGGGCCATCTTCTGCTCGCTGAGTCGGGTGGGGGAGGCTTTGGCTATGACCCGCTGTTCGTTCCCGATGCGGCCGAGCTGGCGGAAGCCGGTCTGGGATCTGATCGCGCCGGGCTGTCCTTTGGGGTCCTGACGAGCGAGGACAAAAATCAGCTCTCGCATCGCACCCGGGCCTTGCTGGCGTTGCTGCCGGCGCTCTCGCTCTTGCAGGCACCGGATTCTGCATCCCGGTTGTCGTCGTCCTAGGTCAGTTCGCTCCCGTTCCTACGGGAACCCGGGCGCACTGGCGCAAGGACTATCCTGGTCCCCCTATCGGAAAATCTAGCGCAGCAGGTCAGGCTGTAGGCGCCGGCTGGCGCAAAAGATGCCCCGACGCTGGCAGGGCGCTGAGATAATGACCGCGACGCCCGCAATTCCGAGGGCCCGGTAATGCCCCATCCCCGATGATGTGCCGCGCGGCCTTGGGTAGAGGCGGAGGAATTTCATGTCGCCTAGCTCGATACCGTCTCCCCTTCTGCTAACGCCCGATGGGCGGCAGGCGGGGTTGCGTCTTGTGTCCACCTACGTCCTCGCGGGGCTCTTGTGGATCGGCCTCACCGCCGCGCTGCTGCTGCTGGCCAGTGTCTCGGCGCATGCGGCCATCGTGTGGTTTGCCAGCTCCGCGATGCTGTGGCTGGTGATCTCGCGGCAGCTTTTTCTGCGCTGGCAGGCTGGCATGCAGCGCGCCGTCGCAGAGCTTTTGGGGCTGTCTGGTGGGGCCAATCGGGGCGGCGACTCGCAGGTCAGCGCTAGCAAACAGGGGGATGCGGCCCGGCAGCCGCGCGATGGCGAGGCGCAGAGTGGCGCCAGCGCGGGCAGCTCCAATGATCGTCTGCAGAGCGTTGCCGCCGTGGTGCCTGGGGCGCTGTTCACCTACCAGCGACGTCCCGATGGCGGTGGGCGCTATCTTTACCTCAGCGAAGCGATCACCGAGATCTATGGCCTGACGGCAGAGGAGCTGTGCGGTGCCCCAGATGTGCATCAGGTGTTGCTGTCGCTGATCTCGCCAGAGGATGTGCCCCATCTGTGCGAGACCTGGGGGCAAGCTCAGCTGGAGCCGTTCAACTGGCACTGTGAGTTTCGCGTCCGCCATCCCCGCCGCGGCGAGATCTGGGTCGAGTGCCGCGCGATCGCGGGCAATACCGGCGCCACGCTGTGGTACGGCATGCTGTCGGACATCACCCCGCGCAAGCAGGCCGAGGCCAATCTCCGTCGCAGCGAGGAACTCTGTCGTGTCTTGATCGAACACCAGACCGATGCCGTGTACCTGCACGAGGAGGACGGCCGGATCTCGCTGGTCAATAGCGCCGCGCTGGCTTGTTTGGGATATAGCGCGGCTGAGCTTGTCGGGCAGACACCAGAGCTGTTCGATCCGCAGTTCCGCGAGCTAGCCGGGCGGCTGGATCTCACCCGCGCACTCGCCCGCCACCAGACCGTCTGCTTTGACAGTGAACACGTGCGCAAGGATGGTCGGCGCATTCCCGTCGAGGTCCGCCTCAAGGGCTATCACAGCGACGGTCGCGCCTTCGCGCTTTCGTCAGTCCGCGACATCACCGAGCGCAAGAAACGCGAGCTAGCGCTGCAGGCCAGCGAGCGGCGCTTCCGTCAGCTGGCCGATTTGATCCCGGGCGTCGTGTGGTGTCATACCGGCGATCTGAGCGCGTCGTATCTGAGCGAGCGCTGGTTTGAGTACACCGGGTTGCGCGATGCCGAGCGCGAGAGCCTGCTGCAGGTGGTCCATCCCGACGACATCGAGCCGCTGTACGAACGCTTTGCGGCCGCGCTCAAGACCAAAAAGCCGTATCGCTGCGAGTACCGGCTGCGACATGTCAGCGGAGGGGACTATCGCTGGTTTCTGGCCTGTGCCGTACCTGCCATCGGCCCGGGGGACCGCGTCGATGAGTGGTTCGGACTAGCCATCGACATCGACGATCTCAAGCGCACCGAGGCTGCGTTGCGCGAGGAACGAGACCGCTTCGACCGGCTGGCTTCTGTTGCTCCCGGTGTCTTGCATACCTACCGTCGGAGCCCTGATGGCAAGGCCAGCTTTGTGTATGCCAGCCCGACGGCGAAGTCGGTGCTGGGGCTAACGCCGGCCGAGCTTGATGACTTTGCGGCACGCCCCCAGCAGTTCATGCGCTCCGATGACCTGCAGCGTCTGGCCATCGCGGTGCAGAAGTCTTCGCAGAACCTCACCCCGTATCGCGAGATCTGCAGCTTCATGCATCCCAAGCGCGGCGAGGTCTGGATCGAGGTGATGTCCGCGCCTGTTCGCGAAGTCGATGGCGGCACCGTTTGGCACGGCATCATCTGCGATGTCAGCGAGCGTGTAGCCGCTGCGCAGCGCATAAGTGAGAGCGAGCGGCGCTATCGTCAGCTCGCTGATGCCATCCCGCAGGCGCTGTGGACGATTTCGGGGGATGGCGTCGTCGAATTCCTCAACCGGCAGGCCATCGAATACTCGGGCTTCGCCGGCACGGCGCTCGCCGACTGGTCATGGGAGGCGCAGATCCATCCGCAGGATCGCGAGCTGGCGCTGCAGTGTTGGCAGGAATCGATGCGCCAGCTACGGCTGCTGGAGGTCGCTGTACGGCTGCGTCGTGCTGATGGCGTGTATCGCTGGCACATGGTCCGCCTGACGCCGATGGGGGATGGGCATGGTGGGATCCGCAACTGGTGCGGGATCAGCACAGACATCGACGATATGAAGCAGGCCGAGATCGCGCTACGCACCGATCGCGACCGCTTCACAAGCTGGGTCAACACCGTCCCCGGCGTGCTGTTTGCGTTTCAGCAGTGGCCCGATGGCAAGAGCTGCTTTCCCTTCGTCAGTCCGCAGGTTGCTGAGCTTTACGCCGTCGAGATCGCGGGCTTGGCGGATGACTCGGCAGCGATTCTTCAGCGCATCCATCCCGACGACCTTCCGGAAGCGGAGCGCACGATTGCAGCCTCCGCCCGCGACCTTAGCCTGTGGCGCACCGACTATCGCATCGTGCACCCGACCCGCGGCGAGATCTGGGTCGCAGGCTCGGCCATTCCGACGCGGCAGGCCGATGGCAGCGTCCTGTGGCAGGGCTTCATCGCTGACATCACCGAGCGGAAGCGGGCCGAGCGTGAGCTGCAGCAGCAGGTCGAGATGCTGCGCGTACTCTCGACGGCGGCGACCGCTCTTCTGGCCGGCATAGAAGCTCGACCGCTGGCCGCGACGCTGTTCGATGCCGCGGCGCAGCAGCTGGGTTGCGAGCTGTACTTCCAGTACCGGCTGAGAGTTGGTGAGCCACCACACCTCGTCGCTGCGCATAGCGGCGGCGCGGGGCGCCCGGCCAGTGGGGTGGAGCACTCGTTTGCCGAGCAGATCTGCGGCAGCTGCGCTGAGGCCAGTGGCGCAGTCTACGCCGAGGAGCTGCAGCAGTCCGCTGAGCCAGCGGAAAGCCCTGCCCGCGCCCTCGGGCTGCGGACCTATGTGGCGCATCCCCTGGTGGTCGACGGTCGGTTGGTGGGCACGCTGTGCTTTGCATCTCGGCAAAAAGGCGCGCTGACTGAGTCTGAGCGCAGCTTCGCCAGCACGTTCAGTCAGTACGTCGCCTTGGCCAAGGCGCGCCAAGCTGCCGACCACGCGCTGCGTGAGAGCGAAGAGAAATATCGCCGGCTGGTGCAGATGCTGCCGGTGGCCTTGCTGCTGTCGGCCGAGGGACGCGTGAGCTTCTGCAACGCCGCGCTCGCCCGCTTACTGGGCGCCAACGCGGAGTCCGAGCTCGTCGGGCGGGTCACGACTTCACTCGTCCATCCCGACTACCAATCGCTGCTGCAGCGGCAACTCGAAAGCGAGCACTTGGCGTCGGATCAGGCGACCGAGCTGCAGATGGTGCGGCGCAATGGCACCTCGGTCCTCGTACAGATCGAGGTCACGCGTTTTCAGCACAACGGGCGGCCGGCCAGCATGATCGCCGTACTCGATCTGACAGAGCGCGAGGAACAGCAGGCCATCCGACGCAAGCTAGAGGAGCAGACCTGGCAAGCGCAGAAGCTGGAAGCGACAGGGCGCTTGGCTGGCGGGGTCGCGCACGACTTCAACAACTTGCTGACGATCATCAAGGGCTGCTGTCACTTGGTGCAGATCGGCGCGAATCTGAGCGCTGCGCAACAGGAAGCGCTGGCCGGAATCGAGAGCGCCAGCGAGCGGGCGGCTCGGGTGACCAAGCAACTCTTGGCGCTCAGCAGAAAGGCGCTCATCGAGCCACGCGTGGTTGATCTCAACGCGCTCGTGCACGAGTCCTTGCCCCTCCTGCAGCGCATCGTCGGCGATGGCGTCGTGCTGAGCAGCAAGCTGGATCCACTGCTGCAGCGCGTTCGAGTGGACGTTGGGCAGCTAGATCAGGTCCTGCTCAACTTGGCGGTGAACTCGCGTGATGCGATGCCGCGCGGCGGGACGCTGAGCCTGGAGACCGGCAACATCCAAATCCATCGCGATGACCTTGTGCACTATCCCGATCTGCGGCCGGGGGCCTACGTTCGCCTGTCGGTGAGCGACAACGGGATGGGGATTCTTGCCGACGTCCTGCCAAACATCTTCGAGCCGTTCTTCACCACCAAGCCGGCCGGGCGCGGCACTGGGCTGGGGCTCGCCGTCGTGCACGGCATCGTCAAGCAGTCGGGTGGTCACATCAGCGTCTACAGCGAGGTCGGGCTGGGCACGACCTTCATGCTGCTTTTTCCGGCCGTGCCGCCGCCGCTCGGTGCCGTCGTCTCGGCTCCGCTGCTCGTCGCGGCACCACATGGAAGCGAGACCATCCTGCTCGTCGATGATGAGCCCGAGCTTCGTCGCCTGGCGCGCCTGGCGCTGACCACGCATGGCTATCGCGTCGTCGAAGCCAGCAATGGCGAGGATGCGCTGCGCATTGCCGCGAGCCACCAAGGACCGATCCACCTGCTGCTGACTGATCTGGTGATGCCGCTTATGGGCGGGCGCATGCTGGCGCATACGCTGCGGCTGCGGATGGCGCAGCTGCGGGTGCTGTTCATCAGCGGGTTTACCGACGACAGCGTAGTCCGTCATGGTCTGCTCGATGCGTCGGAGGCGTTCTTGCAGAAGCCATTTTCGGCCAGCTCACTGGCTAGTGCGGTGCGCGCGCTGCTCGACCGCAAGCCCGCATAAGCGGGGAGCGCGCGACGCTAGAAGTCTGCGCGCAGGCCGAAGTTGGGGAAGAACGGAATGCCGGAGATCGGCGCCGATTGATACAGCTGCCGGCCGCCGTACACCAAGCTCTCGGTATTGGCGCGGTTGTACAGGTTCTGAATATCGAGATAGAGCCCGAGTTTCCAGCGATTGAAGGTCCAGGTCTTGTCGATGCGCATGTCGAGCTGATGGAACTCAGGCAGGCGTTCGCTGAAGGTGCCGCCCTGGATCGCGGCGTAGTTTTGATCGCTTGCGCTGCGCAGCGCACCGATGGTCGGTGTCGTCGGATTGCCTGTGACGTAGCGGAAGCGCAGCCCGACCTCAATCCCCCACCACGGCAGCTTGTAGCTCGCCACCAGGGTGAGTATGTGAGTCTGGTCGTAGCGGAACAGGCGCCAGGGCTCGTCGGGGCTGTTACGGCGTTCGCTGCGCGAAAGCGTGTACGCCACCCAGCCAAATAGGCCACGCCACAGTCGCTGGCGCAGCAGGAAGTCGCCGCCGATGACCCGGCCCAGACCGCCGTTATCGTAGCGAGTCTCGGCGTTGTTGACGATCATCGAGCGCAGGTCTTTGTAGAAGAACTGCCCTTGAATAAACAGCGTGCTGGTCGGTTCGCTTTCGAAGCCGCCGAGGTAGGTGGTGCCGTACTGCGGCAGCAGCAGGGGGTTTCCGAAGCTTAGCGATAGCTCGGCGGGCTGGGCAAGCTGGCTGTAGACGCCGACGCCGGCCTTCAGCAGCAGAAAGCGCGGGATGATCTGGCCGCTCACGTAGAGGCGTGGCTCGGGCCTAAACTGCGTCTGTGAAACGGCGCCATCGTTGGCATAGACGTGGCTAGTCTCTAGTCGAAGCTGTGGCGAGACGATGAGCCGACGATCGAAAAACTCGGCGCGCAGGATGACGTAGGGCGCAAAGCGCACGATCTGCTGCACCGAGGCCTCGCGCATCGAGGAGATGAGGCCAATGGCCGCCGTGCCGCCGCCTCCACCGCCCTCGCCACTTGACGACGGACCGCCAGCCACACCCGGGGTCAGGATGTCGAAGGACGAGCGCGTGCCCTCGAAGTCGATTCCGACGTTGGCCTGAAGCCAAGGCTGTACGCGGTGCCGTAGCTCGCTGCGGAGGTTGTAGCCCAGCGTCAAAACATCCAGCTTGAGCTGCACTCCGCCGATGCCGCTGTCACCAAAGTTGAAGCGCACGGTGTCGCCGCCTATCGACGGCATCACGAAGAGCGAGGTGTTCTTGGAAAAGCGATGCGTCCAGCGCACCAGGGCCCGCCCAAAGTACGACCGACTGTCGAGATCGACGTTGGTGGCCGGATCTGGATTTTCGACTCGCGCCGACAGGTTGTCCGTCGAGCCGAACACAAATAGATCCAGATCATCGCGCACCGTCGGCTGATAGCGCAGCGCCAGCTGATAGTCCCAGTAGAACGGCGAGACCTGGATGTTCGAGCGGTTGAAGATCGGCAAGAACACCGAAATCCAGCTGACGCGCGCGCCCAACGCGATGTGCAGCTTCTTGGTGATCGGCCCTTCCAGCGTCACGCTGCCGTCGATGAGGTCGAGCGTCACCGAGCCATGGATGCGATCGGACTTCGGAGCGCGCGTGGTGACATCGATGATGCCGCCGAGGCCACGGCCAAAGTCAGCGCCGTAGACACCGGGCTTAAACGCCAGCTCAGAGACGAACTCGGCGTTGATCGTGGCGCGAAAGCCACCAAAGTGAAAGATGCGCGGGATGAGCACCCCGTCGGCATAGACGCGCGTGTCATTCGGCGCCGAGCCCCAAACGACCAGCAGGCCGCCACCAAACGGCGCGCGCGCCACGCCCGGCAGGTTCTGCACCGCCTTGATGGGATCGTTCTGCGTGCCCGGGATACGCTTTAGCTCCTGCACGTCGAGGACCTGCTCGCTGACCTCTTTGCGTAGCGGCTCGGCGCGGACCACCATCTCAAACGGGTTGGTGCGGCGGGCTGCGTAGTACGTGACCGAACGCCGTCGGCCAGCCGTCAGCGTCTCGACGCTTTGGTTGGGCAAGAGCCCCTGGCCGCGCAGCCGGATCACGTACTCACCGGGAGGCAGATCATCCGTGGCAAAGCGACCCTGAGCGTCGGTGAGAAGCTCGCTCTGCGGCTCCTTGCTGGTGGCAGGAAAGCCCTTGGCTTTGCTGCGCTCTGCCTTGGCGTCCGGCTGAGCGCTGCGCGCGTCGGGCCCTTCTGCAGCGGAGGGGACGACGAAGATCTGCACGCGGATGTTGGCCAGCGGATCGCGAGTGCCCTTTTCGAGCACCACGCCAGAAAAAGGAACAGTTACCGCTGGGCGCTGGCGCGTTCCATCTTCGTTGTAGCCGGCCGGCGGCGGCTCGTTCTCGGGGCCTTCGCTCGGCGGCGTGGTTGCCCCAGCGGCTGGCTCCGGCCCGGGAGTACCGGCCGGATCACTCGTTGCCGCAGGTGTTGCCGGTGCGGGTGGCGCAGCGGGGGGGGGCGACGGTAGGGCAGGGCTTGGCGGCGTTGCACCCGTCGGACTGGCGGGGCCCGTCGCGCTCCCCGTGGGCGGTGGGGACTCCGCCGGAGCGGGCACCTGCGCCGAGGAAGGACGAGCCGAAAACAGACCAGCTAGGGCCAAGCCCCAGACCAGGGAACAGCGCAGCGCGCGATTCTTCAGACACAGCATGAGCACGCTACAGTTTAGATGCGCTGCGCCGCGAGTCAGCAGCAGGACTAGCTCCGCTTCTTGCTGTCGTCAGCAAAGCGTCGCTGTAGGTATTCGAGGACCTGTTTGGGGTTGCGCAAGCGGTTCTGCACGCGCTCTTCGGTGACGTCGTAGTGGGTCTGGAAGTCCAGGCCATCTTCGTACAGTGAATCCCAACTGCTCTCGTCGTCGACATACTGCGCGGGCCGCCGGCCCTTCAGGGGGATGCGATTGAGCGCCGCCAGCTTGCCCTTTAGCCAGCCCCAAAGCTCGTGCCCCAGCATCTGCTCGAACAGCGCCAGGTCGGACGGTAGGACCCTAAAAACCTCTTCGAAGCGAGCGCAGAAGCCGCTCTCTGCCGCTCCGTGGCTAGCCGCAATCTGGGCCAGCACTAGCCGCAGCCAGATCAGATCGTCCAGATAGCGCTCCGGGCTGGGGCCGTCCTGCGGGCTAAGCGCATTGATCAGGACCGTTGCCGCAAGCTCGCGAAGCTCTCGCGGTAGCTCCGGATCGGCGACCGCCTCCTGCAAGAGCTTCAGGTCGAACGGCAGGGAGACGAGGTACTCCCCCACCTTGCTGAGGAAGAGCTTGCCCTTCTCTTGCCCGGCCGACTGCATGCTCCTCTCATACCCGATTCTTGTGACGGAAATCAACCGCTTCTGGTTGGTCGACAGCGGTCTCGGCAAGCTCGCCAAGCAGTCGTTCGCGATCGAGTGCGGCCTCGCTGCCAATGAAAATCAGGCGTCGCGGCGCACTGCACAGCGGGGATGTAGTCGGCAGTCGGTCGATATCGACGCGGTCTCCAACCGCCTGCACCAGCGTCGGGACGGACGAGTTCACCGGGGACTGTGCGTCCAGCCAGCGGGCCTGCACGATGCCCTTGATGCGGAAGATGCGATCGGCCTGCGCGTCGAGAAAATCCTCCAAACGATCGCGATCAACGACCATCGGTACGGGCAGGGTGACGGCTGTGATGCCCTCCTGCACCGTCGGCGAACCGGTCCCCTCCATATGCCGATGAGCGGGATGAGCGACCTCGGTGTGCCCGGCCGGCCGCAGCGGGTCTGCGGTCTGTAGGTCAACCTGCCCAAAGAGCAGGCTCGGATCGATGGCGGCTTGCGTTGTCCAAAGCAGGTTGGCGCGTGGCGCGAGTGGCCGCAGCCAGGCTTCAAACGCCTCCCGGGCGTGCGGATCCGTCAACAGGTCGGCTTTGTTAATCACGATCAGGTCGGCGGCCCGCACTTGATCAACAAACAGGTCAGGCTGCTCCGCGAAGGCGCGAGCGGCATTGTGGGCATCTACGAGCGTAATCACGGCGTCGGTGTGGACGGGTTCATCGTTGCCGATGGCGTTGATCGCGAAGCTCAACTCGCTGGCCCGGGCGATGCCGGAAGGTTCGATCAGGATGTACTCCGGCTTGCGGGGCAGGCCCTCGCCGCGGATTAGCGTGCGCAGGGCGGTTACAAACTCGCCCTGCAGCGTGCAGCAGATGCAGCCCGAGACTAGCTCTGTGACGCGCATGGTCGGCGCAGTACCGGCGCTGCGCACAAGCTCCGGGTCGAGTCCTAGCTCGCCGACGTCGTTGATCAAAAGCGCCAGCCGGGGACCAAACTGCGGATCGGCAACCAAGCGACGCAAGAGGGTCGTCTTGCCCGCCCCCAGGTAGCCGGAAATCAGCGTGACTCCGACGCGATCCACCGCGCCCGCCTCAGTCATCGGCCAGCGCCGAGGTACGCTCCTTCGGCTCTTCCAAGTAGAAGTTTCGCCCGCGATAAAAAGTCACCGCCGTGCCCCACAGCGAGACCAGCAGCGCACCGTAAAGTAGGGGCATCCCATACTCATGACCGTGTGGCAGGCGCAACGAAAGTCCAGTCAACAGCGCCACCAGGCCGACCCGCAGGCCCCACAGCAGAGTGCTGCTCTGCGCACTGTGCACGCAGAGCAGGTTGTCGAGTCCGCCGACCGCCATCTCCAGACACATGATCAACATGATCACCCATGGCAGCAGGTCCGGTCGTGCTTGCGCATCGACGAGCAGGATGGGCAACGCAATCGCCCCCAGCAGCCGAACCCAGTCCGGCATGCCGAACTTGCCCGTGAAGATCAGCCGCACCGCTGGCACGAGATAGGTCCAGGCCGACAGCCAGGTAATGCCCAAGATCGTCAGCGTCAAAAACTGGAAGTTGCCTTCGCTGCCAAGGAAGGAATGCAGGGCCAGCAGCACACCGAACCAGCCCGCCATGATGAAGGACACCCGCCACAGATAGCCGGTCACCAGGTAGCGCACGAGCGTCGCTGCCACCGGCAGTACGGTACCCGCCAAAAGGACGTAGAACATCGCCTTCTCGGGCACGACGCGCATCATGAAAAGAACGCCGCAGCCTGCCATCTGCGCCCATGCCTTGACCTTCGCCAGAAACGCGGTCTTCGGTGAAATCTTGAGGCGTTCGTACGTCGAGCGCAGGGCAGTGATGACGAACTCGCGGGAGAGCAGCAGCAGCACCTGCCAGGGCTGCATCCAGCCTAGGTCGATGAACGGCATGAAGATCACGACGACAAAGACCTTGTCGGCGATCGGATCCATCAGCCGACCCAGCTCCGTCGAGCCGTACTTGCGCGCCAGCCAGCCGTCGACAAAGTCGGTGCAGCCGAGCAAGGTCATAAACACGAGGTTGATCCACTGCGCGGTCAGCCCGAAGTAGAAGAGGGCTCCGCCAATCGGCAAGAGGATCAACCGCAAGAAGGTCACTTGGTTTGCGGTTATCGGCGGCTTCGCCATGGCGCGCACCATAGGTGAGGACCGTAGATGGGTCAATGCCTCCGCGACGCGGATCTGTGCAACCATGGGCCCACACCTGCGGTGTGTACCTGCGATGCTGCGGCGGCTTGCCCCCCCGCGTACAGCGGCATCTTGCTTGGCTGGCGCCACTCATGCACTCTGTTGCCGCCATGTCAGGTGATGCCCCGTCGGCCACAACTTCCACGCAGCAGCCGGGCGAAGCCCCCACCGACTCGTCGAGTTCGGCCGCAACCCCAGTCGCTGCAGGCAGCGTCGCTACTGGGTCGGGGACGCTGCGGGTGCTGGTGGTGACCGGCATCTCCGGCGCAGGGAAGTCGACGGCGCTGCGCGCGCTGGAGGACATCGGCTACTACTGCGTCGACAACCTGCCACTGCCGCTTGTCGGGCAGTTTATCAGCCTGCTCTCGCAGACCAGCCAGCACACGGTGGCACTCGGAATTGACGCTCGCGAGGGCGAATTCCTGAGCGGCTTCCGGACCGCCATGGCCGAGCTTCGCCGGGCTGGGCATGCCCTGGAAGTCCTGTTTCTCGATGCCGCAGACGAAGTGCTGCTGCGTCGTTTCTCGGAGACTCGTCGGCGTCATCCGCTGCATGGGCAGCCCGCGGGGGCCAGCACGGCCGCAGCGCGCGGCACCGACCCTCGGGGCGGCTCAGCAGGCCACTCGGCAGCGTCGCAGCCAGTGGATGATCTGCGGGCTGGGATTCAAGATGAGCGGCGCCAGCTTATGCCGCTGCGTGACGAAGCACACACCGTGGTCGATACCGGCGACCTGACGGTGCACCAGCTCAAACGGGTGATTCAGGAGCGCTACGGCTGCCCCGAAAATAACTTCGCCCTAACCCTGGTCAGCTTTGGCTTCAAGCACGGTCTTCCCGCCGAGGCTGATCTTGTGCTGGACGTTCGGTTTTTGCCGAATCCCTACTTCATTCCGGAGCTTTCCCCAAAGACCGGCTTGGAAGAGGCCGTGGCTCGCTTTGTCCTGCAGGGCCCAGATGCCCAGGAGCTACTGCGGCGTATCGAAGATCTGCTGGCGTTTTACCTGCCGCGGGCGCAACGTGAGGGGAAAGCGTATTTCACCATTGCCATTGGCTGTACTGGCGGCCGCCATCGCTCCGTCGCCATGACAGTCGAACTTTTCAATCGACTCCAGAGTCGCTATCAGATTACGGTTAGACATCGCGAGCTGGGTCGCGCTCCCGAGAGGAAATAGCCATGAGTCCGCTCACTCCAGTAGTGATTGTCACGCATGGAAAGGCCGGGGCTGACATGCTCGATGCGGTGCAGCGTTTCTTGGGCATGCACCTGCAGGATGTTGCGACTGTCGGCGTAGAACCCGAGGACGATCGCCGCGCCGTGGACGGCAAGATCGGCGAAGCCGTCGCCCGCCTCGGGCTGTCTACCTGCGAGGATGTGTTGTTTCTCGTCGACCTGGTTGGCTCGACGCCCGCTCAGCTCTGCTGCAGCCGCTGTGACGGTCGCAGTGGGCACGTCGTCACCGGTGTCAATCTGCCGATGCTGCTCAAGCTAGCCACCGCTGATCGCGCCACCGGGCCCGAGCGGCTCGGCGGCGTGCTGGTGGCCACCGGCACCAAGAGCATTCACTGCGAATAACCCGGCAGTCCGTGGCGCAGCGTTGGATGCTGCGCGGATCGCCCGCCCCGATTGGTTCCCAACCCCGAAACCCGGCCCGCACAAGCAGCTGAGAAAGCGAATGATGGCGCAGAGCACGGTGCAGATCGTCAACAAAGCAGGGCTTCACGCCCGCGCCTCGACGCGCTTTGTCCAGACGGCAAACAAGTTTCGCTGCAACGTCATGGTCCGCAAAGACGGCCAGGACGTAAACGGCAAGAGCATCATGGGGGTGCTCTTGCTCGTTGCTGGCAAAGGCAGTCACATCACCATCTCCTGCGACGGCGACGATGCCAAGGAGTGCCTGTCCGCGCTCAGGGAGCTGGTGCAGGCGGGGTTCGGGGAGGAATAGCGCATGCCTTCCCCGGACGAGAGCGGGCCTTTTTTCGCGGTCAAGCCGCTTTCGCGTCCGCTATCGACCGAGCTGCGCCACGGCATCGCCGCTTCGCCCGGCATCGCCGTGGGGCGCGCCTTTGTCATTGACCGCCGCCGCATCAAAGTTCCCAAGCGCCACATCCCAGCGGAAGAGGTCCCTTCGGAGCTCGTGCGTCTCGACGAAGCCGTCTCGCAGGCCGACCTGCAGCTGGAGCGGATGAAGCGCAAGCTGCGTGAGACCGACGAAGAGCAGACCGTGGTCATCCTGGAGGCCTATCAGCTCATCCTCCACGACGAACACATGATCAACCCCACGCGTCGGCGCATCCGCGACGAGAAGATGAACGCCGAGTGGGCGCTGTTCAAAACGGTCGAAGAGATTAAGGCGCGCTTCGACGCCATCGACCAAGAGTACTTCCGCGAGCGTCGCAGCGACGTTGAGTTTGTCGGTGAGCAGGTGCTGCGCAACCTCGATAGCTCGACCGCTGCCGACGCGCCGCAGGTGCCGCCGCCGCAGGGCGCCGTTGTGGTGGCGCGCGACCTGTCACCCGCCGACACCGTCCACCTGCACAAGAGCATGGTGGCGGCAATTGTCACCGATGCCGGTGGCCGCACGTCGCACAGCTCGATCTTGGCCCAGGCGTTTGGCATTCCCGCGGTCGTCGGGCTCGACACCATCACCGCAGCGATTGGCACCGGCGACCTGCTGATTGTCGACGGCAACCGCGGGGAAGTCATCCTCTGCCCCAGCCACGAACAGGTCGAGGAGTATCGCTTCAAGGCGCGCAGCCAGCACCAGCGCATCGAAGCCCTGCTCATCGATCGCGAGGCGCCGGCCGAGACCAAGGACCACGCCCGCATCGGCTTGCTCGCCAACATCGAAATGCCCGACGAGGTGCCTTACGCACTCGACTACGGTGCCGAGGGCATTGGTCTTTATCGGACCGAATTCCTATTCCTCGATCGCAACGACCTGCCGCGCGAGGACGAGCACTTCATGCACGCCCGCGGCGTCGTCCGACGCGTCGCGCCCTTTCCGGCGACCTTTCGCACCTTCGACTTGGGAGTCGACAAGGTAGCGCCGTTCCTGGCCAAGATGGCGGGTGTGGCGATGGGCGCACCGACGGACAGCGAGCCAAACCCAGCCCTCGGGCTGCGGTCGCTGCGCCTCTGTCTGCGCGAGCGCGGCATGTTCAAGGCCCAGCTCCGCGGCCTGCTACGTGCGTCGCTGCATGGCCGGATGCGCATCATGTTTCCCATGGTCTCCGGCGTGCAAGAGCTACGCGCCGCCAAGGCCATCCTGGAAGAGTGCAAAGAGGAGCTACGCCGCGAAGGCATCGCCTTTGCCCAGGACATCCCCGTCGGCATCATGGTCGAGATGCCGTCGGCTGTGATGGTCGCCGATCACCTGGCACGCGAGTGCGACTTCATGTCGATCGGCACCAACGACCTGATCCAGTACTCGCTGGCGCTCGATCGTCTGAACGAGCACGTCGGCTATCTGTACCAGCCGCTGCATCCAGCCGTGCTGCGCATGGTCAAGCGAACTGTCGAAGCGGGCCACGCGGCCGGCAAGCGGGTGGCGATGTGCGGCGAGATGGCCAGCGACCCCTTGTTTTCGATCGTGCTGCTCGGGCTGGAGCTCGACGACCTGTCGATGAGTGCGGCCGCGGTGCCCCTGGTGAAGCGCGTGCTGCGCGAGGCCCACGCCGGTGAAGCCAAGCGTCTGGTGCAGGAGCTCCTAGACCTACCCAGCGCTGAGGATATCGAGGCGGCCGTACGTGACTACATGAAGAACTACCTGGCCGACCTCGAAGATCTGCGGCCACAGCGCTAAAGCGCTCGCCCGCGCGGTGCCTTAGCCGACTCCCGTCGGCGTCTTGCCCAAAATAATTCACCGCTTACCGCCCGTCGCTCGCCGTATACTGAGGTGGGGATTCTCAGCGACGGCGTATGGCGGACGAACGCAGGCCTTCACCGCGCAGCTCGGGGCAGATTCCGATCCTTCGTAGTTCGGACAGCCGTCGACTAGCCTCGACGCAGAGCAATCTGTCGGCGCCGACGATTGCCTCGGATCAGTCGCTGACGCCACTGACGACCAGCGACGAGAGCGCCGTCGCTGTCGTGCCACCCGAGTTCGCTGAGATCGCCGAGGCCGTCATTCTGGCTGCCCGCTCGCAGGACAGCCTCGAACAGACCATCGACGCCGATCCCAACGAGTTTTCCGATGACAGCGTCGTCTCGGTGCGCGGCAGCGAGCTGATGCCGCTGCACGACTGGGAGCTCTACCGCATCACCGCCTTCCTGGGTGCTGGCGGCATGGGCACGGTGTATCGCGCCACCGATCGTCGCCTGAACCGCGCCGTCGCGATCAAGCTGCTGTACCTGCCGGCCCAGAACGACGTCGCCGACCGCCAGCGCCAGCGCTTCATTCGGGAGGCCCAGGCGCAAGCCCGCATCGAGCACCCGCATATCTGCAAAATCTACGAGGTTGGCGAGGTCGAAGGGCAGCCCTACATCGCCATGCAGCTGATCGAGGGGCAGCCGCTGGCGACGTTCTACACCGTGATGAGCCGCGAGCAGAAGGTGCGATTGATGCAGCAGGTGGCGGATGCCATCCACGCCGCGCATCGGCTCGGCATCATCCACCGCGACGTCAAGCCCGGCAACATCATGGTCGAGCAGCGTCCCGACGGTAGCTTCTGGCCGTACGTCATGGACTTTGGCCTAGCGCGCGAGGTCGATTCGGGGGGGCCAGCCGGCA
Source organism: uncultured Myxococcales bacterium (assembly GCA_937952145.1). Classification (GTDB taxonomy): domain Bacteria; phylum Myxococcota_A; class Polyangia; order Palsa-1104; family JAEUJZ01; genus JAEUJZ01. Next base: position 26,093 of record CALFYE010000597.1, read on the forward strand.
CCATCGAGGGTACGCCAGCCTTCATGTCGCCTGAGCAGGCACGCGGCGAGATCAATCGGTTGGATGCTCGCACCGATGTCTATGGTTTGGGGGCGACGCTCTACGCGCTGCTCGCCGGACGGCCGCCGTTTCTGGGCAGCTCAACCGAGGTCTTGCTGGATGTGCTGCTCAACGACCCACCGCCCCTGCGCAGCATCGATTCCCTGGTGCCGGTCGACCTCGAAACGATCGTTCGCAAGGCGATGCAGAAAGAGCCCGCCGACCGCTATCCGTCGGCGTGGGCGCTGGCTTGCGACCTGTCGCGCTATCTCGATGGCGAGCCGATTAGTGTCCGTCCTCCGACCTCGCGCGAGCGACTGCGACGCTGGATCGGCAAGCATCGCATCGCGGTTCTTGCCGTCTCGCTCGCCGTGATCTTTAGCGCGGTCGGTGGCGTCTTCGCCCTGCGAGCCCGCTGGGCGGCGACCGCCGAAGCGGATCTGGCCCAGCGTCTGGGGCAAGACATCAAAGAGATGGAGCTGTTTATGCGCTATGCGCACTCCCTGCCACTGCACGACATCGGGCGTGAGCAGGTGGTGGTGCGCGAGCGGGTGGCCAAGCTGGTCGCCCGCCAGCGTCGGGATCCGCAGAATGCACTGCTGCACTTTGCGATCGGTCGCGTCTACTGGGTGCTGCGCGATCTCGACGAGGCCGAGGCGAACCTGCAGGCGGCCTGGGCCGGCGGCTATGGCAGCCCCGATGTGCACCTAGCGCTGGGACAGGTCCTGGCCGAGAGGTATCGCCGTGGTGTCGAGCAGCTACACCTGCTCGGCGACCCGCAGGCCCAGGCCCAGGGCGAGGCCGACCTGGCGACTCGCTATCTGCAGCCCGGGCTGCGTCACTTGGAGCTGGGGCTGCAAGCCACCGACGCTCCGACCTACATCCAGGGGCTGATTGCGTACTACCGCAAAGACTTCGCCCAGGCGCTAGCGCTGGCGAAGCAGGCCCAGGTGCTCACCCCGTGGCTGCCCGAGCCGCTGCGCTTGGAGGGCGACATCAATCACGCACAAGCCGTCGCCGAGCTGCAGGCTCAGCGTCTACCCGAGGCGCGCGTTCACCTAGAGCAGGCCGCGGCCCGCCATGCCGCAGCGGTGGCGATTGCCGGCAGCGACGGATCGCTGCACATCTCGGAAGCGCACGACTGGTTGCGCTTGCTCCTGCTGGATGCCCAGGAGGGCAAGGACATCGACAACAGCACGCGCCGCACGCTGACCGCGCTTGGACGGGCCGCCATCGCCAGTCCCCAAAATCGCGCGCTGCGCCAAGCGCAGATTGCGGTGTATCAGCGATTTTATGGACTATCGCATGAACTGCAATATAGTGAGAAAATACCGGAATACTATGCAGATATTATGACGCAGTCCATTCCTACGCTGAAGCGAGCCAGTGAGGAGCTGCCCGACAGCCCCGCGGCGCAGCGCTTGCTGACCGCTGCCCAGGGACTGATCTGTGAACGTCGCCTGCGATCGACCCCCTGCAGCCCGGCTGAGTTGGCCAGCCTACTGACGGCGGCCGAGCAGTCTGTCCGGCTGGTGAGTGCCGCTGGCCCCGACGCCAGAATCGCCAAGCACGAGGTGGAAGGGGCGCTGGGCGAGGCCCTGGTGACACGCTATGTCAGCCTGCTATTGCAGGACGGGGCAAGCGATGCGGCGTTTTTAGAGGCCAATAAATTCATTGAAGAGTCCCAAGGCAGAAACCAGAAAACAGTCCCAGACTATCTGCTGATTCTGCGTTTTCGTATATGGCAATCTATGCATGCCCTGCTGACCGGCCAGCCAGTGGCCACGTCGCTGACCGTCGCCGAGCGGGTGGTCACTGAGGCGCTCGGCAAGTATCCCGATGAGGCCCGCTTGCTGGCGGCGCAGGCGCAGATCTTGACGCTGCTGGGGCAGTCGCAGGGCATGTCGGCGCAGGCGGGGCAGACTTTCGGCCAGGCTCGTCAGGCGGCTGCGCGGGCGGTCGAGCGGGCCCCGCAGACTGCCGAGTCGCAAGAAGCGCTGGCCGAGGCGCTGCGTCATGCCTCGGCTTGGGAGATGGCCGGGCCCCAAGGTGAAGCCAGCAAGCGGCGCGTGGCGGCCCAGCTTGAGCAAGCGCTCACCGCTTGTCAGGCCGCGCTGGCGCTGCGGCCGAAGCAGGCTTCCCTGCTGGGCAGCAAGGGGGCGATCTTGCTTCTGCAGGCGCGCTCGACCAAGCCAGCCAAGTCGCAGCGCGAGATCGCAAGTGCAGCGGTGGTGGCGCTGGAAGCCGCGCTCGCCGAGAACCGTCGCGGTCTGCTGGCCCGAGAGCTACAGCCGCTGCTCGCCGCTGCCCGCGGACTGGCGCGCTGAGGGCAGCCAGGCAGAAAGCGCGGTCAGCAGGCTGCGGTGGTGCACGGGGGGGCCGGGCTCATCGTCGCGTCCGTCGTGGAGCAGCACGATCGGCGGCAGTCCGCCTGGGGGCTGGGTGGTGCATAGGCGCAGGCGGCGCAAAAGGACGGCCGGCGATGGCGCGTCGGTATCCCAGACTCCGAAGTCCCACGTCACGAGGCGCAGATCCAGCCGACGCAGCGCGCGCAAGAGGGCGCGATTCTTGAATCCATGGCTGGGCCGATACAGCGTGATCGGCTGCCCGGCTAGCCCCGCAAGCTCGTCACGGGCCCGTCGCAGCTTCCCGGTCAGCGCGGCTTCAGACTGGAACAGCACCGGCTGATGATCTTCGCCGTGCAGGCCCAGCACGTGACCCTCAGCGACGATGCGCCGCACCAAGGCGGGATGGTTACGGGCCTTGTGGCTGAGCAGAAAAAACGAGGCCCGCAGACCGTGTGCCGCCAGCAAGTCCAGCACGGCATCGGTGACGCCCGGGATCGGGCCGTCGTCAAAGCTCAGGCGCACGCGCTGGCCAGGCGGGCAGGGCAGGTCGCCGCGCAGCGACGGTGGAATGGCCAGCTGCAGGTCGGGCAGCAGACACCACAGGGCATAGCCCAGAAGCCCCGCCAAGACGCCCAGCACAGGCACCAGGACCACGGGCTGCGGCATCAGCCCCCCTCGGCTCAAGGCGACAAGCCCCCCTCCAAGCAGTAGGCCTGCCAGGCCCATCTGAAGCCCCAGACGCAACTTGACGGCGCCTGGCACGATGCGCCACCCGGTCCGCAGGCGCCAAGCGACCATCGCGCTAGTCCCCTGACGTGGTCGTGGTCGAGGCGCTGCCCCGTCGCCCCGGCGGTCGCAGCAGGCCATTGGCGACGAGTGTCAGGACCACCAGCAGATAGTCACGCAGCAAAAGCACGAAGCGCAGCACGGCGGCAGGCTACATCAGCCGGGCAAGCTCCGTCACGCATCGCGCCGCAGGGCCGGCGCTGGGACGCTGTGGCCTCAGATCGCGGTGTAGCCCAGGCCGCTCAGATACGGGGCCAGATACTGGCCGGTGTAGGACGCAGCGACGCGCGCCACCTGCTCCGGCGGGCCCTCGGCGAGGAGCTTTCCGCCGCCGGCGCCACCCTCGGGGCCGAGGTCGATGATCCAGTCGGCGCACTTGATGACATCCAGGTTGTGCTCGATGACCAGCACGGTATTGCCGGCCGTGACCAAGCGCGAAAGCACGCTTAGCAGGCGGCGGATGTCGTCGAAGTGCAGGCCGGTCGTCGGTTCGTCCAGCAGGTACAGCGTATGCCCGGTGTCGCGGCGGCATAGCTCGCGCGACAGCTTGACGCGCTGTGCTTCGCCCCCTGACAACGTCGGTGCCGGCTGCCCGAGCGCCAGATATCCCAGGCCGACATCAAGCAGCGTATCCAGCACCTGCCGCAGTCCGTTGTGATTGGCGAAGAGCTCGCGCGCTTCGGCGATCGGCAGATCCAGCACGTCGGCGATGCTCTTGTCTTTGTACTTCACGCGCAGCGTCGCTTCGTTGTAGCGGCGCCCGCGGCAGACCTCGCAGGGCACCATGACGTCGGCCAGGAAGTGCATCTCGACGCGCTTGACGCCATCGCCCTCGCAGGCCTCGCAGCGCCCGCCTTTGACGTTGAACGAAAAGCGGCCGGGCTTGTAGCCGTAGGCGCGCGACTCGGGCAGGTTGGCAAACAGGTCGCGGATGTAGTCGAAGGCCTTGGTGTACGTCGCCGGGTTTGATCGCGGCGTGCGCCCGATCGGCTGCTGATCGATGGCGATGAGCTTGTCGATCTGATCGATGCCCTCGATCTTGCGGTGCTGCCCGACGGGATCGCGGCTCTCGTGCAGGGCCCGCATCAGCGCCGGGCGCAGGATGCCGTTGATCAGCGACGACTTGCCGGCCCCGCTGACCCCGGTGACGGCGCACAGCACCCCCAGCGGAATGCGGACATCGACGTCGCGCAGGTTGTGCTCGCGGGCGCCGACGATGCTTAGCCAGGACTCGGGCTTGCGGCGCTCGCTGGGCGTCACGATCGCCTCGCGTCCGGCCAGGTAGGCTCCGGTCAGCGAGTTTTCATCGGTGAGCAGCGCGCGCGGTGGACCGCTGAAGGTCACGCCCCCGCCCAGGCGACCCGCGCCCGGCCCGAAGTCGACCACCCAGTCGGCCGACAGGATGGTCTCGGCATCGTGCTCGACAACCAGCACCGTGTTGCCTTGGTCACGCAGGCGCTTGAGCGTTTCGATCAGTCGCCGATTGTCGCGCTGGTGCAGGCCGATCGATGGCTCATCGAGCACGTACATCACGCCCGATAGCTCGGACCCCAGCTGCGAGGCCAGGCGGATGCGCTGCGCCTCGCCTCCCGACAGCGTCGCCGCTGCGCGATCCAGGGTCAGGTAGTCGAGCCCCACGTTGAGCAAGAACGACAGCCGCGCGTTGATCTCTTTGAGCAGCTCTTGCGCGATAAAGGCTCGCTCGCCCGACAGCGGCAGATTGGCCATCAGCGTGGCCGCCTCGCGCACTGTCATGCGGCAGATATCGGTCAGGCTGTACTCGCCGCGCCCGTCGCTGCGCCCGGCATTGCGCTCGACGAGGTAGACGGCTCGCGACTCGGGACGCAGACGCGTTCCGGCGCAGGCCGTGCACGCCGCCTCGCGCAGAAACTGCTCGTAGTAGGTGCGCATCCATTCGCTGGTCGTCTGTTGATAGCGCCGCATCAGCGTGTTCAGCACGCCCTCGAAGCGGATGTTCATCGAGCCGTGACTGTTGCGCCCTTCCCACTGCACCGCGACCCGCGTCTCACCGTTGCCATGCAGGACCAGCTTTTGCTTGTGCGGCGGCAGCTTGCCCCAGGGCGTATCCAGATCGATGCCGTACTGATCGGCCAGACCCTGGATGATCTTGAAGCCCCAGCCGTCGCCGCGATCCATCGTTGTGGCCCACGGCACGATCGCCCCGTCGCGAATGCTCTTGGTCTGATCGGGGATGACCGCTTCGGCATCCATCTCCAGCCGCGTGCCCAGGCCGGTGCAGTCCGGGCACATGCCAAGCGGCGAGTTGAACGAAAACGAGGGCGGCTCTAGCTCCGGAAACGCGACGCCGCAGTCGGTGCAGGCGCGCTTTTCCGACACCATGTACTCGCGCGCTTCCTCCTCGCTGCGCCCCGACTCCGACACGATCAGCGAGCCTTCGCCCAGCCGCAGCGTCGCTTCGACCGAGTCGTGCAAGCGGCGCAGCGTGTCGGTGTCATCGGCGATGGTGATGCGATCAGTAACGATGTCGATGCTGTGCTTGAGCTTCTTCGACAGCGTCGGCGGTTCGTCTTCCAAGCGGATGATCTCGCCGTTCACCCGGGCCCGGCTGTAGCCGACTTTGCGCGCCGCGCTGAACACTTCTGCGAAGGTGCCCTTGCGATTGCGCGCCATCGGGGCCAGCAGCATGACCTGCGTCCCGGCCGGAAGCCGAGCAAGCTGCGCGACGATCTCCGCCGCGCTCTGCGCCGCGACGCGCTTGCCGCACAGGTGGCAGTGCTGCGTGCCGACGCGGGCGTACAGCACGCGCAGGTGATCGTAGATCTCGGTGACGGTGCCCACCGTCGAACGCGGGTTTGATGAGGCGCTCTTCTGCTCAATCGCAATCGTCGGCGATAGGCCGCGCAGCGACTCGTACCGCGGCTTGTCCATTTGCCCCAAGAACTGCCGCGCATAGGCCGATAGCGACTCGACATAACGACGCTGTCCCTCGGCATACAGCGTGTCGAAGGCCAGCGAGGACTTGCCCGAGCCCGACACGCCGGTCATCACCACCAGCCGCTTCTTGGGAATCTCCAGCTGCTCGATATGCAGGTTGTGCTCGCGGGCGCCGCGGATGCTGATCGTCTCGGGCTCGCTGGTCGGTGGCAGGTGCGACAGGGCATCCGAGATCGGACTGCGGCCGGGCCCCCGCTTGCCCGCCGGGCCGCCACCCGCCAAGTGGGGCGGAGGTGGATCGTGCTCAGCGACAGAGACTGGGGATTTAGAACCGGACTTGCGAGCATCACTTCGAGAGGTCGAGCGGGCGGTGGGCATAGCGAACTCGTCTGTGTACTGATTATTTGTACAGTCGTCTATCAGCGTACCTGCACAGGTGTCAAGCACCGCGCGCGGGCACCGCGCACTCGCGATCTGGCGTAAGGTGCCGCGATTCAAAAGCAGGGAGTGCAGCCATGAAGTCCGTTTCTCTGTCGCCTGTGATTTCCTTCCTCCGCCTAGCGCGTATCCGTCGCCGCCTGAGCGCTTTTGGCCTAGTCGCTTGGATCCTAGGCGGCTGCAGCAGCGGCGGAGCCATCGACGACAGTTCGCCGGATCTGGGCATGCTCCCATCGGTCGAGACCTTGGGCCTACAGCAGGTCAAGCCAGCCAGTGCCAGCACCGCGGGCGGCGTCGAACTGCACATCCTCGGGACCGGCTTCGAGCGTGGCGCGACAGTCGCGCTCGACGGCATCTTCGCCGCCGACGTCACCTATGTTTCGCCGCACGAGCTCGTCCTGCGTGCCCCCGCGCGTCTGGGAGCGTTTGGCCGCGTGCCGGTCATCGTGCAAAACCCCGGCGGCGGTCGCGTGGTGCGCAGCGACCTCTTTTCTTACGTGCCGACGACCGTGTCGTTTGCGCAGCGTGTGGACTACGGCGCGCAGAAGCGACCGCTGTTTGTCGCCGTCGGTGATATGAACGGTGACCAGCGGGCCGATCTCGTCGTCACCAACTCCAACGAAAACACCCTCAGCCTGCTGTTTGGCAACGGCGATGGCAGCTTCGCCCTGCAGCAGACCTGGCCGACCAGTCTGGCTCCCCACGGGCTCACGCTCGCTGATCTCAATGGCGACGGCACGCTGGATATCGTCGCTGCTTGTCACACCGCCTCGGTTTTTGACCTCTTCTTCGGCGATGGCCAAGGCCGGCTGAGCCCGCAGAACCTAGGCGACTACAAGACCGGCGCCGGCCCCATCTACACCGTCGTCGGCGAGCTCAACGGCGATGGCAAGCCCGACGTGATTGTCAGCAACTTCAACGCCAACCAGAGCACCGTTCACCTGTCCTTAGGCGGCGGCAAGTTCGCAGCCGGAAGCAAGCTGACCACCGGCGCTTATCCCTTCGGCGCCGTGCTCGCCGACTTCAACGAAGACGCCAAGCTCGACTACGCCGTCGTCAATCGCACCGACAACACGCTCAGCATCTTTCTCGGCAATGGCGATGGCAGCTTCGCAGCCGGCAAGACCACCGCGGCCGCCCCAAGTCCCATCGGGCTAGCCATCGGCGATGTCAACGGCGACGGTCACCAAGACCTGGTCTCAGCCAGTACCGTCGCAACGATGGTCACGCCGCCTGCCTTATCCAGCAGCAAGATCGTCGTGCATCTCGGTCGCGGCGACGGCAGCTTCAGCAGCTACCTCGAATCCGACGTGGCCGGCGGCACCCGCGAGCTCCTCTTGCACGACCTAAACGCCGATGGCTGGCTGGATGTCGTCGTCGCCGCCATGGACACCGATCGCGTCAGCGTCCTACTCGGCAAAGGAGACGGCTCGTTCCCCTCGCGCTTCGACTACGTCACCGGCTCGCTACCAAGCGGCGTCGCCGTCGGGCTGTTCAACGCCGATCCGCGCCCCGACCTTGTGGTCAGCAACTCCGGCAGCAACACCGTCAGCGTCTTCCTTAACACCTCGCAGTAACCAGCGCTTGACCGCTACGGCGCGTCGGCGATGCGCACCCGTCCATCGCGAGCCCCGCGCACTGGCGAGCTCTTGCGGATGTAGTCGATGATCACGTCATTGACGATGGCCATCGTGTCGGTCGGCGTCGCGACCTTAAACAGATCGGAATATCCCCCCGCGACCAGCGAGACGAAGTCGGTGGCCGCCACCGTGTAGGTCGCACTCGGCACGATGGGTTCATAGGTCGGCGTCACCGCCGCGGGATCGCGCACCACTTGCACATCGCGCGCCGGCCCGCTGCTGCCCACGCGATAGCGCACGCCCGAGCTGACTCCGAAGTTGTCGGATCCGCGCTTGCTGACGCTGTAGTCGAGCACCGCCTGAAGCTGCGCGCCGGTCAACTGAAAGGTCAGCACGCGGTTCTTGTAGGGCAGGGCGGTCAGGTAGTCCTCCATGCGAATCGGCCCCGGCGGAATCGATGCCCGGAACGAGCTAGCCGTCGTGAACAGCGCATGGGCGCGCACGCTCGGCGCTGTCCGCACGACATCCAGCGCGAAGTTGCCCAGCACCGATTCGCTGCTGTCGATTCCTTCGACGTCGAGCTCGACCGCTGCCTCACCGATGCGCGCGAAGCGATCGGCGTACTGTGGATCGGTCTCTAGGCTCTGCTGCATGCGTCCGACTTCCCAAGCCAGCTGCGGATCGGCGCTCTGGGCGCTGTCCATGCGCACCAAGCTGCCCTCGACGCGCAGCAGGCTGCCGCCGCGGAAGGTCAGGCTGACCTGCGACAGATAGTTCAGGTACTGAAACGGACTAATAAACCACGTCGTCGTGCCCGGGATCTGCTGCAGCGCCCCCTTGTAGTGCGAGTGCGTGCCGAGGATCACGTCGATGCCCGGCACCGCCGCCGCCATCGCAAAATCGGTCTCGCGATCCTGATGTCCAATGAACACCACAGCCTGCACTTTTTCTTGCTCGCGCAGCGCCGCGACGATCTTTTTCGCCGCGGTCATTCCGTCGCTGAACTGCGCTCCCGCCGGCAGGTTTGTGGCTTTGACCAGGCGCGGAAAATCCGGCCCCGCCAGCGCGAAAATGCCGATGCGCACGTCGCCCACCTGGCGCACCACATACGGCCGTCCACCGTCGCTCAGGATCAGATTCCCCGCCGCATCGACCAGGTTGCCCGAGAGGATGGGATAGCTCGCCTTCGCACGGCAGGCCGCAAACGCATCCCAGCCATAGTCAGCATCGTGATTGCCAAAGGCCATGACGCTGACGATGTCGTTCCACCACGTCCAGTCGGTGCAGGTCTTGAAGTACTTGTCTGACCAGGCCGGCGTTCCCAGGTTCAGCATGTCGCCGCCGCCCAGCACCAGCACGTTCTTGGCCGTCGCCCGCAGGTTCTTGGCATAAGCAACCGCGCGCGCGATGCCCGCCTGATCCGGACTGTGTTCCGCGAAGAACGGCACCGCGTGGCTGTGATAGTCAGAAAAGTGCAGCAGCGTGACCTTGCTCTCGGCCCCGGCAGCCGAAAGCAGGCTCGGCGGCGTTGGGTAGTCCTGCGCCGGCTGCAGGCAGCTACTGCCCAGGATGACGGTCACAGAGGCCACAGCCAGCAAACGAAGAAGAACAAGCGCGCGATTCATGGCCGGCACCATAGCGCAGCCCGCAGAATTTTTTGGTTGGCGCCCGCGGCGCGATGTCGATACTAGGGCGCGTGAAAATGGACATAGTTATTAGCGACCCGCGTTACGTACCTCCGACAGATCCTGGGCCATTCGACCGCTTCCTCTTGCGGTTCATCAATGACCCGCGCGACCTGCCAATCGCCTACCTCCTCCTGTTCTACGCGCTCACGACATATCCCGGCGCCTTCCTGGTCTTCTGGACCGGCAGCCCCTGGGTCGGGCTCGCCTACTTCCTGGCTCACTTCGCGATCCATCAGGACCGCTGCATCCTGATGCTGCACAACACCAGCCACCGTGTGCTGTTCAAGCCAAGCTTCCGCATCCTCAACAGCTACATCCCGTGGGTGATGGGCGCCTTCTTCGGCGAGCCCGGCATCGGCTACTTCAGCCACCACATGGGCATGCACCACCCCGAAAACAACCTGGAGACGGATCTCTCGACGACGATGCCGTACCAGCGCGACTCCTTCCTGCACTTCCTGATCTACTTCATGAAGTTCATGACCACGACCTTCCTGATCCTGCCCATGTACCTGTATCGCCATAAGCGCGGCGCGCTGTGGTGGCGCACGATGATCGGCGAGATCGGCTTCTACGTCGTATGCAGCCTCGGTCTGTGGGTCGCCCCCGTCGGCACCCTGTTCGTGTTCCTGCTGCCGTTCCTATTTGTCCGCTTCCTGATGATGTGGGGCAACTGGGGTCAGCACGCCTTCGTCGACGGAGATCGCCCTGGCAACTGCTACGTCAACTCCATCACCTGCATCAACACCCGCTACAACCGCCGCTGCTTCAACGACGGCTATCACATCGGCCACCACCTCAAGGCCAACCGCCACTTCTCCGACCTCCCCGGCGATCTCGAACGCAACCTCGCCACCTACGCCACCGAGGGAGCCTTCGTCTTTAACGGCATCGACTTCTTCCAAGTCTCCCTCTACCTCTTCCTCGGCCGCTACAACTGGCTCGCCCGCCACTTCGTCCCCCTGCAGGGCCAGCCCACCGACGAAGCCGCCATCATCGCCCTGCTGCGCAGCCGAACCGCGCCGATTCACCGCGACTTGGTGGCGGCGGCGGCGGCGTAATCGCCCGACTGCTCCCTCCTGTTCCCCGCTCCCCGCCAGTCCTTCCCCAACGTAGCAATCCAATCTGTTTGCGGCCTAGCCTAATGCGCAATCTTATGCGCATTTCTAGTATTGTGCCGTAGACTCCCGCTCAGCTTCGGCGGATCCCCGCCCTTTGCCCCCTGCAGTATCCGGCGAGGATGATTGCGGCGCTCTCCAGGTGAGCGTCCCCGAAGTTCGCGACCCCTGCGCAGCTGATCAGGCAGGGGTAGCGGAGGCGGTCTTTCGCGGTCGGAAGCGGAAGGGGCAAGCGAGGCGGGCGTTGTAGTGGTCGATGAAGTGGTGGACGCGGCGGCTCAGCTCGTCGAGCCCAGTGACGCTGGCGCGGCGCAGTAGGCGATGGGCGAGGATGGAGAACCGCTCTTCGATCGGGTTAAGCCAGCTTGCGTGACGGGGCGTGAATTGAAAGCGAATGCGGCGGGTGGGAGCTTCCAGCCACGCGCGGCGTTTTTGGCGCGTGTTGAGGGTTTTCTCGTTGGGGCACGGCTCGCCACCGAGGTCGGCGATGGTGATCACAACGTCCATCGACAGGTGCGTGTTGAGCTGATCGAGCACCACGGTAATTCGCGCGTGCCCCTGCAGACTTAGGAATCCCAGGAAGATTCGCAGCGACGCAGCGGCGTCTTCATCTGCCTGGTTTCGGCAGATTCCGGTTTCTGTTCTCACAATCTATCTGATCAGTACTTCACAGGTGATCTGCGATCAGGGACTTGGGGGACGGTCACCTAGCTTCTGATTTTATTCATCATCAGGATCTGGGGCCGCTATTGGATAAGGCAAAACGTGACGGGGTGGTTATCCTGTGGATTCCCGTTCGGACCTGCGCGGTGAAGGATTCTGCGCTTAGCCGGTATCAGGCAGTCATTCCGCCAGAAAAGCCGCTATTGGGTATGAAAAAAGCAGAAAAGGATGCCGCCTATCTGAAAATTTATGAGGCTATCAAAGAGCCGGTAAGCCGGGCGTAGTAGAGCGCGGGCTGGTTGCTATCCTTCGGCTGGCGGCGCCACCACCTGCCCCCCCGGTCGGGCGTCGGGGAGGATGCTGGGGCGGAGGGCGTTGCCGAGGCCGAGGAAGAAGGACAGGTTGTACCAGGCGATGGCGGCGGCGAGGCTGAAGGCGCCGCTGAGGATGCCGAGGGCGGCGAGGCCGCCGGGGACGATGCTCAGCGCGGTGCCCATGGTCAGGTTGTCGTCTAGTTGCTGGGATAGTTCGAGGGCGTGCAGCAGGCCGCGCAGGTCGTTGTCTAGGAGGATGATCGGGGCGCTGTCGAGGGCCAGGGTGCTGGCTCCGCGGAGCGAGATGGCGACGTCGGCTTGGCGCAGGGCGATGGCGTCATTGAGGCCGTCACCGACGAAGCAGACGGTGCGTCCCTGGGCCTGCAGGCGGGCTACGGCCTGGGCTTTGTCGGCGGGCAGCACCGAGCCCGAGTGCATTTCTATGCCCAGCCGGGCGGCGACCTCGCGCGTCGGGCCGGGCCGATCCCCCGACACGATCGCGACATCCAGGCCGCGCTGCTTGAGCGCGCTGACGACGGCGGCGGCTTCGGGGCGCAGGATGGCCGAGAGCTCGATGGCGCCGACGAGATCGTCGTTCCAGGCGACGAAGACCAGGCTGTGGCCGCGCGCAGTGCAGGCCTCTTCAAACGCCTGCAGCTTGGGAGAGATAGGAATCCCGACCTCGATCAGCAGGCGCTGGTTGCCGACCAGGATCATCCCGCCGTCCAGCGTCGTCACCAGGCCGGCGCCGAGCGTCAGCGCGGTGTCCTCGGGCTCGCGCACGGACAGCCCAAGGCGTCGCGCCGCGTTGTGGATGGCGCGGGCGATGGGGTGGTGCTGCCGATACTCGGCGGACGCCGCCAGGGCCAGTAGCTCGGACTCGGACAGGGCGCCGCTTGGCACCACGCGCTCGATCTGCAGCGCGTCCGTCGTCAAGGTACCCGTCTTGTCGAACAGCACGGTGTCGACCCGGGATAGCAGCTCCAGCGCGCGCCCATCTTTAATCAGCACGGCACGATGGGAAGCCTGCTCGGCAAAGCCCAAGACCGCGAGCGGCGCCATGTAGCGCATCGAGTAGCCAAAGCCGGCATAGGTCATCGCCACGGCTGCCGTCGGTCCGGCGAGTACACAGGCCCCGGCCGCCAGCCCCAGCGTCGGGATGGCGCCCTGTTCCACGACCTGTTGGCCACGCGCCTCAAGCTCGCGTCGGTAGTCGCGGCTGTTCTCCAGGATGGCGCCGATCTGTCTTGAAAGAGTGGCCTCACCGGTGCTCTGCACGCGCACCCGCACCCGTCCCTGCAGCAGCACGGTAGCCGCCCGCACCGTCGAGCCCGGGCCGCGCTCGACCGGTAGTGACTCGCCCGTCAGGTTGCACTCGTCGAAGCGTCCCAGGCCACTTAGCACCGTGCCGTCGATCGGCAGCAGCTGACCGGCGTCGAGGACCACGACGTCGCCTTGGCTGACCTGGCCCAGCGGGAGCTCCAGCTCGAACCCGTCGCGCTCGACCCAGACCCTCGCGGGCAGCGACTCGATCACGTCGATCAGCCGTCGTCGCGAGCGATCTTCCGTCTGCGCGACCAACCAGGCCGCGACCTCCAGCATGACCCCGGTGATGGCCGTCAGGCCGACATAGCCCAGCACCAAAGTCCCCAGCAGGCCGCCTACCTCGACCAGCGTGCTCGCCCAGCGCTCACCGCGCGTAAGCCGCCCCAGCGCCTTCCGCAGCGTCGGTCCCAGGTTCCACAGGAGCGGCACCAGCGCCGCCACCCGCAGCGCTGGGAGCAAAAAGACACCGCCCGCCGCCAGCCCCAGCGCCGCCGCCCAGCGGAACCCCCGCCCCGTGGTCAGCGCGCCCCGCAGATCGCTGACCGCCGTCTGCGAGATGCTGCGCGGGGTCTCCGCTCCGCTCAGCGCCGGGGGCAGCAGTGCCTGCGCATCGTCGGGGTCGGCCGAATCCGGGACCGTCGGCTCCGCCGACTCCGCCCCGAAGCCGAGGTAGCTTGCAAGGACAGTCAGTCCACCCAAGAGGAGCGTGGCCGTAATGAACATGAGGCAGGTCCCAATGAGAGGTCCCGCGTGACCGGGGCCGTATCGGCCTATTCTGCCGGAAACAGCGGCTGCAGGTCGGCGACGTTTACCAGCTGTTCCTTTTGGCCATCGCGCAGCATGCGCTTGCCGTCGCGGGGGAAGTCGGCGACCTCGACGCTGCAGCGCTCGCCGCCCATCAGGCAGACCAGATCTTCGGCGTGTGGGTTTTTCAGGTGGTGGGCCACGCTGCCCGGCGGATAACCCAGGAAGTCGCCGGGGCCGATCTCGAATTGTTCGTCGCCGATCTCGGCGATGCCGCGTCCGGAAATGACGAAGACCCACTCTTCCTCGCGGTAGTGGCGGTGATAGGCGAAGCCTTCTCGGCCGGGCAGGATGCGGCACAGGTGGACGCCGGTTCGGGTAAGGCCGGTCAGCTCACTTAACGTCTTGCCATCCTGCTGGCGGAAGGCAATCGCCGAGCGGGGGTTGAGCGGGTGATGAAAGACGAACTCCGGCTGGGCTTGTAGCTCCGCAGCGCGCACCAGATAGCGAGGGGTGTCGGACATGGCTAGGCAGGCTATGCGCGGCTCGGGGCGGACACAAATTCTGCGGCCGCGGTTAGAAACGCCGTGCCGCTGCCGTACTGCCAGCAGGGAAGGGTCGGGGGGGCCGACAGCCGGTCGAGGGGAGGGCCGTCCGCGGGATAGGTGTTCCGTGGGGCGTATCCGGCGCCCGTGGGGCGGGGGCCGGAGCACAACATTTGAGGATAGGTAGTGAAAACATGGCGTTCCTTTCTTTACTTGCACAGGCAGATAACGGCGGCAGTAGCGCGTATGCATATCCACTTTTCTTCGGCATACTGGCGGCCCTGATTTCCGTCTTGTTCTGGCTTTACTTTCGCCTTCGGGAACAGCGGCAGCGGCAGCAGGTGCAGACCCTGCTGAACGAACAGGCCTTGCGCGAACAACAGGGCCGCGAACAGACCGAGCGCAGCCGGCAGCAGGAGCAGGCTCAGGCGATGCTGCTCTTGCAGAAGGCGGAAGAAGAGATTGCCAATCTGAATGGCCAGGTGCTCAGCAAGACGGAAGAGTGTACGCAGCTAGGACAGGAACGCAGCCGCCTGCTTATCGATAAGAAGGATCTGGAGCGCCATAAAGACATCAATCCCTCGTCGAAGAAGCAGATTTACAACGTCGCGATCATCGGCATTGAGGGCAGCGGCAAGACGGCGCTTCTCCTGCGCATGATCGATCCGCTGGTGACCGATATCAGCAACTTGGTGCAGACCGGTCTCGATGAGGCCTATGACCGCCCGGTCACCATCACGCACAACCACCAGGACAGCCTGCGCGTCGAGCATGTCTTTCGCCTGCATGAGTGGGGTGGCGAGCACCTTGTCGAGGCGCAGCGCGACATGCTCAAGATGTGTCAGCGCGACGTCAACGTCGAAAAGGACGGCGTGGTCGACCTGGCTGGCATCCAGGGCATCATCTTCACCGTCGATCTCGGCAACGACAAGCGCGACGAACAGGGGCGGCGGGTCGGCAAGCAGTCCTTCAACCAGGAGCGGATTCGTTCCCAGCTCGAAGAATACTTTTCACCGCACAAGCTGCCCTTCCTGCTGAACGATACCGTCCTAAGTCGCTGTCAGATTGTCATTCTGTTTATTAATAAGATTGACCTCCTCGACGGCAAACTGGAAGACTGTCGTCGGGCGGCGGAGCAGCACTACCAGAACCTGATCCTCGGCTTGCGCCGCACCTGTGGCAGCACGCCCGTCGAGGTCATCGTCGGCTCGGCCGATACCGACATTAGCCTGACCAAGGTCTATTCCAGCCTGGTGCGCGGCATCATGCCCGAGAGCGCGCGGCGGGGAAATCTGGGTAAGGCTGAGCAGCTTAAGCTGGCGGTCTCGGCGGGGCGGCAGACGGTCGGTGCCATGTCGCTCAACCGCGACCGCGGCGGTAGTCGCCCCCCGGCCTCGCCGGCGGCTGCTCCAGTCCAGAGTCCGGCGGCACCTCTAGCAGCAGCGGCAGCGGCCAGTCCGGCGGCAGCGCCTGTCCCGCCTGTGCCTGGTGCGGCTGCCCCGCCAGCCGCGGGCTACGGTCCTCCGCCCAGCCTCGGTGGCCCGGCCAACGGTGCCCCCCGCGGCGGCGTTGCGCCCCAGCCTGCCGCTAGCTCTCTGCACTAATCGGCATCCCAATTTACCAGTTTATGGGTGAGGAAGTCATGTCGTCATTGGCAATCACTGATGCCCTGCATGGGTACGAGGATAGCGAACTAAAGTCTCCCGGATGGAATCACACCCTCTACGCTGAATACAGCAAGAAGGGGGGCGCCACGGTGGTGATGGCGCGGAAGACGCTGACCCCGGGATTTACCGCACCGCAGGAAAAAGTCCTGCGCGAGCTCCTGATGGCGTTTGAGGCCTTTCCCCGCCAGACCACCGGGCTGACCTTCGCCAATTTTTCAATCAAGGCGTTTGAGAGTCCTCCCGGTCACGGCGGTATCGCGGTGATTGGCGCACAGCGCGTGATTGGCAAGGCCGATCACTCGGGGCGCGGCGGGCCCATCTGGAAGCATGCCGTCTACACCTCGGCCGGTCCCAACCATCCTGCCCCGGTGGGCATCGACGAAGCGGTGCTGTCCGATGTCGGGTTGGAGATGTTCGCCCGCCTCGGTGAGCTGGATTCCAGTCGCGGCCTGCGCTTGGCGTCGGATTTTGGTCGCTTCCAGAGCGCAGAAGGCCCTGAACGCGAGCGTGAGGTGCTGGTGCAGTACCTGCAACGCTTCGACCGCCTGCCCCAGAGCCCCACCCCTGGCCGCCTGCCGTATCGCTTTGCGGTGCGTCGCAGCGACGAATCGCAGCGCGGCGTGCTGTACGTCCGCTGGCAGGAGCAGAAGGTTGGCATCGAGGAGGTGGTGCGCGGCGCAGCCCGGCTGGCGACCGTTCTTTACTACTCGAACTTTCCGTGGCTGGCGGTCGAGCTGAACAGCGAAGATCGGCAGCGCGACAGCGGCAGCTTGCCCGGCTGGGTGGTGCGCTTCGTCCAGACCGAGGGCGAGCTTCAGAACCGCTCGGCCCGCGTCGTGCCCTTCGAAGCGCTGTTCCCAACGGGGAACAACGACGTGGGCGGCAGCCTGACGGCGCTGGCAACGCGATTTTTTCCTTGCCTGGACTGTGAGCTGGCCGGGGCCCGCGATGCCGCTTCGGAGCCCCCGAGCGGCAGTCCCCTCGCAGGGCCGCGGCCGACGAGCGAGCGTGGGCCGCTGACCTGGGTGGCGCCCCCTTCGGCGGCCGTGGGCAAGGCGCCACAGACCGACCGCCTGGGACCGGGGGGCGTGGGCCGGGCCGCCGCGCTCTCGGCGCCATCGACTGAGCACTTGAGCCCGGGGGCCGTGACCGATGCTCTGCAGACGGTGCGCCAAGGGCTGATGACACAGGCGCTGCCGGTGTCGGGGCCCGACCGAAAAGACGAGCGCCCGGGCGAGGTCGACGAGACCCTAGGCGGAGCCCCGGCTGGCTCGCCGATGGGCGCTCGCGCCGAGGACACCGCCCCGCTCGGCAGCCTGACGAGCAGCGCCCACGCCTCGGAGGCCGTCACCGAGATCGGGCGCAGCCCCTCGCTACTTTTGACGCCGAGTCCTGGCGCCGGCGATGGCGACCCGCGCCCCCCCGCACTGCGTCCGGCGCTGGTCGCGGCACTGGCGGGGAATCCCGTGCCCGCCCATCCGCCCCTCCCGCTCGCTGCGTCCCCTCGCGGCGTCGAGGAGCTGCCCCCTCCCTGGCGGGTCGCCCGTCGGCTGGGCGTCGGCCTGTGGGGGGCGGTGGTGTTCTGCGGTTCGCTGACTTCGCTGATGCAGACGCTGCAGTGTGGTAGTGGGCCGGCCGCGACGGGGGCGGCGGCAACAGCGCGGGCCGCGACGGGGGCTGTGCCCGATCCTGGCCGCCGGGCCGAGCCCGTCGTCGAGCCGGGCGAAAGCGGCGGGCGGGGCAGCGGCGAGAGCGGCGGCGACGGCAGCGCGAGCCCCACGGTGGGAGCGCAGCTGGCCCAAGCCAACCTGCCCAAGTCCAGCGATCAGACCGAGTCCGGCCATGCCAAGTCACGGCGCCCTAGCAGCAACGAAAAGCGGCCGGCGAGCCGTGAAAAGTCCGTCCCCCAGGGCGGCGGCGGCAGCGCAGGCGGCGGCAGCATCAGCGGCAGCGGCGGCAGCGGCAGCGGCGGGGCGGGGAGCCCAGCGACGGCGCCTGGGACGCCGAGCGCTGGCCTGGGGGCGGCGGTCGGCGGTAGCTCCGACGGAGCAAAGGGGGCGGCCACACCTTCGAACCCGCGCGAGCTGGTCATTCGCCCCATGAACATAGTCCATCCCTCACTCACTACTAGGTGAAACCATGTGTGAACGACAGGTCTCTGCCGATCATCGAAAAGTCTTAATGATTAATGATTTGGTGGTGCAGCGCCCGCTGGGGAGTGGCTTTCAAGGGCATGTCTATGCGGTACGCCACCCCGCCAAATCAATTGTCGCAGTCAAGATATCCGACAGCACCAGCGATATCCCGGAAGCGATGGAGAGGAATCATCACGAGTTCGAGATCCTAAAGAGCGGCGATGGCAGCATCAACCTGCTGACTGCCTACGACTGCACTTATTATCTCGATAAGGAAAGCGGCATTCAGTACCACTGGTTTACTATGGAATTATGCCGAGGGAACCTGTTGGAGTTCATCGACAAGATGAGCCTGGCCGAGCGCGTCAAGATCGCCTATGCGCTGCTAAATACGCTCGCCTATCTCCACCGCAAACGGACCTCGCATCGGGATATTAAATTAAACAACCTGCTGCTCGACCAGAACAACCGCCTGCGGCTGGGCGATTTTGGCACCGCCAAGGTCATCACCCGGCCGGCGGACCAGGTGGGGCTGGGCGTGCCCTACGTGCTCGGCACGGTGCCCTATTTTGCCAGCGAGCTATGGAAGGTTCTCGACGGTACATCGACGGGAGCGATCAACTGGTTTCTCAGCGATGAGTACGCGGCCGGGGTCTGCTGCTACCAGATCCTGTGCCGCGGTCGGCTGCCGCCGCGCCTAGAGCAGTGTGCGGCCCTCGGCGAGAGCTCACAGGTCCAGAACGCCATGCGCAATGCCCATCTGGGCGGCATCTTTTTCCCGGTGCGTGTGCCGGAACACCCTAGCCGTGTTCTGACTCAGGTGGATCGTGTTCTGCAGCGAATGCTGTCGATTAATCCACAGAACCGCTACGGCAATATGACCGAATGCGCTCTGGCGATGGTGACTGCGTTTATTAATCATGAACTGATGACTTTGGGGGGATGCTAATGATTGCCGGTCAGGTCAAAGAAACGAATATTCCGACCTGGGTGGATGGACCCCGGGCGGGCACCAGCGGGCGCAACAACGTCCCGGATCTCTCGGAAGACGTGCAGGAGTCCAGCTCGCCGACCCAGAGCCGCCAAGCCGTGTATCGCGGTTGGGCCTGGCTGGTCTGTGTCGAAAATCGCTTGCCGGGACCACCGCCCAGCTTGGTAGTGGCCATTGCGCCGCTGATGAAGACGCATATCTTGATTGGCAATAATGCCGAGGTCTGCGACTTGGTCTTTAGCTCCGGGCGCATCTCGCGCGAGCACGCCGAGCTTGAGTTCGACATCAGCAGCGGCACCTTTTTCCTCAGCGACCGCGGCTCGACGAATGGCACCTTTGTGCGCCCCCCGACGGGAAGCGAGACGCGGGTGCTGTCTCGTCAGCCGCTCCTCGACGGCTCGCGCCTGCGCTTGGCCGACGACGTGGTGCTGGTGTTTCGCGCCCACTGCCAGAAGGTGGTGAAGCCATGAGGGGCATAACGCCGTCTTGTTCCTCTGTCGTCGCTGGGCCGCGACGGTCGGGGCTGGCTCGTGGGGCGGCAGCGCTGTGCGTGCTGGCCCTGGGCTGCCTGCTCGGCGGTCCGGCTCCGGCGCAGCCCAAAGGCGCTCGGGGCGCCCACGCCCCCCGCCCAGCCATCCCCCCCCGTCAGGCCGTCCCCCCCCGTCAAGCCGAACCGCCCCGGGCGGCCGAGGTCCCGCCGCCCAGCGAGGCCCGCGCCCCGGTGGTCCCGGCGTCACGCTGCACGTCCACCGCGGCTGGGGATGCCCCGCCTCCGGCCCTGTGCTTGCGACACGTCTTTGGCACCGTCGGTCAGCCGCTGCGCGTCCTGAGCTGGAGCGGGGCCGCCGCCGACCGTGCTCAGGTCCCGACGGTGGAGCTAGATGGCCAGGTGCTCGCGCCGCTGGCCCCGCCGCCCAAGTCGCCGCCGGCGCCGCTTTCGCTGATGCTGATGGTGCAGCTTCCCGACGGCCCTCTTACTCCAGCGCTGCGCGACAGCCTGCGCGCGGTCATTGACGCCACCTTCAAACACCCCAAGTCATCGCTGGGCCTGCTGGTCTACGAGCGCGGCCGGCGCGTGCTCGTGGAGCAGGAGCTGACCGACAAGCGCGATGAGATCGGGAAGGCGCTGGCCCAGATAGAGTCGCGAACCGCGAGCAGCGACGGTGCCAGCTTCTCTTTTTCAGAGGCGCTGCGCGTCAGCCTGAAGCTCATCGATAACGCGCCCCTAGCGCCGAACAGCCAGACGGTGGTGCTGGCCATCGGCAGCGGCTTCGATGATCTCGCGACGCAGCCGCGCAACCAGTTTGTCGAAAGCACGATTCCGCGCCTCGTCCGGCAGTCGGTGGTACTCGACTCGCTGTTCATCTCGCCACCGGGCGGCGGACGCGCGCCCAAGTACCTGCAAGAGCTCGTCGGGCAGAGCGGTGGTCGCCTGCTCAGCACGGCCGCGCTTGACGAGCTGCCGAGCAAGACGGGCGAGTACCTGAGTCAGGTGCTGGACGCCGTGCAGACCACGCACTACGCGCTGCCGGCGGGGCTTTCGGCGGGCCCGCGCAGCTACCGCTTGACCGTCCGCGCGGCGGGGGGGGGAGCAACGATTGGGCTGGGCGTCGAGCTGGCGGCACGGGGCGCGGCGGAGGCCGCAGTGCAAAAGCCGGGCGGGGAGGCGCCGACCGGCAAGCTGGCCACCCGCTCGTTTTCGCACAGCCCGCTGTGGTGGTGGCTGGATGGGGGGCTGCTGGCCCTGGTGCTGGGGGCGCTGTGTGTGCCGGCATGGCGGCGACGGGTGCAGGCGGCGCTGTTTGGCGAGTCGCCCCTGCTGCCGCCGCTGCCGCGCCGCGAAGCGACGACCGGGGGCGGGGGTGTGCTCACCGAGCCGCTGCCGCGTGTCGCAGTTACGCCGCGGGCCCCGACGGTGGGGCGAGCCGTGGAGTGGGTCGAGGCCTTCCGCAGCCCACGCGGCCAGACCCATGTCGCCTGGCTGCTGTCCTCGGCGACGGGGCGAGTTTACTTTCTAGAAAAGGCCGACACGATCCTCGGCGGCGATCTTGGCTGCGACATCTTCATCGGCTCGGCGGGGGGCAGTCCGGCGGCGGTCGGCAGCGCCCTGGCCCAGACGCTGACCCCCGGTGTCTCGCCGCGCTGTCGCCTGGTCCGCGACGCTGGCTCGGGCCAGCTTCTGGTCTATCCCGTCGATGGCATGACCGTCGATCGCAACGGCCAGCGCCTAAACAGCCCGACCTATGTCTTTGACCAAGACGAACTGCAGATCGGTGCTAGCCGATTCCGTTATTTCGAAACCCGAACCTCGATGACTTCAGGAAACAACTAATGCGCAATCATCTAATCCCTTGGCTGTCTCTATGTTTGTTCATAGGCCCAGGCTGTGCGGGAATGCAGGCGACGGTCGGCGGCGATCCCAGCTCCGCGCTGCAGCTTGATCAGCCGCAGACCTTCGAGGTGGGTCCGTCGCTCGAACGACCGCTGGTCCTGCCTTTTTCTCGCATGAGCGGAGACGGAGCCGGCCGCCTGATGTGCAAGGCCTTCCTGCCGGCTGAGCGCGAGATCAACCTGGCGCTGTCGGGCGGCGAGGCTCCCGCGGACTGCACCAGCACGCGTCGCAGCGGGGTGCAAGACCTGATGTGTGATCTGCGGGCCAGTGGCGAATATCGGCTGCAGCTCTCACCGACGCGGGAAGGCGAGCAGGTGCGGCTCCAGCTGCTGTGCTTTCGGGTGCCGCTTACTGCCTCTGATGCGCTCGCCGCCTCGGCGGCAGAGTGTTCCGGGCGGAGTGCCGGGTCGGGGGCAGCAGGCGGTGGTGCGGTGGTGGCCAGCCTCGGGCGACCGCGGGTTGACAAGCCGCGTTCGGAGCGGCCCCGAGCTGAAAAGTCCAAGCTCGACAGCGCACGCGCCGACAGCAGCCGGCCGGCGCCCGATCCGGTCAGCAAGCCCAGCCCCGAAAAGAGCGGATTCGATCGCAGCCCGGCCGAGCGCACCTTGGCCGAAAAAGCGCGGCCAGCCGCCAGTCCCAGCGACGCCAGCCCCGCGGGGCACGCCGAATCAGGAAAGCCAGAATCGGGTAAGCCAGAATCGAGCAAGCCAGACCCCGGGGCCGAGGCCGCGACCCTGCTGCGCCATATCAGCGAGGTGCGCGGCGATCCACCCAGCGAGCTGACCCTGGACTGCCGCAGCGCCCTGCGCGAGGGCGAGAGCGGCAGCATCGCGGTACAAGACGGCAAGCGCTGGGTACGTGGTCGCTATCAGGTTATCGATGCCGGCAGCTGCGAGATTGCAATTAAGGATATCGCCAGCCCGCAGACTGTTCTTGTGCGCGGTCATGCTGTGCGTATGCAGGGAAATCCATGAAAACCTCATATTATTTCGATATTGCCCATGTGGCGCGGACCTCGGTGGCGGTGTTCGGTTCGCTCCTGGCCGTCGGCGGAGTGCCCAGTGCCAGGGCTCAGTCGGTGCCCCCGGCTGCCGCCCAGCCCCTACCGGACAGCGAGGGCGCAGTCGCCGAGCCCCCGCCGGCTCCTCTCTTGCCGCCGTCGGGCTCGGCGTCTGTCGCCTCGGCCGCGGACCCTGCAAGTAGCTCTGTCGTGGCCTCGGCTGCCCGCCCGGTTTCCGGTTCGCCTGCGCCGGTGCTGGCCCAGGCGCCTGCCGGGTCGTCGTCGGGCGGGTCGTCGTCGGGCGGGTCGTCGTCGGGCGGGTCGTCATCGGGCGCTGGGGCACCGCCAGTCAGCAGTCCCGCCGCCGCTGCCAAAGCCGGCTCGCCGGGCAGCCCGGGGGCCAGCCCGCCGCCGGGCCGCGACGCGGGAGCACGCCCGCGCTCGTACCTGGTCCTGGGGATCCGCTACAACGGCGTCGCCGACGGTGGACTGCGGCAGCAGGTGGCGACGTTTATCGGGCAGGGCTATGGCAGCGCCCGCGTCCCGGCCCTGCGCGCCACTGAGCAAGAGCTGTACTGCCTAGACCTCGGCTGCTTCCAAGCCCTCGGCGACCAGCTTGGCCACTACGACTTTGCGCTCCGCGGCGAGCTGACCAGCCAGCCCGGTCGGCCCGGCCAGACTCAGGTGCGCCTGCTGATCTACAACAACAACGCCGTCGTCGCGGGCGAGCTTCGCGACACCGTGTCGGCCGACTGCTCGCCCACCGCCGTCGATCGGCGAGCCTGCTTCGGCGCAGTCAGCAAGCTTCTGCGCCAGCACATCTTTCACGCGCCGCCCCGCACCTACCTGAGCTTTGAGCGCGGCCTGGCGCAGGGCATCGGCCTGGGCACCGCCGTAAGCGGACTAATCGCCGGCGCCGCTGTGAGTTATCTCGGCAACCAGACGTATCCCATTGCAGGAGGGCGTAGCGTGACGTTCGACGCAGCAGCGCTTACCGGCTATCAGGCCGCCGGCTTCACGTTCATGGGGCTGGGCCTGGCGACCCTCGCCGCGAGCAGCCTGTACGGCGTGTGGCACGCCCCGTTTCGCGCCGCCCCGCCGGCCGTCCGCAACCGCCACATCCTCGGCCTCCTTTTGGGCACAGCCGGCAGCATGTTCGCCGCCAGCTTGGTCGGCGCCATCGGCAGCCACGCCCAGAGCCAGACCTGCATCGCCAACACCCCCAGCCAACCCGCCTGCCAGCTCCCCGCCATCACCGGCGTCGCCTGGGGCATGACCGCGGTCTGGGGGGTCAGCCTCGCAGTCACTGGCATCGCACTTCACCACATGTCACCCAATCAAGGAAACTAATATGCACTCCCGATACCGACACTTGATTCCTGCATTTGCCCTGGCTCTGACCGCCTCTTGCAGCCCGATTGCCTATATTGATTTCCCAGATGGGGGAGGGGCAGAGGGGGGAAATAGGGGTGTGGTGAGCAATGGAGGACTCCAGTCAAGGGTGATAAATCTTAAAAGAATCGGGCCGCCAGTTGTGGTTATACCGGACGCGGCTAATGTGGTTGGGATGGATAGGGTCGATTGTCCAGAGACTCTGTCGGTTAATAAATTCGTTGAGTTTAAGTATATTAATAACTGCGGCGGTCGAAGCGCGAGCCATCAAGTGATCTGCAAGTATCAGCCGGACACTGCTGGCTCCGAGGAGCCCATCGCTGCATTGAACTTCAGCGAGGATGCTGCTTTGCCTTACATTATTCACAGTGAAGCCAACGAACTAAATACCCTTCAGGCAACTGGAACCGTGGTGCTTAGGTATAAGGACCTGGCGCACTCTGGAACTGAGCTCGTGCAAATGGTTTCCATCACGAAACCCGGTGCGGCGGTACTGGACACCACTAAGCCGGAAAGTGATGTCAAGGGTGGATCAGTGCATATTTTGAGGAATAGCACAATTCGGATTCCTGAGAATGTGACAATGAAAAATATCGTGAGTTTGGAAATTTATGCAACGGTTCACTGTTCTGTATATAAAAACATGACTATTTCGACGACTGCGGTTCATGTTGCAGATGGAGGAACCCTGCTGAGGAAGGATACGTTTGACCCATTTTCATGGAAAATATCGGCATTTTCCGTAGACACTATTGCAAAATAAATAACTGATTTTCGCGTTTGATCGCGGTCGAGTCAAAGGGGGCGATGCTGCCATGTTGACGTTTTCGCTGGCGGTGATGGCGATTTTGGGACCGGCGGCGCTGATTGCGCGGGAGCGAAGTAAGCGGAGGGCGGCGCAGGCGGCGCAGGCGCTGTTGGTGGAAAAGCCGGTGCTGTGGAACTTCTCGGTCAACGAGAGCCTGTGCATCGGCTGTGACAAGTGCGTTCATACCTGCCCGCAGAAGGTGCTGGAGCTAGACCCGCATAAGCAGGTGATGCGGGTGGCGCGCGAGAGCGACTGTGTGCAGTGCCGGGCCTGCGACAAGATCTGTCCGACCGGGGCGCTGAAGATGTATCGCAGCGATGGGCCGGCCCCGACGATTGAGTTCCCGGAGCTAGACGAGTTCTATCAGCCGGTGGGACGGCCGGGGCTTTATCTTGTCGGTGAGCCAGCCGGTCTGCCGCGCATCAAGAACGCTATCAACCTGGGACAAGCGGCCGTCGAGCACATGGTGTCAAGCGGCCTCAAGCCTGCGCCGCGCCAAAAGGAACGCAGCCTGCGGTGGAGCGAGGGGTCCCGGGCGGTGGCTGCGGTGGGCGAGCGCTCGGTCGATGTGCTGATCGTTGGGGCTGGACCGGCGGGACTTTCGGCCGCCGTCGCCTGCACCCAGCACGGACTGAGCTACGCCCTTTTGGAACAGGGCGCTTCGCCGCTGAACACCATCGTCCGTTTCCCCAAGGGCAAGACCGTGCATGCGCTGCCGCGCGAGCTGGGCTGCGACAGCCCGCTTTCCTTCGAGGAGTGCACCAAAGAGGAGCTGATCGAGCGCTGGCAGGACGTCAAGGCCGAGTACCGCATCCGCGAGCAGACCCAGGTCACGGTCACCGATATCCAGCCCCAGGCCGGCGGCTACCGCGTCGAGACCGACCGCTGCGGGCGCTACCTGGCGCAGCGGGTGGTGGTGGCGATTGGCGGCTTCGGCCAGCCCAAGCCCCTGCCCAAGGTCGATATGGCCGAGCAGCTACAGCCGCACGTCTTCCGCAGCCTCGACAACCCCGACGAGGTGCGCGGCAAGAACCTGGTGGTGGTGGGCGGCAGTGACTCGGCGGTGGAGGCCGCGCTAGCCCTGTGCCGGCCGGAGCTCGGCAATGCCGTCTTCCTGGTTTATTACAAAAACAAAAAATTCCTGGGTGCCAACAAGAAGAACCTTGAATTGCTATTTGCTGCGGAATCGCGGAAAGAAGTCTATATCCTCGATCAGGCCGAAGTAAGCAGCATTGCTCAAACGACGCTGTCGGTCCAGAGGAAGCAGCGGGCAATTACCCTGCGCGCCGATGAGGTCTATGTGTTGATTGGTAGCTCGCCCAGTCGGCAATTCCTGCAGAAGATTGGGATTGTGCAGAAGCGCTTTGACCACGGCCGCTTTAGCCGCGAGGCCAGCGATGCGCTGCTGCGACGGCTGAAGCTGGCCCGCCCGAAAGTCGCGAGCCCGGGCGTCGAGCGCGATGCCCACGCGCGCAGCGAAGTCCTGGGGCAGACCGCCGGGAGCTTCCTTGATACTCGCTTTGAGCCCACGCAAGAGCAGCGCATCGCCGAGCAGCATGAGCTCTCGCAGCGGCGGCCGGAGCCGTCCCGTCCCCCGCGGCTACCCGTCGGGCACGAGCTGGGCAGTCCGCTTTCGGGGAGCATCGACGGGCCGGCGCTCTACGACACCGTGCTGGACCCGGGGGCCGGTCCCCGGCGGACAGCGCCCGGTCCGACCCGCACCGCCGGCGATCCGCCCCGTACCGAGCGACTGACGCTGGCCGATCTCAGCGAGCGCGCGACGCAGCCCAAGACCCCGCCGATCCATCAGGGGACGACGCTGCGGCTGGCGAATCGCGGGGACGAGTCTATGTATCGCACAATTAGGATTCCCACAGAATATCGACTGATGCGAAATCCTGAGAAAGCCACGGTCCCTGATAATGCGCCAACGCGTGCTGAATTGAAACGATTAACCCAGGGCTCTGAATCCTAAGTTTTCATTGGATATGACCGCGCCTGGCCGCGGTCCGGTGTGAAATGTCGAAGAGCAATCAGGCAATCCTCGAAGCGACGACCGAACCCAAAGGCGAGCTGCTGCGCGAGCGGCTGCGGGTCTTCAGCACGACGCGCATGGTGCAGCTGCACATCGATCGGCGACAGCGGCGAAGCGATGGCCCGGCCCGACCGGACGGCGGCGATGGGGCAGGTCGGCAGCCGGTCGCGCTGCGATCCCCCGGCGAGCTGGCGGCGGCCAAGCGGGCGGCCGAGGCCGAAGACCAGTGGGAAGAGCTGCGTAGTCAGTCGCCGTTTGGCGAGCTAGGGCCGGCGGGGCGCGAGCAGGTCATGGCCCTGTTGCGAGCGGGGCGGGCGCAGTACCTGGCGCTGCCGCGTGACCAGCTGGTGGCGGCGTCGGGGCAGGCCATCTGGGTCCTGGCTGGTCAGGTGGTGGTGGCGGTCATGGAGCGCTCGCTTTTGCGCGAGCTAGGCGGGGGGCAGGGGAGCGCTCAGCCCGCGGGGACGGGGGCGATCCTGTCGCGGCGGGTGCGGCAGAACCTGGCCTATTTTCAGGCCGGCGACCTGCTAGAGACGGCGAGCCTGGCGCGCCTGTTTGGCAGCCCGCTTGCCGCCCATCCCGACTGCGAACTGGGTGTCTATACGCTGTCGCACGCGGCGCTGTTCTTGAGTGAGACCGGCGCTCTTGGCGAGGCGGGGCTGGGCGAGGGAGGGCCGGGCCAGGCGACGATCGACACTGGCCTGCGGGCGGCGCGCGAACGGGCGCAGGCGACGGCTCGCAGCCGACTGCCACAGGCGCTGGGGGCGACCGCCGGGGCGATGGACTACTTCATTCGTCACGGTCTGCCGCTTTCCGACCGGGTGCGGCTCTTGGATCTGTCGCAGTGCATCGGCTGCGGCGCCTGCGAGGCGACCTGCGCGGAGCTCTACGGCCGGAATCGGCTGCATCTCTCGGCCGGGCCGGCGTTTTATACCCTAAAGACGATTGGCACATGTCGCACCTGTTCGGATCAGCGCTGTGTGACGGCGTGCGCCTATGATGCGATCCACTTCATCCCGGAAAAAGCGGAAGTCAAGATTGATGAATATGCCTGCATCGGCTGCTCGGCGTGCAGCACCGCATGCCCGTATAACGCGATTGAAATGCGGCAGACCAATCCGGCCACCCCTTTTGGTCAGAAGCTGCAAGCGCGCCTGGACGCCGGCTCCGACCTGGTGCAGATCCGCAGCCGGCGCAGCGTCGCTGACCCCAGCCGGACGCGGATCGCCAGCAAGTGCGATCACTGCGAGACGCATGGCGGACAGCAGGCCTGCATCGCGGTCTGTCCCGGCGGGGCGCTGACCCTGTCGGAGTATTCGCCCGCCCAGGCGCTGCACGCGCTCAGTGCCCAAGAGCGCGCGGCCAGCCCCAGCCTGTCCTTGTCTTCGCCGGTGGTGGCGGCGGCACCGACCCGGCTGCTGCCGGCCAAAGATCTGCCCCTGCTTCCAGATCCCGTCCCGCCCTGGTCGGGGGGGAATCTGCCCGCCCGTGAGCCGGCGTGGCAGCGACGGCTGGCCTGGGTCTGGCTGGCCGGCGTACTGCTGGCGCTGCTTGGGGCCTGTGAGTTTTTGCTGCAGAAGACGGCGCTGATTCCGTCGCTGCGTTCGCTGTTTGGGATCTTTGGTGGGCGGCCGCTGTGGGCCTCGCATGCGCTGCGGCTGGCCTTTGGCTGGTCGGGGCTGGGGGCGGCATCCTTGGCCGGCCTGTTCGCGCTGCGTCGCGTCTATCTGCGGCGACCAGCAGCGGTGGTGGCGAAGCAAAGCCGGCTGCGGAGCACCGTGCGGCGGCTGCTCTTGCAGGGCCTGGGCGACTTTCGGCTGCACAGCCTGGCGGGTGGGTTTTCGGGTCTGCTGATCGCGGTGCACGCCTGGTTTCCCTGGCGCAGCCTGGCGGGGATCACGGCGGGGCTGGGCCTGTTTCTGCTGGTCGTCTCGGGCGCGGCGATTCGCGCGCTGAGCAGTCGGCTGCGGGCCCGCCGGGCGATTGTCGAGACCGAGCTTTCGGGGCTGCGCCGCGAGGCCGAGCGCCTGCGCCTGCCACCGTCGCTGGTTGAGGCGGGGGAGGCGCTGCTGCAGCGGCTGTGTCCGGCCCCCCCACCGCGGCTGGGGACGGGATTTCTTACCGCGCCTTTCAGCCTGCTTTTGGCATTCTTCGACGGGCTCTTGCTTTGGCTGCTGCCCGTGCCGGCCGCCCTGCAGGGCCTATACAGCAAGAGCGAGGCGCCCGACATCGTGGCGCAGTACCGCCACAACCTGGCGGAGCGCTGGCGAAGGCAGCGGCTGCTGCAGCTTTTGCCGACGCTAGAAGCCGGAGCCGAGCTCGCCCGGCTGATTCACCTGCCGCTGTCCCTGATCTTTGGCGTCGCGGTCATTGTCCATGTCTGTGAAAAATATGGGCTATTTTAACGATATTGGTATGTTGATTTTTAGATGGGCAGAACTGCGAGCGGCGGAGAGTCGTTCGCGTTTCGGTTGTTCTGCTATTTTTCTTGGGCTATTCCTAAGCGTGTTTTGTTGCGCGGGCTGCGGGGATTCCTATCAGTTATCTTCGTATCACGCCAATCTGGGCTGCGACGGCGGGGCCTGTCATCAGCAGTCCGGCGTAAAGCCGACGGCCAAAGTGTGCGCGGGCTGTCATCCCGACGTCGCGACGCGCATTGCGGGGCGCCGTGGACTGCACGGAGAGCCGAATGTGCTCACTCGCAAGAGCTGCGCCGAGGCCGGCACCCCCTGTCACTACGAGCACCGCGATGGCCTGCTGCTGCCCCCCGATTTTGCGGGCGAGCTGCGTCGGCCCGGCCGGCACGGCGAGGTCAGCGGCTTTGCTCTTGAAGGTGTGCACGCCCAGGTCGGCTGCCAGCGCTGCCATCGCCCCGCGGCGAGTGGGCGCACCACCTATCTAACGGCAACGCCAGCCTGCGCGAGCTGTCACCGCAGTCCGCACGGGTCGGTAGGGGCGGGCAACGCCGACTGTGTGCAGTGCCATCGCGCAGGACCGGAGGGCCGCTCGGCGTCGGGGCGAAGCACGACCACGCCACCGGCGGGCAAGGGTCTTTGGCTGCGACGATCCGACAGCGAGTTCGATCACAACCGCAACACTCGCTTTCGCATCGACGGCACGATGCATGAAGCGGTGCCGTGCACCGGTCGTTGTCACGGCAAGCCGCCGGTCTTTAGCCAGCCACTTTCGTCGTTTGCCGACTGCACGCCCTGTCACAAGAACGTGCACGGCGGCAGCTTTGGCGCGCGGGCCTGCCGCACCTGTCATTCGGAAAAGCGGAGCTTTAGCGAACCGCGGCCGTTCGACCATCGTCGCGACACCGACTGGCCACTTGACGGCCCGCACCAGGATGTCAGCTGCCTTTCCTGCCACCCATCGACGGGCAGCCGGCCCCCGAACCCCGACTGCGGGACGTGCCACCGCGACCAGAGTCCGCACCGCGGGCGCTTCGTCCTGCCCGACCGCAGCGGACGCCCGAGCAGCAAGCCCATGCCCTGCGCCACCTGCCACGCTCTGCCGACCTGGCAGACGGCCGCCTTTGACCACCGCACGCAGACCGGCTTTGCGCTGCACGCCAGCCATCGCGTCGGCAGCCTGTACGACTGTCGCCAGTGTCATCGCGGGCTGGGCGGCGCTGACTTCCAAAACTTGAGCTCGCTGTTGCGCGGGCCGGCCACCGCTAACAACCGCAACATCGACTGCGTCGGCTGTCATCGCCATCGCGATGCCGAAAACAGCCCGGCCCACGCGCGCTTTCCGCGCGACTGGTTCCGCGCCCAGGGCTGTGTCGAGCGCTGCCATGAGTCCGACGGCGACGCCAGCTTGAAGCGCTGTCGCACACCGCGCGGCGATGCCGACCCGGCCTGCCTGGGCAAGCTGACTGGCCTGGGCCATGGCGAGAGCAATCCCTTCAAGCTGATCGGCGGTCACGATCTGTCGCGCATTCGCGACAAGTGCCGCACCTGTCATGTCGACAAGCAGTCGCGCTTTACCCAAAGCGAGATGGGGCGGGCTCGGCTGCGATCCGACTGCGCAAGCTGCCATAGCGCAGTCAGTCCACACGCCGCGTCGTTTGCCGAGCGCGGGTCGGGCTGCGAGCGCTGTCACGATCCGGCGACCGGCACGTTCAAAAATGTCCGTCGCTTCGATCACCAGCGTGGGTCTGGTTTTCCGCTCCTCGGGCGGCATGCGACGGTGCCCTGCACATCGCGCTGTCACCCGGCCAGCCTGGATCTGGCGCATCGCTTTCGGCCGCGACCACAGACCTGCAGCGATCGCGCCTGCCACGGCGAGGCCGACATTCATAAGGGGCGCAATGGCACTGCCTGCGAGCGCTGCCACTCTCCGACGCATCCCGACGGATTCCGTCCGCCCGTCGAGATCAAGACCGTGACGCGTTAAAAAAAATCGCGCCGGCTCGTTAGATCGGCGGCAGCGGGGCCGTAAAGAAGGCGGGGAAAGGGGGCTTGCTTGCGCTGGCACCAGAGCATCATTCATGGGTTCCTGCGTGTGCTGATTCTGCTGTGGGCATCGGATGCCTGGGGCGAGTCAGCACGAGACTACGGCACGCCGCGGGCGCCGCTGCATCGCGCGCACAACGACGTCGCCTGCGAGCGCTGTCACACGGGCCAAGGCGAGGCTCCGGACGGCAAGTGTCTGTCCTGCCACGCTGCGATTCACGACAAGCAGCAGGCGGGGCGCGGGCTGCACGCGCAGCCAGAGGTGCGGGGGCAGACCTGTGCTCGCTGTCATCGCGAGCATCGCGGTCGCGACGCCGATCTGCGCGGCGTGTCGAGGCTGCAGTCGCGGCTGACGGGTCGCTTTGATCACGCGCTGACCGGCTTTGATCTCTCGCTGGTGCGGCAGCATGAGCTCTCCGACGCTGGCACGCCGCGCGACTGCACCGACTGTCACCGCGAGCGCACCGCCGCTGGCCGCGTGGTCTACGCCGACAATGCGCGGGGCTGTAAGCCCTGTCATGCCGACTTTCACGCCGGCTCGCGCCTCACCGACTGCGTCTCCTGTCACCCGCAGCGTCGCCGTCCCGCCCTCGCGGGCTCGCCCGATCTGCCGCCGCGAGCGGGGGCCAGCCAGCCGCTAGTTGATGCTCGATCGAGCCAGAGCGCCTGGTGGGTCGAGCGCTTCGATCACCGCGCGCAGACGCGCTTTCCCCTCGATGGACGGCACGCTCGCGGTGCCAAGCCGGGCCGCTGCATCATCTGCCATCCCACGCCGCGCGCCCCCAAAGACTTCAGCCAGGATCTGGCCTGCGGCTCGCCAACCTGCCACCAAAAAGACGATCGCCACGACGGGCGCTGGCCGCAGTGCGAGACCTGTCATCAGCCGACGCGCTTTGCCGATGTCGCGACAAGTGGCCCGCGGCCCGAGCACCGACAGTCTCCCGATCCGCTGGGTGGGGCGCACGATCGCGTGCCGTGTCAGACCTGTCACGGCAGTCCGCAGCGTCCGCTGCGCGGCATGAGTGGTCAGTGCATCAGCTGCCATCAGCGCGACGACATTCACCACAACGCGCTGGGCCCACGCTGCGGCGACTGCCACACCCAGCAGAGCTTCGCCGGCAGTCGCTTCAACCACGCCACCGTCGGCTGCATGCTGCGCGGCATCCACCGCACGCTGCCCTGCGCCGACTGTCACAAGGGCGGCAACTACGCCGGCCTGTCGCCGATGTGCATTAGCTGCCACCGCGATGACGCCATGCGCGCCGCGGGGGCCGGCAATACCGCCGTCGCGCTGCACGCCGGCCAGACCGCCTGCACCCACTGCCACAACACGCTGAGCTTCCGTCAGGGGCTGGCCAGCCGGCCGTCTCCCCCCGAATCGGTGTGCCAATGACCACGCTCGACTCCTCCCACTTGGCCCTGCCTGATCTTGCGCCGGTCCGCCGTATTACCCGTCGGGGAGTGCGCTCAGTCGGGGCCGGTCTGCTGCTTGCGCTGTGCGCGCTTGTTGTGTCCCCGTCGGCATCGGCCCGGCCGCAGGTGGCGGGACGGCTGTCGCTGACCGGCGCGGTCTACGCCGAGCACGAGCCCGGATCGATCTCGCCAGAGCTGGCCTCGCCGGTCGTGCTGGCCTTCGGCGATCTGCGGGCCACCCTGGATGTCAAAGGCGTGGCGCAGCGCCTGGACTTCCGCCTGGATGTGCGGCTGCGCTTGGCTCGCCAGTACGACTATGAGGCGAAGTTTCAGACCGCCTATGCTCCGCCGCTCGCGCTCGGTTCGCGCGGCTATGTCGGTGGGCCAGAGCTAGATCTGCGCGAGGTCTATCTCCGCCTCGCGACCAGCCCGCGAACCCAGCTCAGCCTTGGACGCATGCTGGTTCCCGAGGCCGATCGACTGCGGCTAGATGGCCTACGCTTCGCGGGGCGCCTGGGCGAGCACTGGGAGCTTGCGGGCCTGGTCGGCGGCTACAGCAGTCCGTTTTCGCGCTCGCTCCTCACCGACTACGTCCCGCCGTGCGGTGCGGGGGTGGCCAGCGGTTCACAGATCATCACGCCCGAGAGCCTAAACGGTCAGCCCGGCGTGCCCGTCGCGGCGGCCGTCGATCCCTGCCAGAGCAGCGACCCGCGCCTCTCCCTCGCTTTCGGGGCCACCGCCCGCTACGAATACCTGGGCGGGCGCAGTGGTCAGGCGCTGCACGGCAGCCTGGGCCTTATCGGCACGCTGCTGTCCGGTCCCAGCGATGGCGGGGTGGTGCAGCGCGATCCCAGCGTCAGCGGCCGCCCCGGTAACCTGCTGCCGCCGAGCGACGGGCTCGATGTCTCGCGCGTCTATCTCAGCTGGATGCAGCAGGCCAGCCTGACCCCCAACCTGGACCTGTTTTCGGATCTCGTCGTCGATTTTTCGGGCTCGCAGGGGGCGCAGCTTACGCGGGCCAGCGTCGTCGCCAGCCTGCGCTTGCTTGAGGCCGACCGGCTGTGGCTGCGCGGCAGCTACACCTATCTGTCGCCGCTGGCCATCAACCTGTTTCTGGCCCAGTGGGTCTACAACCGCGCGCCCAACGGCACGACGCTGGGCGGCGGCGGCATCGTCGAAAACAACCTGACGATCCTGCGCACCACCCGGCACGAGGGGCGACTCAATATCGACATAAATCTGATCGGTAAATTGCGACTTTATAGCGAGGGGCGGCTACGCTTCCGCGACCTGCAAAATGGCGATAGCAGCCCGGATGTATACCAATCTTCGCTCTATCGCGATAACCAGCGACCGCTGAGCCTGGATGCCACGCTGGGCCTGCGCGACCTGGGCAGCCTGCGGCCACTGCGCGCCCTTCTGTCCTATACCTTTCTGGCCGACTTCCGCGCCCAGAATCACCTGAGATCGGAAGAGCGTCGTGTAGGGAAAGAGTGTCTTCGCCTGTGTAGA
>CALFYE010000598.1 GCA_937952145.1 uncultured Myxococcales bacterium
CGGTGGGCTGTCTGCGGGAAGCAGGGTTCTCGTGGGCGATGGCCGACCACGCCTGGAATACGCTCGACGCGTTCACCTACGGGTTCACGCTGCAGCGCCTTAACTTTCCGCTGCAGCCGCAGGAGTACGCCCCGGCGGCTCGTCAGTTTCTGCCCCTGATTCCCGTCGAGATCTTCCCATACATGAATGGGCTGTCGCAGGAGATCATCGCCGGTCGCCACGATGGGCTGCAGCATCTAGAGCTAGGGCTGGACCTGCTGCTCGCTGGGCTGGAGGCGCTGCGCACTCGTCGGGTCTAAACGGCCCAGGCTTGGCCCAGGCTTGGCCCAGGCTTGGCCCAGGCTTGGCCCTGGACTGGCCCTGGACTGGAAGATCACGCCGCGTCGCTACGTCGGATTCCCCGGCCGCAGCAGGTGGCGAAACGGCTGTATCTGGCGCTGCGCCTCTGGCTTCCATTCGTCGCTCTGTAGGCCCTCTTGCAGGGTCAGCAGGCGTTCACGGGCCAGGATCTGCAAGAGGATTGGCCAGCCGCCGCTCTCGCGGAGAATCCAGTCGGTATCGCCCGCCGAAAACGGCAGCGGCGAGCTCGAAAGCAGCCCGCGCGCTTCGGCATCGTCAAGCGGCCCCAGCGTCGCGCTGTACCCAAAGATATTGAAGAACGGCGAGCCGGCGCTGGCGTGCCGCGCTGCGAGCTCGTGGGGGGGATGGGCACTGGCCAGGACGAAGCCGAGCTGGCCACCCACCTGATTGATGGCCAGCGCCCGCAGACCTTCCCAAAAAGGAGTGTCGAGATCGGCATAGCGATCGAGGGCGACGCTCACTTCGTCAAGGAGGAGGACGGTGGGGGAGTGAAGGGAATCAGACAAGATCGGAATGACCCGTTCGAGAGTGCAGGGACTTGGAACTGACAGACCCAGGCCGTGCAGCACCTGACTTAGGAATCCTTCCTTCGTCCCCATGCGCGGATCTTGAAAGTCGATGTAAAGGAATCGATAGCGCGTCGGGTCGGGTACCAGGTCTTGGCGCTGATCCGGCCGCAGGTTCTTCGCCCGCAAGATCTGTCGCAGGTAGTGCAAGAGCGAGGTCTTGCCACTGCGCTTGGGACCCACGATGACCGCGTTCTGTAGCGGCGTCCGTCGCCACAGACTAAACAGGCGGCGCACCTCGCGCTGGCGACCAAAAAACTGTCGCGGCTCGGCGATGGGCGGTCCAGCGATAAAGGAATCTTCGCCTTCGGCAGAGCTCAGTGACTGGTCCGAGTCCAGGGTCGGCAGGAGCTGCACCGCGCGGGCGCTCATCGACGAGGGCGGTGGGGGACTTGGCACTGTGCTGAGGCGACCGGCAGTCGGTGCGAGGGCTTGCATGAGCTCGCCCATAGTCGGCCGCTCACTCGGCGACTTGGCCAGCATTGCTTCGACTAAGCGCGCAAATTCCTCGGGAATTCCCAGCCCGCGCAGCGAGCGCGGGGTCGAGTGCAGGTGCTGTCGCATCAGCTCCTGGGGCTGCGTTGACTCAAAGGGGCGAAAGCCGGCGAGCAGCTCGAAGAACAGCACCCCCAACGAATAGACATCGGCCTGGCCATCCACCTGCCCTGCCCCCAGGCACTGCTCGGGAGACATATAGGCCGGCGTTCCCATCGCCACTCCCGGGCGTGTCTCGGTCGCCGCCGCCGTGCTGAGGGAGTCCTGCGCTAGCTTGGCGATTCCGAAGTCGAGGATCTTTACGCGCCAGGCTCCGGGCCGCTCGACATCGGCGATCAGCATCACATTTTCCGGCTTAAGATCGCGATGCACCACGCCCCCGCGGTGCGCCACGGCCAGGGCCGCCGCGAGCTGACGAACGACATCGACGGCGCGCGACCGCTCGATGCGCGATTCCTGCCGCTGTAGCACCGCGGCCAGGGTCTCGCCGTCGAGGAAGTCCATGATGATAAACGCCGTGCCATCGTCGAGCCGACCGAACTCAAAGATCTCGACCAGTCCGGGATGCCGCACCAGATTCACGGCGCGCGCTTCGTTGAGGAAGCGGATCGCAAGCTGCGGATCGGCGGACAGCTGGGGGGCCAAGACCTTGATCGCGGCCCGCCGACCAATCGCCGGATGCACCGCCTCAAAGACCAGGCCCATGCCGCCCCGGCCAATCAGGCGGAGGACGCGATAGCTCCCAATCAGTTGACCGATCTGCACCATGGCGACTTTGTTCGGGCGGGGCGGATGTTCTGTTTTCTTCGGTGGGTCTTGCTTGGGGCACGCAGACTCCCAAGGACGCCACCTTGCGGCACAGTATCGCACGGCCACGCGGCGCGATACCTCGTCGTGCGCCGCCCGTTCAGGAAGCAAGGGCAGGAAGCAAGGGCAGGAGGCAAAGGCAGGAGGCAAGGGCTGGAGGCGTGGCCCGGTCGCCGAGGCCAGAGACGAGAGTCCTCGTTAGCCGCGCAGGATGGGCGGGCGCCTAGTCAGGCGGCGACCCAGGGAGTGCAGCGGGCCCTCAATCGTCGCGTGCAGGATGGCGCCGCTGGCCAGGCTCAGGCCGTAGGCCGTCGGCACCAGAGCAAGCCAGATCCAGCGCCCGTGCTGCGCAGATCGAGCCGCCACCACCGACCACAGCCCCAGCACGACCAGCGGATGCACCAGATAGGTGCTGTACGAGGCCTTGGCAATCGCCCGCCAGCCGCGCGCCGCCAAGAGCCGGCCGAGCCAGGAGGGCTGGGCGTGAGCCCTGCCGGCCAGCACGTAAAGGAATACATACGCTGCCGCCAGCGAAAACAGGACTCGATAGGTCGATAGTGCGATCAGATCAAAGGTGCGATTGCCTGATATGCATACAGTCATATAGCCGGTCAGACCCACGCTGAGTCCCCAAAGTAGTCCGGCCAGCGCCAGGGTCAGCCGAGCCGCGCGGCGGGCGCTGACCATCCAGCGGGTGAGCGCTGGCTGCTGTTCGGCCGCGACCAAGGAGGCTCCGAGCAGCAGGGGAGCAAATCGGCCGTAGGGCTTATCGTAGATTCGATTGAAATATTCATGAAAACAGTCCCAATCGACTTCGCTGTGAAAGAGATACGGCAGATGCAGCCAGGACTGCGGCTTAAGCGCGGTCACAGTCGCATGGACATGAACAAGGGGCGGATGGCGCAAGAGCAGCCAGCCCACAATGGCAGTGGCGCTGGTGAGAATGAGAAAGAGGCGCAGAGCCAGGCTCGCCGGCCACGCGTACCGGCCGCTCTCCGTCGAGGAGCAGGGAGGGCGTCCAGGCAGCAGGTGGAGGAGCCAGGGGGCCGCGAGATAGAACTGACACTCGATCGCGATCGACCACGACCACGGCATAGCCTGCTGCGCCAGGGGCAAGAAGTTATTGACCATTAAAAAATTGGCCCAGCTCTGTGCGCCATGGCCTTCAGTGCCCAGCAGAAAGACGCATAAAAATAGGACTGCGGTATAGGCAGGAAAGAGGCGCAGCCAGCGCCGGGCATAGAATCGGGAGAGGGAAATATTGCCGTGCTCCTGACGTTCGGCGTCGAGGAGGCGAAAAATGACATATCCACTGACTATGAAAAACAAATCTACCCCCAAGTGCCCCTGCGCCAAGAGAAACAGCGACGGATGTAGTAAGCGTTCGTGGTACTCGGCGGGGCTGGCATGAAAACCGAAACAAAAGACGATATGGAAGCCAATCATCCACAGAAGCGCAATGGCTCGAATGCCGACGATTTCTGGGATGAATGATTTCGACATTATTCGAGAAGAACCTATACTTCCTGAGCGCATCGCGGCAAAGAGAATTTTTGTACCCGCCTTTGCTGGGCGGCGATTTCCCAGATTTGATTTCGCGTCAGACTACCGCGTAGATTGCGCGGATGCAGCCCATCCCCGGACCCAGGTATCCGCGCCCGTGGCAAACCTATCAGTGGCTGCGCCACCCCACCGAGCTTCTGACGGCGTGCCGCGCTCGCTATGGCGAGGTCTTCCAGCTGCGCTGCTACGGCGACGGAGACATGGTCGTGCTGGCTCACCCCGAGGCGATTCGCACGGTCTTTGCGGCAGGGTACGACGAGGTTCATCAGCCCAAAGACGCGCAGTTTGCTCGCTTGCTGGGGCCTGCCTCGCTGTTTGTTGCCGAGGGCAGCGTCCATCAGGCGATGCGGCGGGCGATTCTGCCGGCGCTCGGTCAGGCGCAGGTCAAGCGGCATATCGAGGCACTGCAACAGCGGGCCGAAGCGGCGGTGTGTGGCTGGCCGAGCAGCGGCTGCTTTGATCTGCAGGCGGCGATGCAGGACCTGCTGCTGCAGACCACGCTGCTCCTCCTATTTGGCGCGGGGGCTCCGGAGCGCTTGACGGATCTGGGCCGGGTCTTTGCCGACACCTACGCCGCCTTCCGCAGTCCCCTGATGTTGGTTCCAATTGGGATGCAGGCGCGGCTGGGGCGGGGCCCGTGGGAGCGCTTGGTGCAGCTCTCGCAAAAGGCCCGCGCCATCATGGCGAACGAGATCGCCCGCTGCCGCAGCCAGGCGCAGCCCGAGCCGAGCGTGCTGGCATCGCTGCTGGGGACTGAGCAGGCCGCTGCCCAGCGGCTGACCGATGCTGAGATCACCGACTCGCTACTTTCGCTGTTTATCGCCGGACATGACACCACGGCCAACGCCATGAGCTGGGCCTTCG
The DNA here is from genome assembly GCA_937952145.1 of uncultured Myxococcales bacterium. Taxonomy (GTDB): domain Bacteria; phylum Myxococcota_A; class Polyangia; order Palsa-1104; family JAEUJZ01; genus JAEUJZ01. Next base: position 4,656 of record CALFYE010000598.1, read on the forward strand.
ACTGTCTGCTGCGCAGTCCGGGCAGTGCAGCGCGGCTCCGTGACGAAGTGGCGGGCGCCTTCTTTCCGTCGCCGTGCTGGGAGGACATCCTTTCGCGGCCGTACCTTGATGCCGTCGTGCGCGAGGTGCTGCGGCTGCGTCCCATCTTTCCCGTGACGACGCGCACCCTGCGGCAGCCGATATCCATCCCGGGTTACGAGCTTGCGCCCGGCACCGTTATTGTGCCCTGCATCTATCTTGCACAGCGGCGGGCCGAGACCTTTCCGGATCCGCACAGCTTTCGTCCCGAGCGCTTCTTGGGCCTCGACCCGGTGCCATTTGAGTGGATGCCGTTTGGCGGCGGCGTGCGGCGCTGCGTCGGCAGCTTTTCGGTTCAGCTGCAGATGAAAGTGCTGCTGGCCAGCATCGTGGCGCGGGTGCAGCTAGAGCGGCAGCCCGGTCCGCTGCCGCGCATGGTGCGGGCCTTTATCTCGCTGGCTCCCGATCGTGGCGTGGTGGCCCGCGTCATTGGGCGCAGCGCGCCGCGCGAGGTTATCGGGCAGGCGCCGGCTCAGTCTCGACTGGCGTCGAGCTGAGCAAACCAGCGGCGCACGAGCTCGACCTGGAAGCAGAGGCCCCCCGGCACTTTCTCTAGCAGGTCGCGCTGCAGAAGCACCGCGAGCTCTGCTTCGAGGGTCGGCTCGGGACACAGAGCGGTCAGCGCTGAGCGGGGCAGCGGGTCGGTCGCTGTCTGTTCCGCGATGCTGCGGAGCAGACGGCGTCCGGTCGCGCTCACTTGATTGCGCTCCATATCAGCAAAGAAGAAGCTGCCGTGCTGCAGCGCTTCCGGCACGGCGGCTAGAACATCAGACACTTGTGCCAGGCGGCGCGCGGCGATGTCTCCCTCGTTCTTCAGCGTGACGATCTCGGCACACAGCAGCTGTACCAAAAAGGGGTGTCCCCGGGTTAGCGCATAGACCTTCTGGCTCGCTTCCGGTTCGTAGCGCAGGGCAAAGTCTGGGGTGGGCTGTTCGACGAGCTTCTGGACATCGCTGGCGGACAAGTACCCCACCTGAACGACCTGCACGTTGATGAAATAGGAAGACCACTCTGCGAGCTCGCCCAGAGTATGCGAGCTGGCCAGCATCACCTTGATGCGCTGGCGATGCTGCACCACATGCCGCAGCATCCCCAGTACCGCGACGGCATCGAAACGTCCGCGCTGCAGCGCCACCGCCAGGGCTTCAAACTCATCGAGGGTCCACAGCGCGGTGCGGGAACCAAGGGCAGCCTCGACCTGATCCAGCCACTCATCAAAACCGGTGAAGGGGTCGGCTTCGATGGCCTCGCGCGAGAGGCTCGGCAGCGACAGGCTGCGTGTCTTGCGCGCCGATTCGACCATGCTGCGCGCCAGGTTGTACAGCAGCCCGGCGTGATCGCTGGCCGACGAAGCGGGCCCTTGCAGGTCGACGAACAGCGGCACCACGGTGCTCGGCAGCAGGCGCCCCAGGTTGTTGAGCAGCGAGGTCTTGCCCATGCGTCGCTGGCCGTAAAGCAGCATCGGTGGGCGTCGCCGATCCAACAGAAGCTGCTCAATGCGCCCACTGATATCGCTGCGTCCAACAAACAGCTCTTCGGCGAGGGAGAGCGGTACGCCGATGACATAGGGATTGTCGATCTCTTGCCGCTCTTCGACGGCGCTGGCAATCCCGTGGCTGTGTAGCTCGACCAGGTGACTCCAGCCGGTTGCGATGGGGCGAAAGCGCGGGGCGTAGTGATCGCTACTGCGATCAAGATCACCGACCAAGGTCTGCAGGCGCTGTCCCAGCGCGTTTAGACCCAAGCGCTGGTTGTGGGCACTGCTCTGTGAGAGGGCAGCCTCGACATCCTGGCCGATAGCGGAAAAGCGGCGGAGAAGGACACTGGCTGGTCCGGTGAGCTCTTCGTCCGCTACGGCTGAGCCCATGTGGCGGTGCACTTGTGTGATCGCCGGCAGATCCTGACAGCGCTCCAGGCGGCGAGCATCGAGTTCGATCTGCGCGGCAGTGGCGGCCCAGCGCTGATGGCTCTGCGCGACCTCAGCTAGCGCTCGCTGGCCATAGTTGGGACTCCGCTCCACGGCAAGCACGAGGTGCATATCTAGGCCATACAAGCGCAAGCGCTGGTGTTGGTGCCAGAAAACGGAATGAAAGCGCAGCCACAGAGGAGGGGACTGCGCCTCCGACCCGTTCGCCGGCGAGGGGACGCTTGCCGCGCGAGCCGGAGCCTGATCGAGGCGCAGCAGGAGTAGGTTCCAGGCTTCTTCAAAAGGGAAGAACAGCAGTGGGCGCCAGACGGACTCGGTAAGACCCAGAAGAACGGCAGACTCCAGACTCAGGAGACCCGGTAGGAGGTGCGGGCCGAGCCCCATCGCCTGCTTCGACGCTGCACTCATCGTAAGCAGCCAGCCGCCAGCAAAGCCCAGCGAGCCGGCAATCGCCCCCGACCACGAGCCGGCCAGGGCTTCCGCCAGCATGTAGGGAAGGGCAAACCAGGCTCCTAAGATGATTCCCATGATGATTCCCAGCACGACGACATCGCCGGTCATGGGAGACAACACATTCACTAGGAGGTGATTGTTGAGCGCACAGGCCAGACCAAAAAGGAGGCTGCGCAGCCACCGCCCGGTCATCCAGCGGGCCGAGATCAGCCCAGCCAGAAACCCGCCGAGCGAGATGGCCCAAGGGAAGGGCAGAAAGCGGGCCGATAAGGTTGCGGACAGGAAGAAGAAGGTCCCGCAGATCAGGCCCCAGAGCACCCCACCCGCTGTTGGGCGGCGGCTGAGCTGGGCTCGCCGTTCCGAGATGCTGCGGCCCACCCCACCGACGGCAACAAACATACCGGCCCCGGCCACGCCAAAGGCCACCAGCAGTGCCGCGCGGCCGCCGGGGTCGCCGTGTAGGTATTCCTGCATCATGCGGGCAACGCTGGCTTCGCCTGGAAACTCGACCTGCCCCGTGAGGGCGACCGCTAGGCCAAAGGCTCCCGCTCCGGCCAGTCCGCCAAGCATGCCGCTTGCCATGCCGACTGCCGATGCACTCCCCGTACCAAAGATGATGCTGCCGCCCACCGACATGCTGAAGCAGGCCAGCACGCGGACAAGTAGGAGCCGCGGCGGGACCTGGAGCAGCAGCAAGATCCCACTTAGCAAAAGGGAATTGAGCGCGGGCGCTACGACATGTCCCAGCAGCAGCAAACGACGCAGGAGCGGATTGCGGAGCTGCTGCGGTGAGAGCTGCGCCAAGCTGAAGTCAGCCGGCAACGCGGGATCACAGTGCTGCACATAGCGACACCAGACCGCAGGCATGAAGAACAGCCACCCGGCAAGCTGCAGCGTGGCCCACAGCGCACTCGGGTGCAGCGTTTTCGGGCTGGCCGACGGCGGCCCGCCCGACGACGGCCCGTTCGACAGCGGGCTGGCCGACGGCGGCACAATCGACGAGGCGGGGGATCCGGGGGCCATCGCAGTGCCGCCATTGTGCCGTGTGCGACCGAGGCGTAGAAGTGAAAAACCCGGTGGGTGCGGTGCATGCGGGCGGCTCACCCCGGCGCCACAGCCTGTGTCGTGGGGGGATCCGAAGAGGGGTCTGGCTTCGGATGCTAGACTGACTGCGATGGGGCAGAAGCGTCGCAGGCGAGGGGGGCCTGGAGTGCGGTGGGGCGCGGCTGATCATCGGAGTGCGACCCGCAGGGGGCACCGGAGCGTCACAAATAGAGATGCAACCGCCCCAGGCCTGCAGTAGCGTGCCCGGCATGCGACGCATCCTGGTGGCTATGACCTGTTGCCTGGCGACGAACCTGGTGGGTGGTTGTCACTCCGAAGCGCCGACTGTCTGTCCGGGATCAGAGACGACGGAGCCGCTGGTCTGCGAGCGGCCGGTGAGCGTGATGAAGCCGCCGAGCTATCGCGAAGATCAGAGGTATCCGCTGTTGATTGCGCTACATGGCTATGCGTCTACGGTCGAAGGCTTCGACCGCCTATTGGGACTGCGCCAGGCGGCGGCGCAGCGCGACTTTCTGTTTGCGGCTCCTGAGGGGACGCTCGACGAGAGCAATCTGCGCTTTTGGAATGCGACCGATGGCTGCTGCAACCTGTTTGGGGCGACTGTCGATGACTCAGCCTATCTGGCGGCCATCTTGCGCGATCTGAAGCGGAGATTCCCGGTAGATCCAAAGCGGATTTATGTCGTCGGTCACTCGAACGGCGGCTTTATGGCCTATCGCTTCGCCTGCGAGCATGCCGAGGATCTGGCGGCCGTGGTCAGCATCGCTGGCGCGACCTGGAATGACGACAGCAAGTGCCGTCCGGTGAGCCCGGTGAGCGTCCTGCAAGTCCACGGCGATCAAGACGGAATTATCCGCTATGAAGGCGGACGCTTTGCCGCTCAGCTAGAGCTCTATCCCGCGGCCCGCGAGACGCTGACCAAGTGGTCAAAATACAGCGGCTGTACAGGCGGGCTGAGCCGGCTTCCTGAGACCTTTGACTTCGACTCCAACGTCGATGGCGACGAGTCCCAAGTCGAGCAGGCGGCGGCCTGCCCACAGTCAGCGCTGGAGCTGTGGGCGCTGCGCGGTGGTGAGCACTTTCCGGCGTTTACCGCGACCTTTGTTGAGCGGCTGTTTGGTTTCTTACAGGCGCATCCCAAGTCTTCCGCGCCCGCGCCGTAAGCCCACCTCGGGATCGCAGGCGTGGGTTGGGTAGAGAAACGCGTGATCGCAGCCGCGGCTGACCAGGCAAGCAGAGTATAGTGAGCACAGCGCTCGCCGAGGCCGAGCGCCCAAAGGCCATGAGCAACCAGACTACTCTGCAGAGCACCGCCGCCCCTTCCTTGCGAAAGTCGCAGCCAACGCTGCGGGTCCTATTTGCTGGCGAAGAGGGGATTAGCGCGCGTCCCTTTCTGATTCTGGAGTCCGGCGAGACGGTGCTGGGGCGGCTGGTACCGGAAGGGGAACGCGGCCTGTCGATTGAGAGCGATCGTCAGCTCTCGCGCCGGCATGCGGTGATCTCTGTTTCCGAAAAAGGAGTCACGATTCGTGATGCCGGGAGCCGCAACGGCATTCACGTCAATGCCCAGAGGACGCAAACCGCTGAGCTGCGCGATGGCGACATCCTGCGCTTGGGAAATAGCTTCTTGCTGCTGCGCGATGAGCCGGTGGAGTCGCACGATGTCCCGATCGAGGGCCTTCTGGGACGAGCCCCGCTGGTGCGCGCCCTGCGTCATGCGATTGCGCAGGTGGCGCCGACGCGGGCCATGGTGCTCTTGCTGGGCGAAAGTGGCACCGGCAAGGAAGTGACGGCGCGGGCGCTGCATGCGCGGAGTGGGCGACAAGGTGCCTTTGTCGCTGTGAACTGCGCGGCAATTCCTGAGAGCTTGGCCGAGAGTCAGCTGTTTGGGCATACCCGCGGAGCCTTCACGGGTGCGACACCGCAGCCCGGGTACTTCCGCGCCGCGGCCGGCGGCACGCTGTTTCTGGATGAAGTCGGCGAGCTGGCGCTTCCGCTGCAGGCCAAGCTGCTGCGTGCCTTGGAAGAACGCGCCGTGGTGCCGGTGGGGGAGACGGGGCCTGTCCCCGTCGATGTGCGGGTGATTGCTGCCACCAACCGCGTGCTTAGTCACGCCGTCAGCGAAGGGCAGTTTCGCGGTGATCTGATGGCCCGCTTGGCGGAGTTCACACTCGATCTGCCGCCTCTGCGCGAGCGCAAGGAAGACATCCTGCCGCTCCTTGGGCGCGCTCTGGGAACCTGGGCTCCCCACTTCGAGCCCGACGTGGTCGAGCGCTTGCTGATGTATCCCTGGCCCTACAACGTTCGCGAGGTCGTGAAGCTGGGGACGGAACTTCAGATCAAGGGCGCAGGACGGGCTTTACTGGGGCCCGAGCTTTTGCCCGCGCGCTTTTCTGCGCCCGCCGCCGGAACCGCAGCGCCGCAGGTGAGCACGCCCCCTGGTGACTCAGGGCGACCGGAGCCCACGTCAGCTGCCCCCACCACTCCCCCGGCCGGCGAGCGGCCCAAAACCTACGAGCGCGGGGCGATTCCGAGCAAAGAAGAGCTGCACGCACTATTGCTCAAGCATCGCGGCGTGGTGGCGAATATCGCCCGCGAGATGAGTCGCTCGCGCACCCAAGTCCTGCGCTGGCTGGAGCAGCGCGGTCTGCGGGCGGACGACTACCGATCTACGGATTCCTAATTCGCACGCAACACGCTCCTTCTGCGCTGGCGGCGGCTACGTTCGCGCGAGCTGGGACTGACAGAAGGCTAGGGCGTCGCGCAGGCTGCTGAAGCTGCGCAGCCCTGAGAGCTCCAGCGCCAAGGCGCTCAAGGTCTTGGCGAGCGCGGCGCCGACTCCGGAGATCAGTCCCTGACCCCCAATCAGCGCCACCGCATTGAGGAGTCGCAGCAGGTGTCGGGCAGCGTCCGGACTGAGCGTGCTGACACCGGTGACATCGAGGATCGCGTACCGGGCGCGCTGCTGTAGGAGTGTCCCGAGAAGCTGTTCCATCAGGTACGAGGCGCGCTCGGCATCAATCGTTCCAAAGAGCGGAATCGCGAGCACGCGATCCCAGACTTGGATAATCGGCGCCGACAGGGCGTGCAGCGCCTGTCGCTGTTCTTCGATCAGCTGCAGCTTGGCTTCGCGATCACGGAGGATCTCTTCGCGCAGCACCGCCTCTTTTTGCAACTTGGCGGTTGCGGCTGCGGTCTCGGCCATCGAGGTCTTCATTGAGCGCAGCATCACCAACAGATCCCCCGTCGGGTCGTGCAGCGCCAAGTCGCGGAGTGTAAGGCCGGTCGCCTGCAGCGTCTCAAGCTCCTGAATCCAGGGCGTACCGACGAAGAGGGCACCCTGATCAACGGCCAGCACTTCGCCGCGCAGCCGCAGCGGGTGCGAACGCAGCGCCAGCACAAAGGCGGATCCGCTGCGCTGCATGATCGCTGCGAAGCTTGGCTCCTTGAGCAGCGGTCGCTCGATGGCACACAGATCCAGGAGGGAGACTTGGGAGTCTGCAGCTGTGCTGAGCTTCTTGAGCCCCCGTCCCAGGACCCGGACCTGCAGGGACTGATCGAAACAGATAAGAAAAGGAAACAGTCTGTCGACCTGCGGCAGAGCCAGCGACAGCATGCGCTAGGCTGCGCTCCCCTTGGGACCGATCACCAGATGGAAGACATCATGCCCAGCGTCGGCGCGAGCCTGCGTGTGCTCGATGGTAATCGCTTGCTGGAAGCTCTTCCCAAGTCCTTTTAGGAGTCCCACCACCATCGGTGCCAGGCCTTCGCGGCTGGAGTGATATTCCAGATCGAAGACGCCTCCGCCCTGCTCGATCAGTACGAAGCTTGGCGGACGCAGCTTGGGAAAGGTCATTCCTACCCGGGTATGCATGGCATCCAGGTTGCCGAGGAATTCCTCCAGCGTAGAGCCGAACAGCGCGAGCAGCTCGCCATAGCCTTCGCGCGCTGTGTACATCGTCCAGTACTCGCCAAATGCTTCGAGCAGCGCCGGCACCGGAGCCCCCAGGACCTCGCTGGCGGCCACCACAAGTCCATAGGTGACGGCGTCCGGATAGGGCTCCATCGAGAGAAAGGTCTCGGTGTCGACCCCCGCTTTCGCGCGGATTTTTTCCCAGATCTCGCCCCCGAACTGCGAGCGCACAAGCGACTCAACGGCTTTGTTGACTAGTCCGTACACGCTGCCCCCTTCCACATATCGTAAAAAAAATCAGACACTTCGCCAAGCCGTTCGTCGAGTGCAGGGGCTGCCATGCCCCTGCGGGCACTCGTCAGCGCAGGCAAGACGCCGCGACTAGTAGACGTACCGCAAGCTCAGCCCGGCGCTGGCGCCTTCGCGGCCGCCGCCGAAGCGGCTGTTTGAGAGGTAGCCGCTGAGGCTGATTTCGCCGAGTTTGGGGCGGGAATAGCCGAGGCCAAACTGCAGATCGAAGCCGACCTGGTCGAGCGGAAAGAGGTAGCCGGCCCAGACATCGATGAAGTAGCGAAAGCGACGGTCATCGGCGGGAGCGATGCCGGGCGTGCCGCGGCGCAGGGTGGTGCCCAGGCCGACCATGCCAAAGCCGCTGACCACGATGTCATCGACGGTGATCGCCTCATCCGAGCGGACCTTGCGCGCCACCCAGGCGGGCAGGCTGGGCTGTAGGTTGCTGCCTTCCAGGTAGCCGGACAGGCGAGCGCTCCAGCCGGGGTTGGCCAGGCGCAGGCGATGGCCGAGCTCAGCGTAGAGGGTGTAGCCGTCGGACAGGAGCTCGCGACGGCGGCTCTGATAGCGCTGCCAACCGAAAAAGACGTTGAGGAATTCGCGGGCGCTGAGATCCCAGTCGATGCCGAGCTGCGCCCGGTCGCGCGTGCCGAGCAGGCGAAGCTCGTTGGTGTCGGCGATGATCTGGTTTACGCCCAGGTTCAGCTCGAAGAGCAGCGCCGAGCCGAGCCCCAGCTTGGGGGCGTACTCGCCGTGCAGCCAGGCGTAGGGCACGGCGTGCGAGGTGCGCAGGTTGCCGCCGACCCCGACTTCGATCCGGCCGCGCTCCTGCGGTAGACGGAAGCGGAAGACCGTCGCCAGGTCGACTTCGCCCAGCTCAAGCCCGACGTTGTAAAGCGGCAGCCAGTCGTGGGTGTCGGAAAACCAGACGTAGCTGGCCCGCAGCCCCAGGCCGAAGCGCGGCAGGCCCAGCCGCCCGAGGGTGAAGTCGGCGCGCACGCTGCCGCCCACCAAGGTCAGGCCGTTGAGGTCCGAGATGTCGAGGCCGGCGGTGATGGCGTAGCGACGATCGCTGTCGGGATCTTCGGACTCGTCTTCGGCTTCGATGACCGTGGGGACGGACGCATCGGATGCGGCCAGGACCGCAGCCAGACCGGCGGCGGCTTCCTCGTCGTCTTCGTCGTCTTCGTCGTCCTCGTCTTCGTCCTCGCTGTCTTCGTCGCCGTCCTCGTCTTCGTCTTCGTCTTCGTCTTCGTCTTCGTCTTCGTCCTCGTCTTCGTCTTCGTCTTCGTCTTCGTCCTTGTCGTTCGGCGTCGCCTCCGTCTTGACCGCTGCTGGCTTGGATGCGACGGCGCCAGCGTCGGCAAGCGGGGTGGCGGCCACTTGTGGGGCGGAAACGACGACCAGCGGCCGTGGCTCGGGTGGGCGCAGGCGGAATAGGCGACCGGCTTCAAAGCCGCGACTGGCCAGCCCATCGCTGTCGTTCCACGCTGCGAGTAGATCCTGTCCCAGCGAGCGCGCCATCGTGATCGGCAGGACATCGGCCAGGAACCAAGCGCCATCTTTGGGTCCCCGGGCAAAACGCAGCAGGCGGACGTAGGTGCGCAGGAGCTCGCGTTCGGCCCGACTGAGGCCCTGCTCCGACGAGGGCGGGGCGCTGGCGGCTGGCGAGCGCGCGAGATCACGGGCGGGGCCGCGCAGGCGACGCAGCGCCCGGCGGGCGATCCACTTGGCGGCCGGCAGCCGTCCGTCGTAGGCCAGCGCCGCCGCGAAGTCGGCGAGCCACAAGACGTCGGTCTGCGACCCGCCATACCCTCGGCGCAGCCAGCGCAGCGCCAGGTCCTCGCGTCCCAAGAGCAGGCTGCCCAGGGCATAGGCTCGCCACAGGTGGGCATCGTGCTGCGCGGCTTTGGCGTGGAGGCCCAGCAGGCGGATCAGGAAGCGTCGCTTGCGCACGTCGCTCAGCTCACCACGCGCCAGGCGAGCGACCTGGCTCCACAGCGCGAGCGCCAGGTGGGAAGGGCGGGGCGGAAGCGCGGGCAGCGGCGTCGCTTGGCCACTCTGATCGCGCAGCGGCGGGCTCTTTGCCGCGGCGGACTCGGGCGTGCGTGGTGGGGTTTTTGCCGGCAGGGTGCGCGGGCCCGGCCGACTGCTGCCCGTCCGCACTGCGCCCATCGGCTCAGCCGGGGCCACCGGCGAGGCTCGGCTGGGCACCGGCGGGGGGGGTGTGCGGCTGGCGGTTGTGCGACCGACCGCAGGGCGAAGGGGATGCGCGGGACTGGTGCCGCTTGTGCGTTCGTTGGTGTGGGCGTTGGTGTGGGCGTTCGCGTGGGCGTTCGTGCGGGCGGTCGGTTGTGCGACCGGGCGGGTCGCGGGGGGGGATGCCTTCGGACTTCCGACCCCGGCGCTTGGCCGTGCGGCGCCGCGCCCCGACTGTCCGTAGGCGGGATACACCGCAAGCGCCGCGACGAGCAGCCCGCTCGTCACGCCAAAGCCCGGCCCGGTGGCTGCGCTGCGCATGGGCGGCCACCGTAACAGAACTCGGGCAGAGTGGGGATGCGGGCCGGCGGCTGCAAGGGGCCGCCCGGCAGGCGAGCGATGCGGTAAAAAAGAGCAGACACCGGAGGTCCGTGGTGAGCGACGTACTTGACGAAGTCGACCTGCAGATTCGGAACGCCCGGCTCGCGGATGCCGAGATCCTGGCCGCGGCGCAGCGCGCCATCGCCCGCACCCCAGGGCGCTTGGCCTCGACGCCAGACGAGATCCACGAGGCCAGCTTCCGCGAGCGCATCGCCCGCCTGGCTGGGGGCGACCGCGGTGCCTTTGTCGTTGCTACCTGCGGAGCACCCCGCGAAGAAACCCTCGTCGGCCATGCGATCTTGGACCCGCTGAAGCTGGCGGTGACGGCCCATGTCGTTGATCTAACGCTGGCTGTGCACGAAGGCTATCAGCGAAGGGGGATTGGCCGATTCCTGCTGTCACACCTCATTGCTTGGGCGGAGTCCAGTCCCCACGTCTATCGTGTAGAACTTCGAGTGAGGTCGGTCAATTATCCCGCAGTCGAGCTTTATAAAAAAATGGGATTTGTGCTGGAAGGAAGAATGATAAATAGAATCCAGTTATCCCCCAATCAGTACTGTGATGATCTGGTGATGGGCCTGTGGGTCGGGCCGCCCCGCGATGTGGGCTAGCGTGGGTTAGCGCAGGCGGCCACTGAGCACGGCGGCGACGCCCTGCTGCAGGGTGGCGAAGGTGGGGATGTCACCCAAGGCCCGGCCGGACTGCACCAGGGCCTGGGCGAGCGGAGCGCGGATGCCGCTGACCACGACCTGAGCGCCCAGCAGGCGAACGGCCGACAGCAGGTGGCCAAATAGCTGGCTGAGCGCTTCATCCGCCTCGACCTGGCCAGTCAGGTCAAGCAGGACGACGCGGACCCGAGTCTGCGTCACATGGTCAAGAATCGCTGACAGCGCGTGCTGACTGCGGAGAGCATCAAAGCGACCGATGAGCGGCAGCACCACGACGCCGGCCGCGATGGGAATGCACGGCGTCGAGACCGCGAGGAGCTCGTCGGTCAGGGCGCGCGCCTTGGCTTCGGCCTGCCGCAGCGCGGTGATGTCGGTAAAGGTCGAGACGATCTGCTGCACCTCGCCCTGCCGATTGAGCTGCGGCACGGCGTTGACCAGGATCGACACCCAGTCGTCGCTGCGCGGCCGATAGACCGACATCACGACATCGCGCACGGCTTTTCGGGTGGCCAGCACGCGCGCTACCGGGCGGCGCTCGGCGGCAAAATCGACGCCGTGCTCGTCGACAATGCGCCAGCGGGAATCAAAAGACGTGCGGCCCAGGTACTCCGCCTCGGTCAGTCCAAGAAGCTCCAGCGAGACGGCGTTGCACAGGAGGATCTCGGCCCGGCTGCCCTGCACCACGACGCCGACCTGCAGGCTGGAGATCAGCGCGCGGAAGCGCTCCTCGCTTTGGTGGATGGCATCGTGGTCGGCTTGCTGCTGCTGCAGCGTTCCGCGGAGCGTGGCGAGCTCGGCTTCGAGCGTCGCGATCCGCTCGCTGGCTGACGGTGGGACGGCAGAAGAAAGAGGTGGCGAGTCAGGGGCAGACATGGTTGCGGAGCCGGCGAGACGGCCTAGCTGGCGCGGCTTTTGGGCGGGCCGGCGGCGAGGCCGAGGAGGTGGCCGGCGACCTGCTCAGGCACGATGACCATGGCGTCGTGACCGCTGTCGACTTCTAGGAGGGGCCAGCCCTCGGCGCGGACGCGATCGACAAATGGGGCGAGGGGATCGGCGCCAAACGCGGCAACCAGGCCCGCCCGCTGGGTGCAGCGAATGTAGATGTGCGGCAGGCTCTTGGCCTGCGGGTTTTTGACCGTGACCGGCTGGCTCAGCGTCGGCAGAGGATGGGGCGTGCGGCGTGGCTCGGCCCAGGCCACGGTCGCCGGATCGGTGACGCCATAGACGGCAAGTGGGATGGGCGGAAGCTGCCAGTCGGTCTGGGCCGACATCGCGCTGAGCACATCGCCCGTGCCCTGCGCAAAGCCGCCCGTCGCCGTCTGGCCATCGACCGGCGCCGCCGCATCCAGGTAGACCAGCTGCGCAATGCGCTCGGGCACCTGCTCGGCAACGCCGGTGATGACCATGCCGCCGTAGCTGTGCCCGACGAGAATCACCTGCTGCAGATCTTCGTACGAAAAGACAGAGACGATATCGGTGATATGGGTCGAAAGGCTCACGCTTGGCGAGAGCAGGTGCGCGCGCTCACCCGCCCCGGTCAGCGTCGGTGTGTACACGGTGTGACCGGCCGCCTGCAGGCGGGCTCGCACGTGTCGCCAATAGAACCCGCCAACAAAGGCGCCATGAACCAAAACGAATGTCGCCATCGCTTGCTATTCCTCCCCAGGAGACCCCAGCAAAGGCTTGAGCTTACTCGGGGACCCGAGGGCTCGGGAATACGGAGAGGGCGCGGTTGGCCCGTCGCGGCTCAGCGCGGTGGGAGGATGGCGGAGAGGAGGGACCAGGGGCACCACCAAGACCTGCCGTCGCCGGGTGGCCGCGCGCCCAAGCGGGCTCGTTGAACCACCCAATGACCGGCCACGCTGGGCTCGCCGCGGCTGCAGCCTCCGTCGCAGGGGTGTCGGAAAAGGTGAGCTGTTTCGCGGGGTTGTGGGCTCTTGCTTCTACTAGGAAGAGACCATGGAGCAAGAGCCTGTCACCGTATCGTCCCTGCCCCGCTTCGGGAGCGGGGGACTGCTCGCCCCGGCGCCGCGCTTTGCCGATCTGCGCACCGGGGAAGCCGGCTGCATTCACGAGCTATTCGAGGCGCAGGTCGATCGCGGGGGCGACGAGATCGCGCTGATCTCGCCCGATCGAACCCTGTCGTACGCCGAGCTAGAGGCCGAGGCCAACCGCCTGGCCCGCCACCTGCGCATGCACGGCGTGCGGGCTTCCAGCTTCGTCGGCCTTTACATGGAGCGCTCGCGGAGTCCGATCATCGCCATCCTCGGCTGCTTGAAAGCCGGCGCGGCGTATGTGCCCATCGATCCCGCGTACCCCACCGACCGCATCCGCCTGATCTTGGAAGAGACCGAGGCGAAGTTGGTGCTCAGCGAGGGGACGCTGGCGGCGCGGGTGCCGGAGTTCTTTGACGGACCGCTCATCGACGTCGGGCGCGAGGCCGAGACCATCGCCAGCCAGAGCAGCGCGCGACTACGCCGCAGCGAGACCGGGCTTTGCCCGAGCGATCTCGCCTATCTCATCTACACCTCGGGCACCACCGGCAAGCCCAAGGGCGTGATGGCCGAGCATCGCCATGTCTATCGCTTCGCGCTTTCCTTCAACGAGGTCTGCGCCACCGGGCGGGGCGACCGGGTCTATCAGGGTTTTTCGCTGGGCTTTGACGGCTCGGTGGAAGAGATGTGGATGGCGTTTTCCAACGGCTCGGCGCTGGTGGTTGGCGGGCCGGGGACGCCGCGCTTCGGCGATGAGCTGGCGCAGTTCCTGACGGCGCAGGGCGTGACCTATTTATCGACGGTGCCGACCCTGTTATCGACGATGCACAGCGGCATTCCCAGCCTGACCACGCTGGTGGTCAGCGGCGAGGTCTGCCCGCCAGAGCTGGTGAGTCGCTGGGTGCGGCCGGGCCTGCGCATGCTGAACGTCTATGGCCCGACGGAAGCGACGGTCAACACGACCTGCGCCGAGTGCCAACCGGGTCAGCCGATCACCATTGGCAAGCCGCTGCCTGGCTATGACCTGTACATCCTCGACGAGTCGGGCCGTCCGGTGCCCGAGGGCGAAAAGGGTGAGCTGTACGTTGCGGGGCAGACCCTGGCCCGCGGCTACTTCCGCCGTCCCGACCTGACCGCCGAGCGCTTCGTCGAGCTGACCGGTCTTCTGCCCGCTGAGTCGGGCGCGGTCAAGCCGCTGCGGCTGTATCGCACCGGCGATCTGGTGCGCTGGGGGGGCGACGGCAACCTGGAGTTTTTTGGTCGCATCGACAGCCAGGTCAAGATCCGCGGCTATCGCGTAGAGCTCGCCGAGATCGAGTCGGTGCTGCTCGAACATCCGCAGATCCGCTCGGCGAGCGTCAAGCTGCACAGCCGCGAGGGCCTGCAGGAGCTGGCGGCGTATGTCCTCCTGCGCGACGGGCAGGGCGAGCTCGACCGCGGCTCGGTGTTGGCGACGCTGGAGGCGCGACTGCCGCCCTACATGATCCCCGGCCACCTGGATGTGCTGCCCGAGCTACCGCTGCTGGCCAGCGGCAAGGTCGATCGCGCACGGCTGCCGGCCCCCGTCGCTGCGCTGGTCCGCGTCCACGCCCACATCGTGCCGCCAGAGGGTGCGCTAGAAGGCGTGGTGGCGGCGGTCTTTGCGCGCGTGTTCGGCGTCCCGCAGGTCTCGGTCGAAGACGACTTCTTTCACGACCTGGGCGGGCACTCGCTGATCGCAGCGCAGATGGTGACGCAGCTTCGCGCCGAGCTCGCCGGTCGCCTGCGTCGCGGTGTGACGGTGCGCGATGCTTATGCCTACCCGACGGTGCGCAAGCTGGCCGCCTACCTTGCACCGCAGCTTCAAGAGAACGCGACCAGCGAAGCCAAGGCCGCGGACAGCCAGAACCCCGGCAGCGCGAGCAGCTTTGGTCTGAGCCACGCCGAGACCAGTCAGCAGGTGTTCGCCGCGCAGTCGCCCTGGGTGCGTACCACGACGGCGCTCTTGCAGCTGGCCTCGACGTATCTCATCTATGGCCTGGTCTCGCTGCCCTTCTTGGTTTTCTTTCTGGCGGCGCGTGGCTGGCTGTTTGGCGACGTCAGCACGGGCAGGCTTGTCGCGGTGATGCTGGGCTTAAGCGCGCTGAGCTGGCCGATGTTCATGGTCGTGGCCATCGCTGCCAAGTGGCTCCTCATCGGTCGCTACAAGGCGGGTAGCTATCCACTGTGGGGCTTCTATCACTTCCGCCTGTGGCTCGTCGGGCGACTGACGGCGCTCTCGGGGGCGGGGGCGCTGGTCGGCACGCCGCTTCTGCCGATATATCTGCGGCTCTTGGGGGCGCGGATCGGGCGCGGCTGCACGTTTGACACGGCGCTGTTTGGGGCCTGGGATCTGCTGTCGATTGGCGATGACACCAGCATCGGCGCTGACACCCAGGCCCTGGGCTATCGCGTCGATGGCGGACGGATCCACATCGGGCCAGTGCGCATCGGTAGCTACTGCTTTATCGGCAACCACGCCTGCCTGGGTCTGCACACGGAACTGGGCGATCACGCGCGGCTCGACGATCAGTCGCTTCTGCCCGATGGTCATCAGATCCCAGCGGGCGAGGCGTGGCGCGGCGCACCGGCGACGCCTGGCGCGGTGCACATCTCGGCCGATGCGATTGGTCCCGAGACGCGACGGCGGCCGGTGCTGTACGGCTTTCTGCACCTGATCCTGGTCGAAGTCCTGGCGCTGTTTTCGCTGATTCCGTTTCTGCCGTTTGCCTTTGCGCTGTGGGCGGCGTGGCTGTGGCTGCGCGACACGCCGGCCCTGGGCATTGGGCTGTGGCTGCTCACCGCCGGGCCGCTGGGTGTGGTGATGGCCTGCGGCTACATCGCGCTGCTGAAAAAGATCGTGCTGCCGCGCATGCAGCCGGGCATCTATCCGGTGCACAGCCCGACCTACCTGCGCAAGTGGCTGTCTGACGGCATCATGCGCTCTAGCCGGGCTGTGCTGCTGCCGCTTTACACCACGCTGTACCTGCCGCCGTACCTGCGTCTGCTCGGGGCCAAGATTGGTCCGCGGGCGGAGCTGTCTTCGGTCTGGTACTTCGCACCCGAACTAGTCGAAGTGGCCGGCGAGAGCTTCTTTGCCGATGGCTCGATCGTCGGCGGCAAGCGACTGTTCCGCGGTCGCTTCGAGGTCGGCAAGAACCGCATCGGTCGCCGCAGCTTTGTCGGCAACAGCGCCATCCTGCCGACTGGCACGGGCCTGGGCGATCGCTGCCTGCTCGGCGTGAACTCGATCCCGCCGGTCACGCCATCGGCCCACGGCGACTGCACACCCGACGGCAGCGAGTGGCTGGGCTCGCCCGCCTTTGCCCTGCCGCGTCGCCCGGTGGTCGGCAACTTCGACGAGAGCGTGACCTTCCATCCGACCCGCAAGCTGTACCTGCAGCGCGCCCTCATCGATGGTCTGCGCATCCTGATTCCGAGCTACATTGGCCTCGGCACCGGCATCGCTGGCCTGCTCCTGCTCAACGCCGCGTACGTCCGCTATGGCCTGCTGGGTCTGGGCGCGCTTGCGCCGATCATCACGCTGGGTCTGGCGGTCATGGCGATGCTTCTCGTCGTCGCATTGAAGTGGGCGGTGATGGGCCGCTTCCGTCCGGTGATCAAGCCGCTGTGGTCGCCGTATGTCTGGCTGAACGAGATGGTGAACGGTGCCTACGAGTCGGTGATGGCCCCCGCCATCGCGCCGTTTCTGGGCACGCCGTTTATGGCCGCCTTCCTGCGCCTGCTGGGCTGCCGCATCGGCCGCGGCTGCTACATCGAAACGACGCTGTTCTCCGAGTTCGATCTGGTGCAGATCGGCGACTACGCGGCGCTGAACTTTGGCGCTGTCATCCAGAATCACCTGTTTGAAGACCGCGTCATGAAGTCGTCCTATCTGCACATCGGCGATAGCTGCGCTGTCGGCAACATGGCCGTTGTGCTGTACGACTCCGAGATGGCGGGAGGCGCCGTCCTGGGCCCGCTGTCGCTGCTCATGAAGGGCGAGTCGCTCGCCGCCGGCAGCACCTGGCACGGCATCCCCTGCACCCCCGCACTCCCCCCCGGCCCCGAACCTCCGCTTGCTCTCCCCGCCGCTTCGGCACTGCCCGCCGATCTGGCTGCGGCGTCGTAAGACGACGGGTACCGCGCTGGTTTCTGGGGCTGCGGATCTGCAGATCTGCAGATCAGGGCACGAGCTGATCCGGTCGCAGTCCCTGCAGGATCCACAGCGAGGTCCTGCCGGCGCTGAGAGCCGTGGAGTCGAGGACGACGAGATCGACGGGGCTGCTGCGGTCGGCGTCGATGGCTCCGGCGGCGACCCATTCGGGCTGTTTGGGCACGCTGTAGTGCTTGAAGAGCAGGCTGCCGCGGGCGAAGCCATCGGCGGTGCTGACTGTGCCGCGAGTCTTGCTGAGGAAGACAAGCTCGGGCAAGGTGTCGCCGTTGAGATCGCTGGCCAGCATCCGACGATAGGGCAGGGCCAGGGGCATGGCGTTGATGCGGGCGTCAAGGCGGCCACCCGCAAGGTCGGGCGTAAGCACAGTCAGGGTGCTGCTGCCGCTGACGGGCGACAACAGCAGGGCAATCTCGGGCTGGCGGACACCACGCAGGTCGCCGAGGGCCATGGCGGTAAATGGGCTGGTGAACGGAAACGACAGGCTTGTCCCGCTAAAGCGAGCGTCTTTGGAGTTTAGGGACAGTAGGACCCGGCTGGCTTCGGCCAGGACCAGGTCGGGATAGGAGTCGCCGTTCACATCGCCCAGCGCCATGTCGACAAACGGTCCGCCCGGCGGGGTGACGTCGGTGACGTTGGCCGAGTTGAAGGCGCAGGGGCCACTGCCGCTGCCGGGAAGCAGCCGGACCTTGTCCGCGGCATCGAGCAGCACGATGTCGAGGATGCCGTCTTGGTTTACATCGCCGATCTCGATCTGCCGGATGTTGGCCGTCCCGCTCAAGAGGGGGGTGGCGGTCGCGGGCATCACTCCCAGATCGAGCAGGGTCAGCGGGCGGGCGGTCAAGCCCAGCACCGCGCGGGCTCGCCCATCGCTGCAGACGATCACCGCGGACGCTGTGACGGTTGATTCAAGCGCGTAGCTGACCGGGCAGGACAGGTTGTTCTGCGCATCGAGGCCACAGCGGCTGGCCTGGTTCGTCGGGCCGGCGCCGAGGGTGACCAGCTCGCCCTTGCCTGGTTCAGAGAATGCGCCGGTGAGGACCCGCGGCGTGTTGTCAGCCGGGTCGACACCCGTCGGCTGCTGCTGCGCCATCACCAGATCGCCCAGTGCGCCGCCGACGTTGTTGCGGACCAAGGCCAAGGTGCCGCCCATGCCACGGTCGCTGTACACCGCCAGGTCATCGCGCCCGCCCTGATCCGAGATGAAGTCGCCGGCGACGATGCGTTCGCCACTTACCGCCCGATGGGCGATGACCGGTACCGGCTTGCCGCGCCCATCGATCGTGCCCTGGTACAGTGCCACCGCGCCTTCGTCGAGCAGGATCGCCAGATCGTCCACGCCCTGCCGCGCCAGCGTATCGGGGAAGAAGCGCCCGGTGGTCAGTCGGCCGCGCAGCGGCGCCGCCGTGCTGGTGCGATAAGGCACCAGATCCATCGTCGTAGACAAGTCGACTCCGTTGAGTCCCAGGGCGGGAAACACCTGCAGCTTGTTCAGCCCGATCAGCAGCACGGCATCGCGCGAGGAGCCACTAAAGCTGCCGACCACCAGGTCAGTCGGCGTCCCGGCGAGCGAGGCCTCGCTGTTGAAGCGGAAGCTGCGTGTTGGGCTGCCGTGCATCAGCTCTAGCCGATGGAGCATCGACGCGCTGTTGTCGTAGAGCGCGAGGACCAGCTCATCGGCTCCGTCCTGGGTCACGTCGCGGACGGTGGCCATCATCAGCGTCGAAAGTCCGGTCGCTGGGGTGGCAATCGGAGCGGGCGTGGCGTCCCAACCGCCCTTGCCATCGCCAAAGTGCAGCGTCAGGCCGCCAATGTCGTCGGCGATCGCCAGGTCGTTCTGGCCACCGCCATCGAAGTCGCCGATAGCCAGCGCCTTGGGAATGACGGACAGCGACGGTCCCATGGCGTTCGCGGCCTTGCTGGCGATGATCTCGACGCGCTTGCCGCCGGGAAACAAGACTGCCACGTCGTCGATGGTGTCGTCGTCGAGCCGGCCGATGGCCGCCCCCTCGGGCATGCCGGCCCCTTTGTAGTTAGCGGTCTTAAACGTTGTGCTGGTTCCCGAAAATGTAACAATGGTATAGCTCGTTGCCCCTAGTATGAATAAATCACTAGGGGGAGTATTGTCGAAATCCGCCTTATACAAAATCCCTTGCGATATGCCGTTTGCACCACCCATAGCGGGAATATTGACTACCGGGGTGGCGAAGAACTCGGGGCTGGGCCCGATCGTGACGCCGCCGTCGCCCCCAGTCCCGCCGTCGCCTCCGCCTGAGGCATCAACGCAGGCGTGCAGCATCGGCTCGCAGACTCGGCCGGCCCCGCAGGTGTCGTCGCCGACATTGCAGTATCGACTATTTGGAATACTGAGATTCCCAAACAGTGTCCCGCAGGCCAGAACAAATAATGCTCCGGCGATTAACAAATATCGAACTCTCATTGCTGCCCCCTATTTGTTAATTTAAGACCGACTATCTTTATTTATCTAACGTCCCCTAGTTCCGACGCGATGGCGGCAGGGCGATAAGCAGGGTGCCGCCGGCCACAAGCAAGAGTCCACCGCCCAGGAGCACGCCCCCCGGGACGGTGGTGGCAAACAGGCGCTCGCACTCTTCGCCGGGCAGGGTGGTGCCGACGACACAGCTGCCGTTCACGCTCAGCATGCCGATGCCAAAGCCCGACAAGATCAGCCCTCCGGCCAGTGCGGCGCCTCCCACGGCCAGGCGCCACGTCGGACGACGCGGGGGTGGGGGCGGTGGCGGCGGCAGGACCAGCGCGGCGGGCGGGGGCTCGGGGATGCTCACCCGCAAAAGCTCGTCGCGCTTTTCACCTTCGGCCAGCCGGATCTCGCGCTCGCTGGGCGGCGCTCCGGCAAGGCTCAGCCGCAGGCGATGCAGGCCGGCGAACACGGGCTTTCCGTAGCGGCAGCCGGCGATGACGCGACCATCGACGCTCAGCTCGCCGTCTTCGGGATCACAGTGAATGCTCAGCTCGGCGCGTCCCCGCGCGCTGCCTGCTTCATAGACGCGGCCGACGGCGCCACGCAGCAGGTTGCCGGCCTGCTCGGGGCTGCAGCGCTCGCAGAGCGGCTCTTCGCCTGCTGCCTCTTCGCCGACGACGGTGTCGAGCAGCCCGACCCGCAGCCGCAGCTTGCCGTCCTTAAGCTCGCCCCCCACCGTCAGGACCGCTTCGGCATCGACCTGCTTGCCAAGCTCGATCTGGCAGACCGCGTCCTTGATGCAGCCCGACAGCCGGCCGGCCTGCGCCGGGACCAGCGTCAGAGCCAGCTCGCTCGACAGCGGGGATCGTCGCCGCGAGAGCAGCGCCTGCTCCAGCGACTGGAGTAGGCGCGAGCGGAGCTCAGGGGCCAGGCTCGCGAAGTCGGCGGCGACGAGGATGCCGGGCAGGATGCTCAGCAGGAGGGCGCGACTTGACACGTCGCTGCGCAGCTCTCCCAGGCGACCGGCGGCAATCTGCACCTGATCTTCGATGCGATCGCGACCCCGCTCCAGCACCACGCTGTGCTCGCTTGGCGAGACGAGGAGCGGCAGAGCCAGCGGCAGCACACCGACTACGCGACCATCGACGGAGATCAGCGTGCCGCGCTCGCCCAAGATGTTGAGGGTGCCGGCGGGTGGCCGCGGCTTGGTTAAGTAGGCTTCAGCCTCACGGATCGCGGCGGCGTCTTCCGATTCCGGCGCGGGCGGAGCCGGCGGGGGCGACGACACGGCGGGGGCAGCCGGGGCGGTGATGGCTGGCGCAGCAACCGGAGGCGCAACAACCGGAGGCGCAACAACCAGAGGCGCAGCGGCGGCCGAAGGCGCGGGTGCAGCGATGGGAGGCGAGGTGTTAGCGGGGACCTCTCGGTCAGACTCGCGCTCTAGATCAGGATCGGCGAGGAAGCGGCGAAACAGATCGTGGGCATCCAGATCACGTCCTTCAGCGACGGCAACTCGCCCTAGCAAGAACAGGCCTCGCGGGCTGGGCGCGCTGCGATAGGCCAGCGCAAGCAGCCGCGCCGCGTCGGTTAGCTTGCCGGCTTGCAGGGCCGAAAGACCATCGCGCTCCTCGCGGGGGACCGTCCCACTACCGCGTGCCGCATGGGGGGCGCGCTCATCGCTGCCTGGCCGGCTCGACTTGTTCGATCGACGCGCCTCGGATTCCGCCGAGAAGAGCAGGGCGAGCAGACAGCATCCCGACAGCCAGAGGGGCAATCCCCGAGAGCCAGCGCCAGGTCGGCGAGGGATCAGCATGGGTAAGCTCTGATCTTAACAGCCTTGCTGGTTGATGTGAGCCTGCCCTGTCGTAGATCCCGCAGGCTGGCCTAGTCCGCAGGTTGGCGACGGTGCGACGTCTGCTTCTCATTTGCCCCACCTCGCCTGTGGGCTCGCGATAGCCTGGGGGAGAACGCATGCTCGAACAGCCGCCCTCTCTGTCGTCCGCCCGTCTGCCCGGCCGCCTGCTTTCGATCCTCATCGGCATCGATGCCTACGGACGCGGCATCCCGCCTTTGCGCAACGCGGTGCGCGATGTGCAGGCGGTGGCGCAGGTGCTGCGCGAGGCGCACGGCTACGAGACCCGCCTGCTCTTGGACGAGGCCGCGACGCGGCAGGGCATCCTGAGTCAGCTTGCGTCCCTGGCCACCGAGGTGTCGCCGGATACGCGCCTGGTCATCTACTTTGCTGGCCACGGCCTGGCGGAAGAGACTGCGGCCGAAGACGGTGGACCGCAGGGTTTTCTGCTGCCGCAGGATGCCAGCCGTGACGATCCCGCGACGCTCCTGCCGATGGTCGAGATCGAGGGGCTGCTTTCCCGCCTGCCATGTCAGCACCTGCTCTTGCTGCTGGACTGCTGCTTTGCGGGAGCCTTCCGCTGGTCGAAGACGCGCAGCATTACGCCCCGGCGCAGCAAGCTGTATCGCGAGCGCTTCGAGCGCTACCTGCGCGATCCTGCCTGGCAGGTTATCGCCTCGGCCGCCGCCGATGAGCGCGCCCTGGATACGCTGCTCGGCGCCGGGCTGGGGGGACGTGGTGCAGAGGGCGAAAACTCCCCGTTTGCAGCGGCGCTGTGTCGCGCGCTGCACGGCGCGGCGGACCTGCGCATAGATGGCCAGCCGGGCGATGGCGTGATCATCGGCAGCGAGCTGCACTACTACCTGGAGACGGCCTTCGAGCGACTGGAGCAGCAGGTCGGGCGGACGATGCAGAAGCCGCTCCTGTGGTCGAAAAAAGAGCGCGACAAGGGGCAGTTTGTCTTCCTGACGCCTGGCCGCGCGCTGAGCCTGCCGACCGCGCTGGAACTCAACGAGCACAACGATCCGTATCGTGGCCTGGCAAGCTATGGCGAAGAACATCGCATGCTGTTCTTTGGCCGCAGTGCCGTCGCGGATGCGCTGACGGCGCAGGTCGAAGGGCACGAGCTTTTAGTCCTGGTCGGGGCCTCAGGAACCGGCAAGTCGAGCCTGGTGCGCGCGGGGCTCTTGCCGCGACTGCGAGCCAAGTCGGCACCGGCCTGGCACATCGAGCCGCCGGCCCGCCCGGGTACGACACCGCTTGTCATGCTGCAGTCCTTGGCTAGCTCGCTCTACCCGGGGAGCTCGATGCTAAGCACCGCGGTGGCTGGCTTCTGTCAGGCCCAGCCCGGCACGCCGATCTTCCTGTGCATCGATCAGGTGGAAGAGGTGGTGTCGCAAGCGGCGAGCGAGCTTGCGGCTTTCCTTGCGGAGCTGCAGGCGGCGCGGCAGGCCGGGGGTGGGCAGCTACACATCGTGCTGACGCTGCGATCGGACTTTGAGCCGTACTTCGCGCCGCTGTGGCGCGATCAGGCGGCCGGTGCCGAGCGCTTCCTGATTCCACCGATGACGCGAGCCGAGCTGCGCGAGGCCATCGAAGGCCCGGCCAGCGAGCGCGTGCTGTTCTTCGAACCGCCGTCGCTGGTCGACCGCTTACTCGATGAAGTCGCCGATATGCCAGGCCCGCTGCCGCTTTTGTCCTTTGTGCTCAGCGAGATGTATCGCGCCTCGCTGCGCCGGCCGCTGGATCGCACGCTGTCGGATGCCGACTATCAGGCGCTGGGCGGCGTTGGGGGGGCCCTCAGCCAGCGGGCCGATGCGGTTTACAGCAGCTACACCGATGAGGCGGATCGTCGCGCCTTCCGCTACCTGCTCCTGCGGATGGTGGTCCCTGGGGAACTGGCTCGCCGCCGCGTGCTCGATAGCGAGCTTTCGTTTTCCGAACCCGGCATCGAAGCGCGGGTCCGCGGCATGGTGCGGCGCCTGCTCAGCGAACGCCTGCTGGTCGCCGATCGTGACCGCACTGGTCGTGACTTCGTCGAGCCGGCCCACGACAAGCTGGTGATGGGCTGGCCCCAGCTGGGTCGCTTCTTGGCTGAAGATACCGGCTACCTGCTGCAGCACAGCCTGAGCCAGGCCGCCCAGGGATGGCAGGCTGCTTCACGAGCGCGCGCTTACCTATGGGATCGCGATCCGCTGCTGCCGCAGGCGCTGACCACGCTTATGCGTGAGCCCGGCCGCTACAACCGACAAGAAGAAGACTTCATCCGCAAAAGCCAGGCCCGCCGACGGCTAGGGCAGGGAGGCATCGCGGCGCTGGTCCTGGTGTTTGTCGCTGGCCTGCTCGGCTGGCTGATTCAAGAGCGAAGCTCGACGCAGAAGATTCGCGGCCAGCTGCTTGCATCCTACGAAGAGCGCGGCCGACAGCTTCTTTTGCAAGGCGATGTGCCGCGCGCCCTGCTGTGGCTAAACCGCGTCTATCAAGCCGGCGGAAGCAGCGACTCGCTGCGCTTGCTGTTGGCGCAGGCCGCAAGCCACAGTCAGATCGCGCCGCCTGCCCGGCGTCGCGCTTCCGGCAAGATTCTTCAAGTGGTGTTGAGCCCCGACGGAATGCGCTTGCTAGCGCTGCCTGCCGCTGGTTTCCCGCCACACATCAGGGACATCGGCACGGGCGAGATCCTGTTTGTCTTACCCGAGCAGCAATCCCAAGTTAGACAGGCGATCTATAGCCCGCATGGTGATCGCATCCTGACGGTTGGTACCGACGAAGTGGTCCACTTATGGGATGCGGAACAGGGCATCCTACTCGACACCTTTTCACACACCTCCCGGGTCAACAGCGTCGCCTTCAGCCCCGATGGTCAGCGCATCGTTTCGGCGGTCGAAAAGGGCGCTGTGTTGATCTGGTCAGCGCTGGGAGGCGAGCTCTTGGCGACGCGCAGCGCCGCCCCGGAGGTTCGGCATCTGAGCTACAGCCAGGATGGCGCGTTCCTGGTGGCGCAGGGCCAACGCACCCTCTTCATCTGGAACGAGGCCAGCGGCAAGCCCTGCCCGTTGCCGCCCGGAATGAGCCTGCTCAGCGACGACTTCTCCCTGTTCGGCGAGGGCCGAGGCGTTCAGCTTCGCACCGCGGATCGCGAGCGCCGAGTATGGAATTTTCAGCTCGAAGATCTGCGCGCCGTGGAACCAAGGACGCTGTCAACCGAGCAGCCGACGTGCAGTACGCTGCGCCTCTCACCGCGGGGCCACCGTCTGCTATGCATCGATGACGCGGGGCAAGCGACGCTGTTTGATCTACCCGCGGGGCAGCCGCTGGCCACGGTTCCCAGAGCGACCGCCACCAGCCAGCTTCAGCCCGAATTTAGCGCGGATGGGACACGACTCGTGCTGCCCCAGGGGAGCGACGCGGCCCAGATCCTCGACGACAACGGCCACATCCTAGGCAAGGTCGCGGTGCCTAACCTGCGGCAGGTGACCCTCAGCCGGGATGGCAAGCATCTGGCGACCGTCGATGAACACGGAGACGTGCGCATCTGGAGCACCCAGACCTTTGTAGCTACGAGCACCCTGCATCGCCTAAGCCCGTCCGAGAGTCCCGCCAAGCTGGCTCAGATGAGGGGCGTGGCGGCGTTCTCGGATCTGCCCATGCAGTCGCTGGAACGACTCAGCGGCCGGCTCTCCGTCGGGTTTTCACCGGGGCGGGCTGAACTGCTCCTGTTCACCGCCGACACCAATTACCCGTGGGGCCACGCAGACGTGGTTTCTTTGGACTCGTTAGCAAAAGAGAGCAGTCGGACGTTAAAGCGACGCGATAGCTGGATCGGACATGCGGTCCTTAGTCCCGATGGCCGACTGCTCGTCGCTCCCAGCTGGGATTCCCGCGTGCGGCTCATCGACACTGGAAGCGGGGCAGTGGCGCGATCTCTTAGCGGACACAGCGAACGAGTAACCAGCACTGCAATGACCAGCGATGCTCGCCGGATCCTCACCGGCAGCGAGGACCACACGGTGAAGGTGTGGGATGGCGGAAGCGGCGCGCTGATCACAACCCATCTGGGTCACACCGACAAGGTAGTCGCTCTGACGCTCAGTTCCGACGGAAAATACGCGCTCAGCACACAGGGGAATGGCGCGGCGCGGCTCTGGGACGTCGCCACTGGACGGCTGCGCCAGGCCTTCGAAGACGACCGCGGTCAGTGGCGCTCTTCGCATCTCAGCGCGGATGCCACTCGGGTCGTCATCGCGACCAGTGACCTCACGCGGATCTGGATCACCGATCGTGCAGCGCCTCAACAAGTGCTTCCCCGCTTGGAAGTCGGCGACCTCCGCGCTGTAAGCGAAGACGGAGCGCGGCTGTTCTTCGAGCACGGCGACGATCTGGTGGTCCGCGACGTCGACGGCAGCGGCCGTCGAACGTTGCCGCGGGTGCACCAGCGCTGGCTTCGCGGAGCCAGCTTCTCTTCTGACGGATCTCTTGCCGTGACGGCGAGCGCAGACGGGACGGCGTGCATCTTCGACATCGCCCGCGGCACGCTGCTGCAGACGCTCAGTGGCCACGCAGACGAAGTGGCGAGCGCGCACTTCAGCCACAGCGGCAAGCTCATCCTGACGGCCAGTGGCGACAAGACCGCGCGCATCTGGGAGGTCTCGACCGGCGCCCTGCTGCGAACATTGTCAGGTCATCAGTCTGGCCTGCGCGACGCCGTCTTCAGCCAGGATGACCAGCGCATCCTCAGCGTTGGAGATTCAGACCACGCGCTGCGGCTGTGGGAGGCCAACAGCGGCCAACCTCTCACCACTGTGCAGGGCGCACCTTTTGATAATGTCTTGGCCCGCTATCGCCCCGATGGGAAACGCATCCTGACGAGCGATAGTGACCACTCGCTCAAGATCTGGGACGGGCAGGGCATGGAGCTCTTGCGCATGCTGCCCACTTCGCCGCAGCAGATCAACACGGCGTTCTGGAGCGCGGATGGCACGCGCATCCTGAGCGGTACCGAAGACGGCATCAGCATCTGGCATCCCGACACTGGCGAGCGCCTGCTTGCCATCGACCAGCACGCCGGCGGCAGTCAGAGTCCGTTCGAGACGGCGAAGCTAAGTCCCGACAAGGCGCACATCGCATCTCTCCGCCGCGATCACAGCCTGCAGCTATGGGATGGACGGGTTGGCGCACTCCGGCACACGCTCGACAGTGGGCAGGCCGAGAGCACTGACTTCGCGTTTAGCCCAGACAGCCGCTATCTGCTGGTCTCCAGTCTCTATGCCGGGGTTCGCCTGTTCGATGTGCAGAGCGGTCGCATGGTGGGCGAGCTTCGCGGCCACACCGGACAGGTCACGGCCATCGCCTTCAGTCCCGACGGTACGAAGGTCGTGACAGGCAGCGCCGATCGACTGGCGCGCGTGTTTGCCGTCCCCGGCTTACAGCTCCTGCACACCCTGGTGGGGCACGGCGGCGAGATCCTATCGATCACTCTGAATCCTCAAAGCACCCTCGCCCTCACCGGGAGCCGCGACGGCACCGCGCGCCTGTGGGACCTGAAGACAGGTCTCAACCTGTATGCCTGGTCAGCGCTCGATCCACGGCAACCCCTCGCAATCTTTGGCCCCGAAGGCCAATCGATCGCGACGGCCAGCCGCCGAGCGAACCCAAATCCTCCCGACTTCCCCGGGTACCCGCAGCGCGTGCAGGACGAGCAAGCCCACCTCTACCGCGTCGACTTGTATCGCCTGCAGCCGGAGAATCGCAGCCCCGCCGAGATCGACGATCTGGTTCGCTGTCGTGTCCCGCTGCGCTTCGATGGCGAAACGATTGTGCCGGCTCGACGCGATGTGCAGGCTTGTCGGCGCCTGCTGCCGCGAAAGTAATCGCCCCGCCGAGCGATGCCGACCCGCCGAAGCGCCCTCTCGCGATGTGCTAGCCGCCCGGCAGCATGTGCTGCGTGACGTCCTTCCCGCCCGACAGGTTGGTGAAGAGCGCCATCGGCGTGTAGATGAAGCCCCAGGGGATGCCCCACCAGCCCAGGACCAGGGTGAGCAGCGTCCAGGGCAGCGCCTTCATCGCCGCGCTCTCGCCAGCCCGGATGAAGTAGACGCCCGTTGGACGCTTGAACGTCATGATCAGGATCGAGACCGTGTACTCGAAGATGACGAAGCGGCCTCCTTTTTCGATCTCCTGCTTGATCTCGATGTCGCTCATACCCTCAATGCCGATGATCTCTGCCATGGTCGAAAAGTATAGGGGAGCGGCGCTGTCGCGTTGGATGAAACATCGCTCCGTCGCCACCCTGGCGGAGCCGGTCAGGGGGCGGCGGGAATCTGGCCGCTCGCCGCCAAGCACGGGGGCAGACTGCCCGCTCGGGGCGATGATATCTTGCGCCGGTTGCGGGCCGCGGTGGAGCGGAGTCTGCCGGCTGAACCGCTGAGTTCCGAAGAGTCATAAAAGGGAACAACCATGCGAGTGATGATCATTGGTGGTGATGGCTATTGCGGCTGGGCGACGTCGTTGCATCTTTCGGCTCGCGGCCATCAGGTGGCGATCTTCGATAGCCTGGTGCGCCGTCACTGGGATCAGCAGCTTGGCGTCGATACGCTGACTCCCATCCAGCCCATCGCACGGCGCCTGGCCCGCTGGCAGGAACTAAGCGGGAAGACGATTGCGCTGTACGTGGGCGATACCAATCACTACGAGTTTCTGTCGAAAGCGGTGCGCGAGTTCGCACCGGAGGCCATCGTCCATTTCGGTGAGCAGCGTTCTGCACCGTACTCGATGATCAGTCGCGAGCATGCGGTACTGACGCAGTCGAACAACGTGATTGGCACCCTGAACTTGCTGTATGCCATGCGCGACTTCGTTCCCAGCTGTCACCTGGTGAAGCTCGGCACGATGGGGGAGTACGGCTGCCCCAACATCGACATCGAAGAGGGCTACATCACCATCGAGCACAATGGGCGCAAGGACACGCTGCCATACCCCAAGCAGCCGAGCTCCTTCTATCACCTGAGCAAGGTCCACGACAGCCACAACATCGCCTTTGCTTGTCGCGCGTGGAAGCTGCGCGCCACCGACCTGAACCAAGGTGTCGTCTATGGCGTGCTGACCGATGAGACCGCAGGCGATGAAGTCCTGATCAATCGCCTCGACTACGATCACATCTTCGGCACCGTCCTCAATCGCTTCTGCATCCAGGCGGCTATTGGACATCCCCTGACGGTCTACGGTCGGGGCGGGCAGACGCGCGGGTTCCTCGACATTCGCGACACCATCGCCTGCATCGAATTGGCCGTGCAACATCCGGCCAGCCCCGGCGAGCTCCGCGTGTTCAATCAGTTCACCGAGCAGTTCAACGTCCTTCAGCTTGCGCTCCTGGTTCAGGAACAGGCCAAGGCGCTGGGGCTCGCTGTCGAAATCCAGCACCTGCCCAACCCGCGGGTCGAGTCCGAAGAGCACTACTACAACGCCAAGAACACCAACCTGCGCAGTCTGGGACTTGTCCCCCACAACCTGTCCGCGTCGCTGATCAGTTCCTTGCTGAGCTTTGCACTCAAGTATCGCGATCGCGTCGATCACCGACAGATGATGCCGACGGTTTCCTGGCGCTGATGCGAGTCCTTTTTTATACGTTCTCGTTTCCGCCCAAGGTCGATGGCGTCATCAGCAGAGTCCTAAATACGCTCTCCCATCTGCACGCCGAAGGCCATGTGCTGCGCGTCGCCACACCGCAGCAGCCGCTGAGCGTTCCGGACTGGATGCAGCGCGCAGGGATTGCCATCGATCACTGGGCCGGACTGCGCCTGCCGATGTACCCCGAGCAGTGGATGGGCAATCCCATAAACCCGCGGGCGGTCTTCCAGATCGTGCGCAGCCTGCGCGAGTTTCGGCCAGACATCGTGCATCTTGTCGGGCCGGATCCGATTCATTGGGCAGTGGTCGCAGTCTGCAACCTGCTTCGGATCCCGACCGTGGTTTCGTACCACACCGACGTGATGAGCTACGCGGCGCGCTACGGAGTTCCGCGCTGGGCGGTGCGCTGGCTGCAGGCGGGCTATGGCTGGAGCTGGATCGATCGCGTCATCGCCACCAGCCCCTCGTTCCGCCGACGGCTGCTCGATGATCACCGGATTCGCTGCGATGCCGTGTGGCCAGCTGGCGTTGACACGTCGATTTTCTACCCGCGTGCCGCTGACCCCGCGCTACGCGCTCGCTTAACCGGCGGTCGGCCCGAGCGCTTCCTGTTTTTGTACGCGGGCCGCTTCTCGCGCGAAAAAGATCTCACGACCCTGCTGCGCATTTTCGAGCCATTCACCGATGCTGCGCTGGCTCTGATCGGCAGCGGCCCGGACCAGTCCTTTCGTTCGCAAGAGCTGGGCGATCGTCTGTATGTGTCTGAGGGATTTTGGTCACAGGCCGAGCTTGCGCGGGCCTATGCCAGCGCGGACGCGTTCATCACAGCATCGTGCAGCGAGACGCTCGGATTTTCGGTGCTGGAGGCGATGGCCAGCGGCCGGCCGATCATTGCGCCCGCGGCGCAGGGGCTCACCGATCTGGTACAGCACGAGCAGCGCGGCTTGCTGTTCGCGCCAGGCGATATCGCAGACGCACAACGTCAGATCACGCGGCTCATTGGCGATCCGGCGCTGCACACCCGCTTGTGTGAGCAGGCCTTGGCCCACGCCGGCACGCTGAGCTGGCCAAGCGCGACGCGCTGGCTGACTGCCCTGTACCGCGAAGTGATCACGACACGCACCAAGCGCGTTCAAGAACTTGGACCTTCGTGATGAGAGGCGAGCCGCGCGATTATTTTCTGGGTGTTGCGGTGTGGCTGCTCGGCTGGAGCGCTGCCTTTGCGGTGAGCGCGCTCGCCACGCGGCGACGTCTGCACGGCACGCTGGGCGGGGATTTCTTGCTGATGGCGCGAGACCTTTTGGCTGCTGCCGTCGCCTATGGTTGCTGGCAGGCCCTGCTACCGATCCGTAGCGATGGAAGAGGAGCGCCTGGGCTACACGCGGGGTTGCTTGCGCTCGCTGGGCTGTTCACCGCGGCGTACCTGTACCTGCTCATGCGGCGCGGAATAAACCGTGTCGAGACGCCGCAGATGTTCAAGCAGCGCCACCCGCTGATCCCGCTGCGAATCCTCAGCTTCGTCCTCTTTCAGCAGCTTGCTGCGACCTGCGTGCTTTTCGACTGGCATCGAGTTTTCTTCGATGCTCGGACGGCACTGCTCCTGACCGCGGCGGTGTTCGCGCTGACGCACCTGGGCGTGGTGCTCTTCGGGCTATCGCTGCGAGTCGGCGTCATCCTGACCCTGGCTTCCGGAGTCGCGATGCTGCTGTGGGGCGGTCTGCGGCTCTCGTATGGATCGGCGTGGGCGGGTGTGCTGATCCACTTTCTGTTCTATATGGCGCTCGCTTGCCACGACGCCCTTCGCGGCCACCGCGCGGCTTCCGAGCGATAGCAGGCTCGGTTCCAGCGCTCCGATTAGCCATCCAACGGGCGCGAACCGAGCGGCAGGGGCAGATAGAGCTGGAGCAAACGCGCAGGGGCGCGGGCTCCCAGGCTGGCCACCTCCGCTTCGATCTCGCGCATGCGGGCAGCTCCGCTGGGTCCCGCTTGCAGCCACGCTTGGCAGTGATCCAGCGTCGCGGTGTGGATGCGCAGGTGCACGGCGGCACAGCTCTTCCGGGCCTGCGCCAGGGCAGCGAAGGTGTCGGGGTGCGCGCCCAGTGTCTGCGCTAGTCGGGCGGCGTGCAGGTGCTGCCCCAGGGCCTGTGGCCAGGCTCCCGCTTCTTTGCTCAGGCGGCGACTGTAGACATCGACCTGTCGATACAGCGTCTGCCGCTCTGACGGACTCTTACCCAAGCTGGCGGTTGCCAGGGCCGCGCGTCCCAGGCGGTGCAGGGTGATGATGCGGGCCGGCTCGTTGAACGGCGCGACCCGCTGCATCGTCAAGCGCAGCCACTCGCCCGCGATGTGCGGCCCGACTTCGACGTAGCGTCCAGCGTAGAGCAGGATGTCGCAGCGAGCCGACTCGATCCAGTAGTGCTGCCCGTGAAAGCCGCGGTTGCGCCAGCGCTCGCGCGCCGCTTGCGTGTGGGCCCAGGCTGCCTCGGGATCGTCGCGCAAAAGCTCCGCAAAATAGAGCACCGTTGGCCGCATCGTCGACTCGGTCCAGGCGTCATCGCGTCCCTGGGCATCGCGCAGGATTTTTTCGCTGCGCTCAAGCAGCTCAGCAAACTCGCCGAGATAGATCTGGGCGGACAGGTAAAAGCGCGCGGCGACTTCTCGCTCCCACGCGACATCGGCAAGCTCGGCCAAGCGGCGATCAGCACCACGCAGCAGGTCGGCGGACTCGCGGAAGCGACCTTCCAGATACGCGTTCGCGCCTTCGGTCATCGAAAGCAGCACGGCAAGCTTCTCGCTGCGCAGCGGCTCAGCAATCTCGCGAGCGCGCGCGATGTAGCGCTGATTGCGCTGGTGATAGCGCACCCCCAGCGTCGACCAGAACGCCGCGTCGAGCAGCAGGGCATGCGCTAGCCGCTCGGGCTCGCCGACCCGCAGCGCGGCCAAGAGCAGTCGCGTCTCGATATCCGCGGCCCGCGCCACATCGGCCAGGGCATACGCCTGGGTCAGCGGCAGCAGCGAGTCGATAAGGCGCAGGTCCGCCGGCCGGCACTCGCGCGCCGGTTGCAGGTGCGTGTGAAGTCCGCGCAGCTCGGTGTAGCGACGACGAACCATGCCCAATACGGCGGCCACGCGGGCATCTTGATAAAAGCCGATTCCCAGCTGCCGCAGGATGTCGCTTAAGACCAAGAGTCCGTCATCGAGATAGCCGCTGCGCATGAACTGACCGCCCGCTCGACTCTTGAGCGTCGCTGCTTCCTCGGTGGGCGAGTGCTCGGCGGCGGCCAGGAACGCTTCGGCGGCGGCTCGACCATGGCCACTCGCCGACAGCACGTCCCCGAGCTCGGCATAAAGCGTCGCCGCCTCGCGCTGTGCATCGATCTTGAGGGCTTGTCGGTACAGGTTCGCGGCCTGCTCAAAGGCCAGCGCGGCTGCCGCCTGTCGCGCCGCTTTCAGCAAGTACGCACGCGCTCGCTGCACATCGCCGACCTGCTGGCAGTGCCAGGCCAGCGCTTCGTACTCGTGCGAGTCGGCGCGTTCAAGCGCAGAAATGAGTGCGTGATGGAGCGCCTGCTGTCGCTCCGCAGGAATCGCAGCAGCAACGGATTCCCGAATGCGATCGTGATAGGGCTCCAGCAGCTCTTGGCCATCGCCGCGTCGCAAGCGAATGAAGTGCTGCACCCGCAGGCGATGCAGGGTCTGTAGCTCTTCGCCGCCCAGCGCCGCCACCTCGCGCACGAGGGTACGCGGCGTTGGACGACCGAAGATGGCCAGCACTCGCAAGACCTCGATCGAAAGGGCAGGCAGCCGCTCGACCCGCCTCCGCAGCAGGGCATCGGCATCCATCGGCCCGCCCCCCAGCGCCGCCAGCTCGCTGCTTGCTCCCTCGCTGAGGTAGCGCACAAGCTCGGTGATCAAAAAGGGACTCTGCGCTTGTCCTTTCGGCTGGTTGGCCAGCATGGTGTGCAATCGATCTCGCGTCACGGCATCCGTCGTCAGCACTTCCGCCAGATGCGATGCTTGCTGAATGGAGAGCGAGCCGACCTCCAGCTCGACCACGCGCAGCCCCGCCCCCGCCATCGCCTGCAGCTTGGGGATCAGCCAGCGCAAGAGCGGATTGCTGGTCAGCTCATCGCTGCGCAGCGTCAGCAAGACCAGCATGCGCGGGGCCTCGGCGCGCAGGAGTTCTAGCAGCAGCGCGCCACTGTCCTCATCCCCCCACTGCAGGTCATCGATGAACAGCACCAGCGGCTGCACTTTCGCCAGCCCACAGAGCACGTGCTTTAGTCCCCGCCAGGCACAGTCCCGCAGCTCTCGCGCGTCGGCCAGCGCTGCACTGTCACAGTCCCGCAGTGCCCGCACCTGCCGCAGCGCGGGAAACACGCGCAGAAGCGCCGCTCGCTCCAGCTCCGCCGCTGGCAAGAGCCCATCCAGCTCCCCGCCCCGCAGCCTGCGAGCCAGCCCATCGACCACCCCATCCAGCGCCTTATACGGCACCGTCTCCTGCTCATAGCAGCGGCCCTCCAGGATGAGGAGGTTCCCTTCCGTCCCCCGCTCGCGGCGGAGGAAGGTGCGGGTGAGCAGGGTCTTGCCCATGCCGGAGAGGCCGCGGAGGAGGGCGAGGGCGGGGTGGCCTTCCTTGACGTGCTGCAGGGTATCGGTGAGGAGCTGCAGCTGGGCTTGCCGACCGATGAGCGGCTGGGTCGGGCGTGGTGCCGGGGTGGGGGGGCTGGTGGTGCGTCCGTCGAGCCAAGCGAGGAACTGCTCGCCAGTCGGGCGGGCGCTTGGACTGCGCTGCAGGAGCTGCATGCACAGGGCATCGAGCTCGATGGGGACGGCGGGATGGACGGTGCGCGGCGGTACCGGATCGCGCGACCTTCGCGCCGCGACCAGCTCACCAAGGCTGGAGAGCGGGTGCGGCCAGCGGCCGGTCAGGGCTTCGTAAAGCAGAACGCCGACGCTGTACCAGTCCGCTGCCGGGCCCACCTCTTGTCCGGCTAGCTGCTCCGGAGACATGTACTGCGGCGTGCCGACCACCAGGCCGCGCTCCTCTTCTTCGGTGGCATCGCGGCTGAGTCCGAAGTCGAGGAGGACCACGCGTCCGGCTGCGGTGACCAGGATGTTCGCTGGCTTCACGTCGCGGTGCAGTTTGCCGGCGGCATGCAGGGCCGAAAGTCCCGTCCCCAGCTGACGCAGCGTGGCGATGAGGCGAGGATAGTCGCTGATCGGCTCATGCCGCTGGGGCAGCGCCTGCGCCGAGAGCTTGCCGTTACTCCACGAGGCGGCGGTATGCGCCAAGCCGAGGGGAGCCGCGGCATCCATCAGCGTCTCGGCCTGACTGGCGGTCCCCATGTCCGCGGTCGGCAGCAGCGAAGCGGCCGGTGCTGCGATGGCAGGGCGATCGGCGTGCGAGACATAACTTAGGAAGTCGGTGCCATCGATGAGCTCCATCTCTAGGAACCAGTCACCGCTCGGGTCGGCGATAAGCTCATAGAGCGCGACGAGGTTGGGATGGGCAAGGTCGGCGAGGGCGCGAAACTCGCGCTTGAAGAACTGCAGCGCCTCCGCCGTGGCCCGCTGTAGCTGCTTGAGCGCCACGACGCAGCCGTACTGCCGATCGAAGGCCTCGTACACGGTACCGAAGGCGCCCTGTCCCAGCTGACGCCGAAGCTCGAAACGCTCGCTTAGCGCGACGGGCTGCCCGCCTCCCGCGGGTCGGCCTGAGGTGCCCGCGGTCGTCGATCGATCCGCTGCGAGCGACGGATTCGACCGATTCGATGAGTCCAGAAGTCCACTCACGCAGTGCTCTCTTGCCCCGGGGCTCCGTCGTGCATCGAGGCGGACGGTACGCGCATTATATCGCAGCCGACCTCGGCCCAGCGCGCTCCCGCGGCGGAGTCGTCGCGAGCATTGCCTGCTCGGTATGCCGCGTGGTAGCGCAGGGGAATGCGAACTTCGCTGCGAGATCTGAGCTTCCTTTTTCTTGCGACCTGGACGGCCTGTGCAGCGGAGTCTGCGCTGGGGCCGGAGGAGGTGACGTACCACCACGACATCGCTCCGGTGCTGGCCCGCTACTGCACCGGCTGCCACGCGGTGGACGGCATCGCGCCGTTTGCCCTCAGCGATTACGAGAGCGCGGTGCGCTATGCCGCGCCGACGCGTCGGGCGGTGCTGGCCGGCACCATGCCGCCGTGGCTGGCCTCTGATGCCGGTCTGCCGCTGCGCTACTCGCACAAGCTGCGGCCGCAGGATCGCGAGCTCTTGCTGCGCTGGCTCGACGAAGGGACAAAGGAAGGGGATCCCGCCCTGCCGGCTCGCACCGACATTCCCCCGCCCGAGACTGTCGATCTCCCACGCCCCGATCTGCGCCTCCGGCCGGAGGCCGCGTATCTGCCGAAGGACAAAGTGGCGGACGACTATCGCTGCTTTGTCGTCGCGGACGAGCTACCCAAAGATCTGTATGTCCAGGCCGTGGCCATCCATCCCGATCAAGTGCGCCTGGTGCATCACGTCGTCTTGTTCGAGGTCCCGGCGGCTGGTGTCGCCAAGGTGCGCGCGCTTTTGGGGAAGGACGGACAGGTCGGCTACAACTGCTTCGGCGGCGCCGGGTCGGGCGACGATGCGCAGGTGGTCATGGCCTGGGCACCGGGGGGCGTGCCGGCTCGCTTTCCGGCGGGCACGGGTCTGAAAGTGGCGCACGGTTCGATCCTGGTGATGCAGGTGCACTACAACCTGAAGAACGGATCACGGCCCGATCGCACATCGGTCGATATCGAGGTCAGAGAGACCGCGCCGCCGCGCTTGGCGCAGATCTGGCCAGTGGCCAATCCGCGAGGCCTGCTGATCCCAGCCGGTGAGCGCGCGGCGCGTCAGACCATCCAGTACCCGGTCTGGCAGCTTCAGGCCTACTACGGCTTTCCCGCCGGCAACCTGCTTGTGCACGGCAGCGCGCCGCATATGCACCTTCTGGGGCGACGCCAGACCGTCGCTGTCGACGACGGGCCGCTGCTGCTAGAGATCCCGCGCTGGGACTTCAACAGGCAGCTTCCCTACGCCTTCAAGACCCCCTACGAGCTACGACCGCAGGACACCCTGGTCATCACCTGCGAGTTCGACAACAGCCCAGAAAATCAGCCGGTCATTGATGGTCAGCGCCAGCCGCCCCGCGACGTGCGCTGGGGCGAAGGCACTGGTGATGAGATGTGTCTGAACTTCCTTTACGTCGCGCCGCTGTAAGTCAGGACGCGACGAGGGCGGCGGCCCACCCCCCGATAGGGCCGCGCGCCGCGCGCCGGGTGTTGGGGGGGACTGGCTAGTTGGCGACGAAGATCAGCACGCCGGGCGAGGTCCCGACGTTGCCGGCCTTGTCGTAGGCCTTGCTGGTGAACAGGTAGATGCCGTTCTTGGTCTTCTTGGTATCCCAGGGCGCGCCGAAGGGAGCCGTCGTGCTGCTGGCAACCAGGTTCGGACCGACGTAGTACTCGACCTTGGTCACGCCAACATCGTCGGTGGCCGTCGCAGCGACGTTAACCGTGCCCTTGAGGAAGGCGAGGAAGCCTGGGGTCGTCACCTTGGTGGTGGGAGGCGTGACATCGGTGCCGCCGCCGCCGCCGTGGGGCTTGCCGACGTTGATGCCGCCGAAGGCGTTCTCGACGGCCTCGAACTCGGGGCTGGTGGCGCCGTACAGATCGGTGGCCGCGGCCAGGAACGCGGTGCGGGCGCCGGCATAGTTGGTGTTCGCGGTCATCTTGGTGGCCAGTGCGCGGTAGGCGATGCGCGCCGCCTTGTCATTGCCGATGCCGGTCATTCCGCTTGGCAGATAGCTGCTATAGCCGTCGTCGGTGGTCACCTTGCTTGCGCCCGCCGACAAGAAGTAGAAGGCGCGGTTCATCGGACCCGACGAGTAGTGGACATCGAGGCTCCCCAGCGTGCTCTTCCAAGCATCCGGGCTCTTGCCGTCCTTGCTGGGCTTGTTCATGTAGCGCAGGGGCGGCGTCGACAGCTGATCGCCGATTAGGAAGTTGCCGCCGGTGTCGCCGATCGACGAAGCGGTGCCGCCGCGGGCGTAGAACTCGACCATCGTGCCGTGGATGTCGGACATCGACTCGTTGAGGCCTCCCGACTCGCCGCGATACACGAGCTTCGCGGTGTTGGCGGTGACGCCGTGCGTCATCTCGTGGCCGGCGACGTCCAGGCTGGTCAGCACCTTGAACATGTTGCCGTCGCCATAGGTCATGCAGAAGCAGCCGTCGTCCCAGAACGCGTTATCGAACGAGGTCGCGAAGTGCACGCGGCTATACGTCGCCTTGCCGGCCCCGTCGATGCCTTTGCGACCGTGGATGTTCATGTAGTAGTCGAAGGTGCGGGCGCTGCCGAAGTGCGCATCGACGCCGGCGGTCTGACCGTTGTCGTTGGTCGTCGAGCCGCCCTTGACGTAGTTCTTGCCATCGCCCCAGGTGTTGTCGTCGTCGCCATAGATCGTGCCGTCGCCGGAGCTGGCGTGGTTCATGTTGAAGGTGGCGATGCCGCCGCCGCGCGTGGTGTCGCGAAGCTCGAACTTGCCGCCCATCACGCTCTCGGTGGTGAGCTGGACCATGCTGCTGTACTGCGAGTTCCCCGCACCGGTTGCCGAAGCGGTGTACAGCGAGTCCCACTGCGAAAGGATCGTCCCCGACAGCGCGTCGACCATGTAGTCGCGGGCCCGCGTCTCGGCATCGCCGTTATAGAGCGCGGCACGCACGTGGTAGGCCAGGTGATAGCCCGCGACATAGCGCTCGATGTCTTCGGCGTTGAGCTCTCCGCCCGGGCCACGTAGGCGCTCGCTGCGCTCACGCTCCGCGATCACCGGATAGACCAAGAGCTCGATCTCGGGCGAGCCAGTAAACGGACCCTGCGGGCGCAGGTCGCTGTGCACGATGCTCAGCGCCTGCTCTCGGCTGAGCCGCGGCGTGGTCGGCACATTGATGTCTGCCTTCAGATCCGACACCAGCGAGCCGGGGGCGTTTTCCGCCGACATCTCGACGATGACATCGCTGGCCCACACCTTGAGGCCGCGGAAGGTCTGGTCGTAGCGCAGGTACAGGCGACCCTGCTCATCGTTGACCGCGCTGCGCACCGCAAAGTCGTGTTCGGCACCCAGCCGCAGGCTAGAGCGCAGGGACAGAAGGTGAGCGCTGGCCCGCTGCGCCGCCGCCGCGACGCGGGGACTGGCGAGCAGACTGGAGGCCGCCTGGGTCGGCTCTTGCGCCTCGCTCTCTTCGGCCGGGCCGCAGCCTGCGGCAAATAGGAAGGCAGCCGTCAGCGACATGCAGCCAATGCGAAAGAGGGATAGCGGGCGCGAGTGTCCTTGGGTCATCGTCGTGTGTCTCCTGCGGTGTACCGGGTGAATCACAGTCCCGTCGGCGACCCCAGGGGGCCGATCCGCGGGCGGGAGACTGACCACCAAAGCAAGTTCCGACCCAACCCGCACAAACTGCGCAGAATCCCGATTTTTGGGGTCTATTTGTGAATTGAACTACGCAAAAAATCAGAAATAACCAGCTATTTGCGGACAAAGCGGGCGAGGATTTCCCCCCAGCTGGGCACTCGACACCCCACCTCAATAATTGACCCAACCTGTGTTTCCTAAACTAGCGAAGGGGGCGTTTCCCACAAAGGGCGAGCGACGAGAGCCTACCCCGTCAATCGGGGCTGCGGCATCACGTTCGTCGAAGGCCGGCTGGGGCGAGGTGATGGACTCGGCCCTCGGCGAGGGACGGCCGCCGCGGGTTTGGGCACTCGGCCCTCGGGCAGACTGGGGGGCGGTCGGGACGGGGCTTTTATCGATATATCGGGCACCGGCGGATCGATATGCTCGGCCGGTCCAGTCGATTTTATATCGAGCTTGGGCTGGGATGGCGCCGCCGCCGGTATTGGCGCATTCGAAGTCGCAGCAACCGGAATTGAATCATAAGAAGGGGTGGGTACAACCGGCGTATATAGAGCTGGACTTTGCCTGACTTGATATGGATAGCGAGCCGCTGGGCGATATAGAATTAAAATTGCCACAAAGACCAAGATGGTCAGCGGCAGCCAGCCGTACTGCAGCGGGATCGCTAGCTTCCGCTTGAGTTGGCTGACATGCCCCAGGCCCGTGCGCAGCGTCGACTCCCCCCGGGGCGGCCGGCTGGGGGTAGGGGAGACGAGCTCCGCCGGCAGGGGCAGCTGCTGCGAGCTGCTGTGGCCGAGGAGCATGCGACGGGCGCTGTTCACCACCGCCGCCGCACTCGGGCGGGCCGCAGGCGACTTCTGCAGCAGCGCCTCGACCAGCTCGGCGAGCGCCGGGCTAATCCCCGATACGCACGCAGCCAGCGCCGGCGCCGGCTGCGTCACATGCATATGCAGGACCGCCAGGTCGTACTCCGCACGAAACGGCACATCCCCCGTCAGTAGTTCAAACAGCAGCACGCCCAACGAATAGACATCTGATTTGCTATCAGCCAAGGACGCACCGCAGCACTGCTCCGGCGACATATAGGCCGGAGTCCCCATCACCACACCCGTACGCGTCCGCTGCGAATGCTCCTTCCCCCGATTCCCCAACTTCGCAATCCCAAAATCCACCAACTTCACCCTCTCCCCCCCAGACAACGTGGGATCGGGAACGAGCATGATATTGCTGGGTTTGAGGTCACGATGAACAATGCCCAGGCGGTGGGTGGCGTCGAGGGCGGAGGCGAGCTGCCAGAGGATGTGGAGGGTTTCGGTTTCGCTGAGGCGGCCGCCGCGGCGGGTGAGGCGCTGGCTGAGGGTCTCGCCGGCGAGGAATTCCATGACGAGATAGATGGAGCCGTCGGCGTCGGTGAGGATTTCGGATATCTGCACAACTGAGGGGTGCGAGACGAGATTAACGGCGAGTGCTTCGTTGAAGAATCGGGTGGCTAAATCAGAATTACTGGCATATTCGGCGAGGAGTTTTTTGACGGCTACGCGTCGGCTGATTTGTTCGTCGATACACTCGTAGACGAGTCCCATTCCTCCTTTTCCTAACTCGCGAATAACACGATATCGGCCAATGTAACGGTGCGACGGTGTGTCCATGTGCGAACCCGAAACCAGCTGCTCATCAGGTATGCAAGGAGGGTGGCGCGGTCACTAGGACTACGGGCTGGGAGCCGGACTTCTAACAGGCGCGAGTCGCGCGCCGAGTGAAGAGGCTGCGGCGTCGGTCGATTGGCGAGCCGGCGGAGGTGGGTGAGGGGAGGGCCAAGGAGCACGTGGCGTCGGAGTTTCTCATCGGTGGCTGGGCCATTAGGGGCACTCCTCGGGGGCCACCTTCCGTCGCAGTGCATAGCGCAGGCAGACGTATAGGACCGGCCCGAATTGTGAGCGCTGTCCGCCGGTCCCAAAATGCACGCTCATGGGGAAGCGGGTTCTGCTTTTGTTCCAAGAGGGGGAGGCGGCGCAGCTGCTGCAGCAAGGGCTGGCTGGGCGTGGCCACGTGGCCAGCTGCTTTGCTGGTCTGCGCGGACTGGCCGAGCGGGTCCTCTTGGATGCGCCCGATCTGGTGCTCGTCAGCCTAGAGCGCAGCGACATCGATGGGCGGGACATCGCGCGGCTGCTGCGTCGCGATGCGCGCTTTGCCAGCCTGCCGATCGCGCTGT
The DNA here is from genome assembly GCA_937952145.1 of uncultured Myxococcales bacterium. Classification (GTDB taxonomy): domain Bacteria; phylum Myxococcota_A; class Polyangia; order Palsa-1104; family JAEUJZ01; genus JAEUJZ01. Next base: position 45,371 of record CALFYE010000598.1, read on the forward strand.
GCACGGCCGGGTCCGAGGCGAGTGATGCGCGCTTGACGATGCTGGCGCTGGGGGCGCAGGGCGTGGTGCGACCCGATACCAATCCGGGGGCGCTGCTTACTGATGTCGAGGATTTGCTCCTGCGACGCAAGCCGCATGTGCCGGCCAGCGAGGTGGCGCGCTTGGCCAAGCTGCACTCGCTCGGTGTGCTCGACTCGCCGCCAGATGCAGTGCTGGACGCGATCGTGGCCGCTGCGTCGGAGATGGTCGGGGTGCCGATGGCGCTGGTCAGCCTGGTCGATGCAGAGAGGCAGTGGTTCAAGGCCCGGGTCGGCCTGGCGGCGCAGGAGACGCCGCGCGAGCTGGCCTTCTGCGCGCACGCGATTCACGGCACCGAGATCTTTGAGATCGCAGACTCGCGACTCGATGAGCGCTTCGCCCAGAATCCGCTGGTCACCGGCGCGCCCAACGTCGTGTTCTACGCTGGTACGCCACTGCGCACGAGCGATGGCCACGCGATTGGCACGCTGTGCGTCATCGATCAGCAGCCACGTCAGCTCAGCGACAACCAGCGGCGGGCGCTGGCGCATCTGGGGCGGGCGGTGACGCTGCTTTTGGAGCGCGGCGAGGGGGCGAAGGCGGCACAAGGCGCGACGGCGCTCCCGCCTAGCTCGCAATCGGCCAAGCCGGTCAGCCCAGCCGAGACTGTCGGGCCAGGTCGGGCACAGACGACACTTTCGTTCCCGCAGTAGCGCGCGGATCAGGCCGGGCGGATGCGCAGCATGAGCGGGTTGCTGTAGAACCACAGGTCCTGCCAGGGGTCGACGTTGAGCGGGTCGATGCGCGGCGTCTCGACATCGGTGCTGGTGCCACGCGCCCGCACGAACAGGCTGTGGCTGAGGGCGCGGATGGGGTAGCGAAACTCGAGCCAGCCATCGCGGCGGCGGCCTCCCCCCACTCGCCAGGTTTTTTCGACGCGGGCCGTGGGGTGGTGCAGGGTGTCGCGGTGGGGCGCGGGGCCGTGGATCTCGCCGACGATTAGGTCGATGTGGTGCAGGGCGGGCACGGTGCCGACGAGGTTGGGTCGGCGGGCGGGCCGGATGCGCAGCACGATCTCGACATCGGCCCCGTGCGCGCACAGTAGGGTGCCGCCCATTGCGGTGGCGGTGCGTCCGTCGTGTGCCCACAGCTCGACCCCTTCTACCAGGCCGCCGAGCACGGTCCACATATTGCCGCCCCGCATACCGTCGAGGATGGGGAGGGGGGACTTGTTCTCGGCGTAGACGTAGGTGCGGGCGTAGACCCCGGGAGGGTAGTCCTCGTCGGGATCGTGCATGTCGCCGTACTGTCGCGGCTTGGTGCGGCCGGTGAGCTGGATGTAGCCGAGCTTCTTGAACGAGGCGCGATCGGTCTCGCGGCGGTCGCCATGGAAGCGATGCGAGTCAGAGTTGGCGGTGATGTAAAAGGCCCGCCCTTCGCCGAGCAGGCTGTCCCAGAGGCCGCCGACCTTCGCGACGTAATAGTCGTAGCCGCCCCAGGTGCGATAGGAGTGCACGGGATAGCCGGGGAACGAGCGCGGACCCGGCAGATCGGAATAGTAGCCGCGGGGAATGCCGACGAGCGGCGCGGCGCCGTGACCGGGGGCGCCCTCGAAGCCGCGCATGACATCGGGACCGGCGTCGGACCAGGCACGTAGCTCGTGCGGGCTGTCGAGTCCACGGCGGGCAGGATGATTGGCGAAGAACAGCGCGTGCGGGCTGCGACCTTGTAGATAGCGAACCCCCTCGACGGCGGCGGCCTCGGCCTCGGCTGCGGTGCGGCGCGGACTCGACGGCGGCGACAGCACGGCGCGCGGGGCGGTGGGGGCATCGGGCTCGGGGTTGGGCAGGGCGGTGGGGGGGGCCAGGCGCTCGCCGCGGGCGTCGAACTGCGTCTCGAAGTCGCGGATCAGCTCGGCCTCGTCAGCCGAGGGGGGGACGATGATGCTGCCGTGCTCAGCGGCGGGGATGTTCCACTCCAGCCCCTGAAAGACGGTGATCTGGGGAAACTTGCGGCGCGCTTCGACAAGCTGCGGATAGGCCTGGCTGAGCAGTACACGGCTGTGCTCGGGTCCGCCGTGGTCGGTGATGACGCAGAAGTCGAGGCCGCTTCTGACCGCGTTTTCGACCTGCTCGGCGATGCCGTACATGCCGTCGACGCTGTAGCAGGTGTGGATGTGGTGATCTCCGCTGACCCAGACTCCGCCTGTGCGGTAGGGATCGCGACGGTTGCCCAGGCTGCGCGGACCCAAAAGCGGCGTCGCGCCGAGCGTCAGCACCAGGCCACCCGCCCGAGTGAGAAATACTCGACGAGAGAGCGTCTCGCGACCGTCGGGTTCGCGCATCAGCCGGCTGCCGGGGGCGGGGTATAGGGTACGGTCGGTGGCGGGGGCAAGGGCGGCACGTTGGGATCGTAGCCGGGGGGGACGGGCTGCGGCTCGGGGGCAAGCGGCGGCGCCGGCTCGGCCGGACCGAGGCTCGGTGGCGGTGGGCTGGGACCGCGGCCATCGTCGGGTAGCTCGGGAGCGACGGCGGGAGGCACGGCAGGCACGGCAGGCACGGGCAGCGTGGCGGTCGATGGGCGTGAGCGTCCGAGGGTGTAGAACAGGCCGAGGATCATGATCGAGTCGCCGGTGAAGTTGCCAGCGAAGTCGTAGCGCCCCTGAGCGCCTAAAAGAGCGAACAGGCCAATATTGGGGCTGCCAGGGCGACCGAAGTCGATGCCAAAGCCGCCGAGCGCCTGCGGTGTCAGCAGGCTGAGGGTGCTGCCGGCGATGGTCATCGGCCCACTGACCCCTGCGACCGAATAGGTCTCGGGCTGGAACCAGCTGGAGTAGCCAAGGCCCAGGCGGGCGTCGAGGAACAGGCCGTACGCTCCGTTTATGCGATAGCCGGCCTCGAACTGGCTGAACAGCGAGTAGCCGATGTTGGGACCGCCATGGCCGCCGACGTTGGCGGTGGCGTAAAGCTCGTGAATGCCGCGCACGAAGTAGGCAGCTTCATAGCCGATGCGGGCTCCGGGTTGCGTGAATGAATAGCCGAAGTAGCCGAGGGCGATGCGACGCGGCTTGGTGTTCTGCGCGGCGGCAGGGCCTACCGCACCCAGGGCCAGCAGGGCGGCCAGCGGGGCGCAGAATCGCAGCGAGGATTTTCGTGGGAGGAGTGCCGAGAGCCAGCCCAGAGCGCACATGCGCCCACGCTAGCCCCTTGCTCCGGCGAGAGCAAGGATCACGGGGGAGGCGCGGAGCTACAGGTTGAACTCGGCGCGCTGGTCGTAGATGCGCATCAGGTTGTCGAAGAACGACGTGCCGCGATCGCAGGTCAGGACCTGACCGCGCAGACCATCGAGCAGCCCGCTGCACAGGGCGAGCGCGCAGTCGGCGACTTCCTCGGCTGGCAGGAAGTGATCCTTGGTGGTCAGGCGCTCAGCGAACTTCTGGAATTCGCCGCCAAACGTCGAGGAGAACGAGTCGGTGATGACGCTGCGCGAGCGCAGGGCGTTGATGTAGCACTCTTCGTCGTACAGGCGATACGACAGGTACTTGATCATCGTCTCCATGACCGCCTTCGACGCAGCGACGTAGTCGTAGGCCACGGCGTAGTGGTCAGGTCCGGTCGACGACATGGCGACGACGTAGCGCGGCCACTTGCCGAAGCGCTCTTTGATCGCCCGCATGTACGACACGGTCGGCCAGGCCGAGAAGTCGATGCTCTGGTGCAGGCCCTTGAGCGAGTAGTCTTCGATGGTCTGGATCACCAGCGCTGCCGAGACGTTGCTGATGAAGACATCGACCTGCGGCCAGTGCGCGGCAAGCTCGGCCATCACCGTCTTGGTGTCTTCGGGATCGGCGACGTTGGCTTGGATGATGATCGGTGCTTTGGCCCCGACGTCGGTGAACTTGCGGATCACCTCGTCATCGTCAGCGCTGCCCATGCGGTAGGTCAGCGCGCAGTGCGCCCCGCGACGGGCAAAGGCCAGCGCCGTGGCCAGGCCAATGCCCTTGGTGCCTCCGGTGACGAGGACCGTCTTGCCGGTGAAGTCGGCGATCACGCGCTCTGTACCGGGGCCGTGCTGGCCGCCTTGAGCAGGGTCTCGACGAGCTCGTTGATGTTGGTGAGCTTCGAGAGCTCCGAGCGCGGCACCTTGACCTTGAGCTCACGCATCGAGCGCGAGACCACCTCGACGATGTCGAGGCTGTTAGCGCCCAGGTCCTTCATCGAGCGGGCCGGATCGATCTTCGACTCTTCCAGGCCGTCGACGGCGTCCATCAAGTGCTTGCTGACAACCTTCAGAACGTGTTCTCGGTTCATGGTGATGTGTCCTTTCTTTCGTGGATTGTGCGGTGTCTGGTTACAGATCTAGCGAGTCGCGCTCGTTGTAGATGCGCATCAGGTTGTCGAAGAACGTCGTGCCGCGATCGACCATGATCGTCTGACCGCGCACGCCGTCCATCAGGCCCGAGCACAGGGCGAGGATGGCATCCGCCACCTCTTGCTCGGGGATGAACTGGCGCTTCATGTTGAAGCGCTCGGCGAACTGCTCGAAGTCACGGCCGAAGGTGGCGCGCAGCGATTCGGTGCGCACCAGGCGCGAGCGCACGACGTTGATGCGGATGTCTTCGTCGAACAGGCGGTAGTTCATATAGCGGCACAGCGTCTCCATGACCGCTTTGCTCGCCGCTACGAAGTCGTAGTTCTTGTAGAAGTGATCCGGACCGCCGCTCGACAGGCCGATGACGTAGCGCGGCCAGCGACCGAACAGCTTATGGATGTCGTGCGAGTACTGGTACATCGGCCAGGTCGAGTACTCGATGCTGCGGAACAGCGAGCTTAGGCGATAGTCTTCCAGCTTCTCGACAACCAGGCCGAATGAGACGTTCGAGATGAAGGCCTCGACGTGATCGTGATGCGCCTTCATCTGTTCCAAGAGCGCCGCCGTGTCGTCCTTGTTGGCGACGTCGGCCTGCACGATGTGCGGCTTGGCCAGGCCCTCATCGGCGAACAGCTTGAAGATGGCGTCTTCGTCGGCTGAGCCCCAGCGGTGTGTCATCCAGGCCACGGCACCCTGGCGCGCGAACGACAGCGCCGTTGCCAGGCCAATGCCCATGGTGCCGCCGGTGATGAGGACGGCTTTGCCACGCAGATCGTTAATCATAGTTCTCCTCGATACGCTTCGCGGCGTCAGGCTGCCCGAAGCTGATTTCGTGCATAAGGCTCTCCATCGTGCGCGTCGCTTCGAAAGCCTGTCGGCGGGGCAGCGACATCGTGCGCTTGAGCAGAAGCAGCGAGGTGCGCGGCTTCTCGGCGATGCGCGCCGCGACGGACAGGGCGCGCTCTTCGACCTCGGCCCGCGGCAGGATGTAGTTCACGCCGGTGCTGCCGATGAAGTCTTTGCCGCGTCGCGGCTCGCCGGAAAACAGGATCTCGGCGGCGAGGGCCGGCGACATCACGTGTTCAAGCAGCTTGGTGATGCCCATGCCGGGCGTAAAGCCCATGTTCATGAAGCTCGCGCCGTAGCGGCTCTCGCGCGAAAGCACGATGATGTCGGCGCACAGGCCGAGCGCCAACCCGCCGCCGATGGCGTGCCCGGCCATCGCTGCCACGACGGGGATCGGCAGATCGAGCACGGCCTTAGAGAGCAGGATGTCGGTCGGTGCGATGCGACCGTGGACGATGCTGGCCAGCATGTCGCGGCTGGCTCCAGCGCAGAACACATCGGGCAGCCCGCAGAGGACCAGCGAGTGATAGCGCTCGTCGGTCGCGGCCTGTGACAGGGCAGCGAGAAGCTCGTGCACAAGCGGCTCGGACAGCGCGTTGCGTCCCGGGACGTCGTGGATGCGCAGCACACCGACGCGATCGAAGTCGGGGGACGGCGCAAGCTGGATCAGGCCTAGGCCCATGGCGCCTCTCCTTCGGCAAGAAAGCTGCGCACTGCCGACAGCGTGGCCGGCTGCGACAGTGTCGCGGTGGTCTCGCGCACGCCGCGCTCCAGTCCTTCGGAGAGCGGCAGACCTTCGATCTCAGCGGAAAAGCGCTTCAGCGCAGCGACTGCGTCGCCCTGAACTCGGCGGACATCACGCAGGCTGCGGCCCACCGCGCTCTCCAGCTTCTCATCGGCGCAGACGACATCGACCAGACCCAGCGTCTGCGCTTCGTCGGCACCGCGCGAGTACGCAGTCATGGCAAGCAGGCGGGCCCGCGCTGGGGAAATACGTGTCTGCAGTACCGGCAGCACGACGGCGGGGATCAGACCGAACAGGCCTTCTGGCAGACCAAACGACGAACGTCGCGTGGCGATGACGAGATCGCAGGCGGCAGCCACGCCGATGCCACCCCCCAGCACGGCGCCATCGATGGCGGCCAGCACCGGGGCGGGATACTCGCGCAGCGTGCGCAGCAGGCGAGCAAAGGCGGCGACGCCGGCCTGAAGTCCGGCTCCGGCCTCGACGGGCGCGTTGGCGTCGGGGGGCAGGCTGCTTTGGGCCAGAAACTTTTCCAGATCAAGGCCGCGGCAGAACAGGCCGGGTCGCCCCGACAGAATGACGACGGGTACCACGCCATCGCCGCCGGGGCGTCGCGCCGCATGCTGTGCCTCGGTCAGCGCGTCGGCAAGCCCGGTCGCTCCCGCTGCGTCGATCGCTTCGGGGACGGTCAGACGGAGCGTCGTGCGTTGCGGCTCTAGCTCCATCCGTAGCGCCTGTAGTGTTCGCCGATGCCCTGGAAGACCAGCAGGCCGCGACCGCGGTAGTGCTTGTCGTACCAGTCGGAAAATCCGTCGAGACAGGGGACAAAGTCGCCCTGATCGATCCAGCAGGTGCGCTCGCGCTCGGCGTCTTCGTACTCACGCACCGAGAGCTGATATCGCGCATCAAGCAGCGCCCCCAGGTTGGCGGCAGCGGCCACCGCCTTGGCATCGTGGCCGATGAGGGCCGAGTAGAACTCCGCACAGCTTCCTGAGCCGTACGAGAACATACTGATTCGGTCGCCGGGAGCCAGATCCTCTGAGTGCTGGATCAAGCCGAGCAGGCCGATAAACGTCGCCGAGCCGTAGGTGCCGCCCATGCGGCGCAGATACGTCAGCGCCTTCTGCGACTTGCGCTCGAAGTGGGCCCAGGCTTCTTCTTTGCCCATCTTTTTCCAGCGGCGCTGCAGCGCGCGGTGGGCCCGCCAGGTCATGCCGCCAAACGGCGCGTGATAGACGTTCTTTTTGAAGTAGCTGTCCCAGTCGATGGGCTCGGGCAGGCGCGACACGAAGTGCGAGTAGGCGCCTTCGAGTGCTTCCATGTACGAAAGCAGGCTGGTCTCGCTGTTGCCGGTCTCGACGCGCGAGGTCGGCCGCGTCAGGTCCGACACCTCTTCGGTGTAGTAGCCCGACTTGTCGAGCTCGACTTCGAGAAAGCGAGGATTGTCGCTGACGAGCAGCGCCGCTGAGCCCGCGCCCATGACGAACTCCCAGGGCATGTGCAGGTGCATGCGGCTCTGGTCGGTCGAGATGACGAGCGCTTTTTTGCCGCGCGCCATGCCTGAAGCCAGCCAGCCGAGCGCCATGCGCAGACCGGCGGTGCCGCCATAGCAGGCGTGCTTGAGCTCAAAGTTGCGGACGTTGGGCGACAGCTTGAGGTAGCGCTGCACCCAGGTCGACATCGGCTTCTCTTGATCGACGCCGCTCTCGGACGAGACGATGAGGAGCTCGATGTTGGCGCGATCTTCGTCGGTGAGCATGAGATTGGCAGCGTTCACTGCCATCGTCACCGGATCCTCCCAGGCGGGATTCACCGAGCGCTCATCGATCATCATCGTGTCGCGGATGTCAGCGATATCGTGCTTGCGCGCCTCGCACAGACGCTTCATGTCGAGGGCGAAGCTCGATGGATATACGCCGATCTTTTCAATGCCGTAGGGCACTCGCGACTCCTTGCGAACCGGGGGAGAGGGGGCTGGTTAGGGGGCCCAGTCGAGGCCGCCGTTGACGCCGATGACCTGACCGTTGATGAAGCTGGCCTTGTCGGAAGCGAGGAAGGTGACGATGCCGCCCATCTCGTCGGCGCGCGCGATGCGGCCCTGCGGGCAGTGCTTCATCCAGAAGTCGCGGTTCGAGCCCGACATGCCTTCACGCGTCATGTCGGTGTCGAAGAAGCCCGGCGAGACGACATTGCAGGTGATACCGCGGCGACCGTATTCCTTGGCCATGGCCATCGACAGACCGATAAGTCCGGCCTTGCTGGCCGAGTAGTTGGCTTGGCCCGAGACGCCCGAGGCACCCAGCGACGAGATGAAGATGATGCGACCAAAGCCATTGCCGAGCATGGTCGACAAGAACTGGCGGGCGACGTAGAACGCGCCGGTCAGGTTGGTCTGGATGACCTCGTGCCACTCCTCATCGCTCATCGAGACGACGAGGTTGTTGATGTTGATGCCGGCGTTCGGCACCACGACGTGCACCGTGTCGAAGTCATCAAGGACGGCGTCCCCGACGCGCTCGACATCGGCCGAGCTCTTGACGTCGAGCTGATAGCCCTTGACCTTACGGTCGGGGGCCAGCGCCTTGGCTTGCTCTTCGACCTTGCGGGCTGCATCGGCACCGCTGCGATAGGTGAAGGCCACGTCGTGCCCGGCCGCAACCGCGTCGAGCACGATGGCGGCGCCAATGCCGCGCGAGCCACCCGTGACAAAGAAGACCATGGCTATTTGCCCTCCCAGCGCTTGAAGATGGCGACGCAGTTGATGCCGCCAAAGCCAAAAGAGTTTTTCATGATGTAGCGCACCGGGTGCTCGACGATGCGGTCGCGACAGACGTCGATGTCGACCTCGGGATCGAGCTCCTGGATGTTGATCGAGGGGTGCAGCTTGCCGCCGTTCATCTGCAGGATGGCGGCGATCGACTCGACGACCGGCGCCGACCAGCAGGTGTGGCCCAGCATCGACTTGGTGGCGTTGACCTTGAGCTTGTAGGCGTGCGCGCCGAAGACTCGCTTGATCGATCGCAGCTCGGTGATGTCGCCAAGCGGCGTCGAGGTGGCGTGGGCGTTGATGTAGTCGATCTCTTCCGGCGCGATGCCAGTCATCTTGAGCAGCTTGGACATCAAGCGGCTCTGGCCTTCTTCCGATGGCTGCGGCAGGTGGTTACCGTCCGAGTTGGCTTCGATGCCGATGATCTCGGCGTAGATCTTGGCGCCGCGGGCGAGCGCGCGATCGAGCGGCTCGACGACCAGGGTGCCGCCGCCGTGCGCGGGCACAAACCCTTCGCGACGGGTGTCGTAGGGACGACTGGCGCGCTGCGGATCTTCGTTGAAGCTGCGATAGGTGATGGCGCCCATGAGCGCCATGGCGTGCAGCTCGACCGGCGAGAAGTCGAGGACGGCGCCGGTGACGATGGCGCAGTCGACATCGTGGTAGCGGATCTCATCGATGGCGCAGCGCAGCGCGTGGTTGCCGCTGGCGCAGGCCGAGCCGATCGTATAAATCGGCCCCTTGACCGGCAGCAGCTCCGACACCGACCCGGCGTGGTCGGTATCGAGGCCGGTGAGCGCCAAGAGCGAGTCCATGTAGTCAGGCTCCTCTGCGAACTGCAGACGGCCTTCGTACTGGTAGTTGAAGTTGATGTTGTGGCCAGCGACGATGCTGGCGATGCGAGTGTTGTCGAGGACGCCCGCCGCTGTCGCCTTATCGAGCCCAGCGTCCAGCCAGCCATCGAGCGACATCAGCATGGTCAGCTTCGTCGACCACGGCGCGGTCTTGAGCAGCTTGCGCAGGCGCTTGTAGACGTCTTCGGCCACGCGGCCCTCGAACGACTTCACCTTGGCCGTGATGTCGTAGTCCGAGAGATCAGCGCCGACCTTGGAATAGATGCGCGAGGTGTCGAGCTGCTTCCAGTTCGACAGCGCGGAGCGGCCGGCGAGCAGCCCCCCATGAAAGGCGTCCAAGGTGTCGCCCAGGGGCGTGTTGATGGACATGCCCGTGATCACGACACGCCTATTCGTCGACAAGGTAAACCTCCACGATGCAGAAGCTGGCGATGGTGTCGCCACGCAAGAGTTGACCAGCACAGACAACGGTGTAGTCGTCGCGCTCGACCACTTGAGCCAGGATGTCAAGCTGCGCGCCGGGACCGACTTCCGCCATGAACTGCGCGTAATGAATCTTCAGGAAGCGCACGTCAACCGACGGTGCGCCGGGGGTGATGTTCAGGCTCCCGGTCTGGGCGAAGTGCAGCAGGCACAGGCCCATCTGGCCCATGGTCTCGACCTGCAGCACGCCGGGATAGACAGGAGCGCCGGGGAAGTGGCCGGTGAACACCGGATCGTCCTCGGCAATGCGGCGGCTGCCGCGGATCGCGCCCTGCTTCAGATCGACGGCGGTGATGCGATCGACGAACAGGAAGGGCGGGCGGTGGCGCAACAGGTGCTGGATGTCACCGCTGGAAAAAGACACCTCGGTTGTCGATTCGCCAGGCGTCCACAGCGGCTTGCGCCGGGCCGATTTGGCAATCGCTTCGTGGCTAGGCAGCATCGCGGAGCCTCGCACAGGTAACAGAAAAAGCGGTCTGGATGTCGTCGGGGCTATCGGTCTTGTAGCGATCGACTCGCTTCCAGCGCGGCGACAGCAGGTTGTACAGCACGCCGCGCGGCCCGACTTCGATGAACGAAACGCCGGGTAGCTGTTCGCACAGAAGCTCGATCGACTCGCGCCAGCGCACCGGCTCATAGACGTGCCGCAAAAGCAGGCTGGTGATCGTTGCGTGGTCCGGCTGCGGCAGAAGCTGGGCCAGCACGTTCGGCAGATACGGGCGGCGGGCCGGCAGGAACTTGGCCGCGGCCAGGGCCGGCTCTAACAGATCGGCGACTGGACGAAAGCGTGAAGAGTGCATCGGCACGCGCTGCTCGATGACCACCGGGTCGATCGAGAATTCTTCTTCCAGGATGTCGATGGCGGCGTTGACGGCCGCGTGCTCGCCCGAGATGACGTGCTGCTGCGGCGAGTTCAAGTTGCCGACATCCAGCGAGCCATGATTGCGGGCCCGCTCGACGACTTCGAGGAGCTCATCGAGCTCAATGGGGAAGCACGAGGCCATGGCCCCGCCGCACAGCTCAGCCCCGCGATCGTAGGCGGCGCCGCGGGCATCGACCAGGCGTAGTGCCGACGGGAAGTCGAGGCAGCCGATGTGCACAAGGTGGTTGTACTCGCCCAGGCTCAGGCCCAGCGAGTACTCAGCGGTGACGCCTTGCGCCTCCAGCGTCTCTAGGAAGAGCTGATTGGCCAGGAAGACCCCGACCTGGACGTCACGGTTCTGCGCGAACGCCTCGGGGTTATCGCGGTGGTACTGCAGCAGGAGATCGCGGCCGAGCAGGTCCGAAGCTTGCTGCACGCGCTCGCGGTTCTCGGGCCGCAGCGCAAACAGGCGATCGAACATCGCGGCATCGCGAGAGCTCTGGCCGGGGAACATAAAGACGCGCGTCATGCTTACGACGAGCCCCACGAGGCGGTGCGGCGCTCCACGACATCGTCGGCGGGTGCGCTTCGCACCTCGGCACGGTTGTCCTCACTGAACAAGAAGTCAGCGCGGGGGTGGTTTTCTGCGTGTGATAGGTCCATCCGTTCACCAGCTCGGTTCGCCCAGCGCGGGCTACACCGTTCGCCCCAGGCTTTGCAAGATGGGCGCCACGCACTAGACCGGCAGTCTGGACAAGGGGGTTCTGCCCCGATTTCCCCGTCGTGCGGTGCTGCAATTTCGCACCTTCCCGCCTGTCAGAATTTCGACAGAGAGACGGCCAATTTTGCACGACCGCAGCGGTGGGGATGACGCATCGCGGCGAGCGAATTCGCACGCTGGCCCGGCTGCTGGCTGCGACGGTCAGGGCTGCTTTTCGCCGGCGTCCTCGCTGCGACGACGCAGAACGGCGGCGAAGAAGCCATCCGGGCCCCCTTGCGTGGGCAGCGTGCGTAGAAAGACGCCATCGGGGTCACTGCAAGCGACGGCGCGGGCCAGGCCAAAGATCTCTTTGACCGGCACCAGGCTAAAGGTGGGGTTCTGCTGCATAAAGGCCCCCACGATGTCCTCGTTTTCTCGACGGAGAACGGTGCAGGTCGAGTAGATCAGACGGCCGTGCGGACGGACCAGAGTCGCGGCGCCTTGCAGCAGGCGTGCCTGGGTGGCGCACAGCTCATCTATATCGCTGGGCCCCAGCCGCCAGCGGGCCTCGGGATTGCGGCGCAGCACGCCCAGTCCCGAGCAGGGGGCATCGACCAGCACGCGATCCGCTCCCGCTTGCTGCAGCCAGCCGGGCAGCCGCGTGGCGCCGCCATCCTGGGTCCAGTCGTCCGGCAGGCACAGCGCCTGGACGTTGGTGAGTCCAGCCCGGCGAGTCCGTCGCGAGAGCTCCTCCAGCTTGCGGCGATCGACATCAAGCGCCAGTAGGCGACCGCGATTTCCAAGCAGCGCGCCCAGCGCCAGCGTCTTTCCGCCGGCCCCGGCGCAGGCGTCGACCACGACCCCACCCGGCGGCGGGCTGACCAGCTCGGCGATGAGCTGGCTGCCTTCATCTTGCAGCTCGATCCAGCCATCGGTGAAGGTCGCGGTGGCATAGACATTTTCATGGCCATCCAGATACAGACCGTCGCAGGCGAGCGGTGTCGGGTGGGGGACCAGGCCCTCGGCCTGCAGTCGCGGCATCGCGTCCTGCCGGCTGCCGCGCAGTCGATTGACGCGCACGCACAGCGGCGCTCGTTCGTTCTGGGCCGCCAGGCTCGACAGGGTCTGCCGCAGCCCGGCGGCGTCGTTGCCGAAGCTCGCAAGGACGCAGCGCACAAGCCATGAGGGATAAGACAGCGCATCGCCCACCGCCTCGACGAGCTCGGCCAGCTTTACGGGATCGGCGCTGACTAAGCGCTCAGCTTGCGCGTGGTCGCGAAAGTTTTGCGCAAGCTGTCGCCGCGTCGCCTGCAGAGCCGTCGCACTCAAGCCCTGCGCGGTGAGTAGCGGCAGCAGTGGCGCAACGATCGGCTCATCGTCCATCGTGCTGCCTTCGCAGAGCCAGACCAGGTAGAGCTGGGGCGGGCTCGGTTGCCGCAGGGGCGGGCTGGCCGACAGGCTGGCCAGTCGTCGCAGGCGACGCAGCAGGCGCACGCAGCTATGCAGCGCATCGCCGACAAAGCGGCGCTGTCGTGAGTGCAGGCCACGATCGCCGCGCAATAGCCGCGCTGCTTCGGCCATCGCAGCGTAAAAGCCGCTCTGCGGTGCCAGCTCTAAGACTCGCGACAGCAGCGAGAGCGCCAGCCGACCCGCCGGGCTGCTCGGCAACACATCAAAGATCGGCAGACCCAAGACCGAGCCTCCCGGGCTGCGGCCTGGCCCCTCGGTTCGCTCGTGGCCAGTCGAGCGCGGCGCCGCTTCATGACGCATAGCGTCGAGAAATTCTCCCGCCGGCCTCTTTTCCCGCGAAAACCTCTCTGCTAGATTGGCGCCCCGCTCACGCCGCTGCCCTGAACTCTTGTGCATGTCTTTCTCGTCGTATCGCGACTGGTTTGACCCCGGGGTCGCCGCTGTGGGCGCGGAGCTTAGCCACACTTAGCCCGAAGCAGCAATCGCTCCGAACATCACCCGCTCCTGCTTACCAATAGAGGTTCAGCGAAAATGTCCAAGAAACCGCAAGCCGTCGAACCCGCCCCCAAAAACGTCGCTGAGAGTGCGTCGCATAAGGCGAACCTCAACGACACCGTCAATCTGCATGTCGAGCAGGCCGCCCGCCTGATCGGCATGCGCGATGAGATCTACAACATCCTCATGCACCCGAAGAACGAGATCATCGTCAACTTCCCGGTGCGGATGGACGACGGTAGCTACCGCATGTTCAAGGGCTACCGCGTGCAGCACAACAACATCCTTGGCCCTTACAAGGGCGGCATCCGCTACCACCAGGACGTGACGCTCGACGAGTGCAAGGGCCTGGCGGCGGCGATGACCTGGAAGAGCGCGCTGCACGACATTCCGTTTGGCGGTGGCAAGGGCGGCATCAAGTTTGACCCGCTGAAGCACAGCCGCGATGAGCTAGAGCGCATCACGCGCCGCTTCACGCACGCGCTCGCCGGCAGCATCGGCCCTGAGTACGACATCCCGGCTCCCGACATGGGCACCAACGCCCAGACGATGAACTGGCTGATGGACACGTACATGAACATTGCCGGCGCGCTCGACAAGAACGCCATGCGCCGCGTCGTCACCGGCAAGAGCATCACCTCGGGTGGCTCGCTGGGACGTGAAGCCGCCACCGGCCAAGGCTGCGTCCACTGCATCACCGAGTGGGCCAAGGACCGCCGCTTTGACCTCACCGGCAAGACCGTCGCGATTCAGGGCTTTGGCAACGTCGGCTCGTTTACTGCCAAGATCCTGTCGAAGCTCGGCGTGTCCCTGGTCGCGACCGGCGACTACAAGGGCTACATCGCCAACCCCGAAGGTCTGAATCCGCACAAGCTCGCTGAGCACGTTCGCAAGACCGGCTCGGTCGTGGACTACAAGCACTCGAAGGCGATCAGCCGCGAGGAGTTCTTTGCCGTCGAGTGCGACATCCTGGTTCCCGCCGCCCTCGAGCTAGAGATCGGCGAGCAGGAAGCCCGCAACATCAAGGCGCGGCTCATCGTCGAAGGCGCCAACGGTCCGACGTGGCCGGAAGCCGACACGATCCTCAACGAGCGCGGCATCACCGTCGTGCCGGACATCCTGGCCAACTCGGGTGGCGTGACCGTTTCCTACTACGAGTGGCTCCAGAACAAGCGCTCCGAGCGCTGGGATCTCGAGGAAGTGGAAGCCCGCCTAGAGAAGCAGATGAAGCGCAGCTACGGCTGGGTCCGCGACTTCGCCCACGAAAAGCGACTGGATCTGCGCACCGCCGCCTACGCCATTGGACTTGACCGCATCCGTCGAGCCTACGGCGATCGCGGCATCTGGCCGTAACCGGACGCCTTGGCCACTTGCCCAAAGTGGCCGCCCCCGCGCTTTCAGGTCGCTCGCGTGTGAACGGAGCGGCCTGCGGGCGCTGTCTTGGCTTACGTCTTGGGCCGCTGGGCCGACTTCGGACGGAACGCTTTGACGACGCGCTCATCCGTTTCGACATACGGCGCAGAGAGCAGATCCAGACAGTACGGCACCGCCGCAAAGATGCCTGGAACCACCGACTTTCCCGTCTCGTCCTTGACCCC
>CALFYE010000599.1 GCA_937952145.1 uncultured Myxococcales bacterium
CGATGCCGGTCTCGTCGCGCATGGCGCGCACGAAGTCGCCGCCGTTGTCGGCTTCCCGCGTGGCGCTGGTGGCCACCGCGACGATGCCATCGCAGTGGTGCCGCTCGGCCAGGCGCTTGAAGCTGCGCAGCGCCTCGGCAGCACGGGCAAACGCTTCTGCTGAGATCACGCCAGTCGAAAACGCTGAGTCACCGAGCCGCACCATGTCTTTGGCGCGCTCAATCGGCACCACTTGACCATCGGCACTGACCTGACCGATCAGCAGGTGGAACGAGTTGGTTCCGACATCGATCGCTGCGATCTTCATGGCCGCTCCGACGGGGCAATGGGCTCATCGGCTGCCACCACGGGGGGCACAGCGGCGCGCTCGGGCGGGACGGAGTCGGTAGCCACGGGCGGCACTGTCTGTCTGTCCTTGTCGGCTTCGTTGCCCTTGCCTCGCGCTCGGGATGGCGCGGCTCGCAGACCTTCCACACGTGCGGTGAAGAGCTCGCAGCGGGCCGGCTCGCCATCGGCATGATGAGTCGTCGCGGCGAAGGCCAGCCAGAGTCCGCGCTTGCCTCGGCCGATCGCCGGATCGCGCAGACAGTCGTGGCCGTCGCGCTTGCTCTTGCCAAGCCGCAGCGGCACCTCCTGCACCTGAGCCAGCAGGCCCGTCGCGGTGGACGCAGTCGTGGGCGCAGGCGGATGCAGCAGAACCACCAAGTCGCTGCCCCCATCGGGCTGCCCGCGCTCGCAGAGCACCGCCCCGCCACCGAGGGGAGCCGGCCGGCGATAGCCCCCCGCCGACAGGCGCAGCGGCGTGGTCGCGCCAGGCTGCGGCAGCACGTAAATGACGCTGCCTTCTGCGGTCTGCGCTTCGAAATACAGCCCATCGCCAGTCGGTGACCAGACGGGATAGGCCAGGCGCGATGGCGTGTCGGGTCCAGGCAGGGCCGCCAAGAGCAGCGAGTGCTCATCCGTCTGCAGATCCAGGCACCACAGCCGGCGCGCCGTTCCCGGCAAGCCATCGTCGGCCACGTAGGCCAGGTAGCGGCCGTCGGGCGAGAAGGCGGGGTGCAGATACAGCCGGCCATCGCCCCCCAAAAGACGACGCGCGCCGGTGGGTCCCTTGCTGGTCGCGGCCAGTGCCGGCAAGAGCCAGATTTCACTCGTCGCACCGACGGCCCGGCCATAGGCCAGCGAGCCATCGAGCGCGAACGACGCACCGCCATCGGCTGGCCCGGTGATCACCCGAGACAGCCGCCCTTTGCGATCGATGACCACCCAGTACGAGTCGTCACCCTCGCCCAGCAAGAACGCCAAGTGACGGCCATCCTGCGACCACACCGGGGCGCGGTGATGCGAAAGCCCGGCAGTCAGACGGCGAACCCGCCTGAGCAGCGGCCGTGGGCTGGGGCGCGGCGCGCTGCGTGTGACCTCGCCTCCGGCCTCAGCGGTTCGCCGCTTTCCCATCGCTGCGCTGTCTCTTGCCATCGTCGGATCTCCTGCCTGCCTGGGGTTCTGCCTCGGTTGAGCCGGTGGTGGCCCGCCGAGTCTGCGCGGATTCTATCGCAGGCCGATCGACAGCGAACAGCCGATGCACGTCCAGCTGCAAACACTGTTGTGGTCACTAGATTCCGGGCCGCTGGCCAGACCGGGACAAGACGTCGTCGAGCAGGAGACGGGGCAAGGTCTAAAGAAGCGAGTCGGCGTCGCGCAGGCCGCTGCGGCTCCCTGAGGGGGCCTGGCGCGAGACCTTCTTCGGCTCGGGTAGTGCAGTGTCGCTGCACACCTCGGGTTTCTTGGCCATCGCCTGGCAGCGCTGCAGGGCCTGGGCCGCGCCGGCCTCGTCCTTCGCTACTTTGCGCAGGCGGGCGAGGGTGGCGAAGCCCTCGGGATCGACGATCAGGTCCCGCCCGGCGAGGTCTTCGAGGATCTTGCGGGCCTCGGTCTGGCCCTTCTTGGTGCGGCTCAGCGCCTCGGCCAAGCGCACCTGCAGCCAGGGGTCTTTCTTGTTTTCGCGGCTCTGTTCGCGCAGCACATTGACCGCGGCGTCGACGTCGGCGGAGTCGCCCGCCCGCAGCCGGGCCACGGCCCAGACGCGCTGGATGCGCTTGTCGAGCTGCGGGCTGCTGACCTCGTAGCCTTCCTCGCTGTCGAGCTTGCGGTTCAGCAGGGCCAGCGCTTTGGCCGCTTCACCCGCCGCCAAGGCGGTCTCGGCGTCGTTGATCAGCTTGACCGCTTCTTTGCGGCTTAGCTCGACGGCGTTTAGGCAGGCCCAGGCTGCCGATGGCAGGAACAGCGAGCCGCCCAGCAGCAGAGCCAAAGCGAAACCAGGAGCTTGTCGGGACTTCGGCATGACCACATCCGCCTCGCTACACAACGGCACGAGCGCCGTCGGGCTGAGTGTACCATGGGCTCATGCGTCGCTCCGTGGCCGGGCCGGGACCGCGACCTCGGCTCCAGCTCATGAAATCTTGGGGATTCTGGTCGGTCGCCTTGCTAATATTTTGGCAAGATTGTTGGCATATTGGCCAGCTGTCCCCCGCGCGGGCCGCTCATATTGAAGACGGCGGCAGCCTGATGACACGCTTTGAGTGCAACCGCTGCCACGAGGGAACCAGCCAGCCCGCCGCCCCGCGCAACAAGCACTGCGTGCGCTGTCATCAGGAGATCCTGGATGGCCGCTTTGATGTCGATGCGGCGACGCTGCGGCGCTGGCAGGGCAACCTGCGCAGCCTGCCGGCGGTGCCCAGCCTGACTGGCATCGGACGCCGGCTGCGACGGGACTGGCTGGCCAAGTACCTGCAACAGCCGACCGATCTGCGGCCCGCTTTGCCGGCGATGATGCCGACCTTGGCCCTGGGCGATACGCAGGCGCGGCGCATTGCCACTTGGCTGGTGCCCGATGAAGGACCCCCGATCACACTGCCGGCGAGCCCAGCGCAGCTAGCGCTGGGGCGGACCCTCATCGAGCAGAAGGGCTGCGGTAGCTGCCACGCGTTCTCGGGGGTGCCGCCGCTGCCAGCGACGCTGCCGCCGATTCCGCTGCGGGATGCCGAGCGCCGCCTGGGTCTGCTTCTGGCCCCCGATCTGCGGTACAGCCGTGAGCGCTTGCAGAGCGGCACCCTGGTGGCCTGGCTGCGCGATCCCAAGTCGCTCAAGTCCGACACCGCGATGCCGACCATCCCGCTTTCGGAAGCGGAAGCGACGGCGATCGCCAGCTATCTCATGCAGGCTCCGCTGTCCGCGCTAATTCCGACGCCCGTGCCGGCGCGACTGCCGCTGCTCGCGCGCCGCGTGTCGTTCGCCGAGGTCAATGAGCAGGTCCTGCGGCGCACCTGCTGGCACTGTCATTCGACGCCGGAATTCGCGATGGGCGATGGCGGCCCGGGCAACACCGGGGGCTTTGGTTTTCATCCTCGCGGCTTGAACCTGGCGAGCTATGCCGATGTGCTGTCAGGGAGCCTGGATGATGCCGGTCAGCGCCGCAGCATTTTCTTGCCGCTGCCTGATGGCACGCCGCGCTTGGTCGCGGTGCTGCTGGCTCGCCAGCGCGAGCTTGCTGGTCAGCCGGTGCCAGGGCTGCGCGGCATGCCGCTGGGCCTACCCGCGCTATCGAACGAGCAGATCCAGCTGGTCGAGTCGTGGATTGCTCAGGGGCGGCCGCAGTAGCTGGCGGGCGGACGGTTTGGCGTAGGTGGTGTTTACATATTGAGCTGCGGATGCCCTCGACGAAAATGGGCTGCACGGCTGGGGCCCCCGCTATCCGGGACACTTTTTTTCCGTCGGGGCGTCGAAAAAAAAGGTCCCGGGCGGCCCCAGCCTTACTGGCTTCTTGGGGGGGGACGTTAATATGTAAACACCTTCCTAGAACAGCGACAGCAGGCGGGTTCGGGTGTCGGTGGGGTCGCTGCGGTCGCCGCGTTCTTGGCGTAGGAAGGCTTCGATGGCGGGTACGCGATCGAGGGCGGCATCGGTCGCAGGATCGGAGCCGCGCTGATAGGCCCCAAGCAGCAGCAGATCGCGCTGGCGGGCGGCGATGGCGAGTACTTCGCGCAGGCGGCTGGCGGCGCGACGGTGCGGCGGGTCGACGAGGTCATCCATCAGGCGCGATAGCGAGCGCAGGATGTCGATCGCGGGGTGATAGCCGCGCTCGGCGAGATCGCGTGAGAGCTCGATGTGGCCGTCCAGCGTCGCGCGCACTTCTTCGGCGATGATGTCGTCGGTGTCTTCGGCCGTGCCGGTGACCAGCACGGCATAGACGGCGGTGATCGAGCCGAACTCAGCCTGCCCGGTGCGCTCTAGGAGCCGCGGCAAGAGGGCAAACACCGATGGGGGATAGCCCTGACGGGCCGGTAGCTCACCCGCGGCGAGGCCGACCTCGCGCTGGGCCCGGGCGATGCGGGTCAGCGAGTCCATCAGCAAGAGCACGCGCTTGCCGCGATCGCGAAAGTGCTCGGCGATGGTGGTGGCCGACAGCGCGGCCTTGATGCGCAAGAGCGGTGGCTGATCGGAGGTGGCGCAGACCACGACGGTGCGCTTGCGAGCCGCTGGATCGAGCTGGGTGTCGAGGAAATCGCGGACCTCGCGGCCGCGCTCACCGATCAGGCCGATGACGGTGACATCGGCGGCGGTGTTGCGCGCGATCTGGCCGAGCAGCGTCGTCTTGCCGATGCCGGGGCCGGAAAACAGACCGAGGCGCTGGCCCTGGCCGACGGTTAAGCAGCCATCGATGGCGCGCAGACCCAAGGGCAGCGCTTCGTTGATGCGGCGGCGACGCAGCGGCTCGGGCGCGTCGCGCTCGACGGGACAGGGCAGAAGCTCGGGCAAGAGCGAGGCTTGCGAAGGTCCGCCATCGATCGGCACGCCGTAGGCATCGAGCACGCGACCCAAAAGCGCTGCGCCGACCTGAATGGTAAACGGTCGCCCGAGCGGGCGGACGATCGAGGCCGGGCCGATGCCATGCGCGCTGCCGAGCGGCAGCAGCACCACCTCTTCGCCGCGGAAGCCGACCACTTCGGCGAGCAGGGCCGCGTCGGCACCGGGCTCGCGGGCCGGGCTGTCACCTTGTCGCTCGATCTCGACAAGCTCGCCGACGCGAGCCCCGGGGGCGGTGGCGCGTAACACCAGACCCGTGAGCTCGGTCACGCGGCCGGCGATGCGCTGCGGCACTGTGCGGCTCAGCGTCTGCAGTGCGTCGTCGAGCCGGAGCGGATCCAGGCTGGGTTCGCGAGGGTCCATCTAGCCGCCCCCGCGCAGCGCGCGCTCGATGGCTTCTAGCTGCACCGGCAGGCGCGCATCGACGGTGCCTAGCTCGCTCTCGATGATGCAGCCGCCGCGACCGACGGAGGGATCGGCGCGAAACTGCAGCGCCTGGGCTCGCAGGGCGCGCTCTAGCAGCCGCGGTCGGCCGCGCTCCAGGGCTTTGAGATCGTCGGGGTGCACGCGCAGCACGATATCGCGGGGGGCTCCCGCTTGGCGCAGCGCGGCGGCCACGATCTCGCTCACCGCGTCGGGATTCAGCGAGAGCTCACGGTCGAGGATGCGCTCGGCGATGCGCACCGCCAGCGTCCGCAGATCGCCCTGCACGTTGCGCTGAGCGCGGGCGGCGCTGGCTCGGGCGGCGACCATCAGCTCGGTCACTGCGGCCAGGCCGCGCTCGCGTCCCTCGGTGATCGCTTGGGCGCGCAGCCGCTCGGCCTCGCGCTGAGCATCGCTGAGAATCCGCTCGGCTTCGACCTTGGCATCAAACGGTTGCTCGTCGATGCGCGGAGCGGCGACGTCCCCCGCCGGACGCCCTCCTTTGAGCACGCGCGCCATGCCTCCAGTATATGAAGCTTGGCCCGGTCGCCGGGGACAAAGCGCGGACGTTTTAGGCTGTGGTTGGGGTCGCTTGGACTACTTCAGCTCAAGCGTGGTGCGGGCGTAGATGTCTTCCCGACCGTTGAGCAGGCGCGTGATGAGCACGCTGTACTTGCCACCGGCCTTGAAGCCGTCCTCGGGCTTGATCTCTAGCGTCGCCAGCATGATCTTGGCGTCGCGCTTGGTGCGGATGGGATAGGCCTGCACCGCCTCGCGCGGACCGGGCTTGGGCACCAGATCATAGAAGACGATGTTGACCTCTTCGGCACCTGGTGGGCGATTGAGGTGCGCCACCAGGTTGATGCGCCAGCCATCGTCCTCGGGCTGCTTCACGATCGAGCAGCGCTGCGCGGCTTTTAGCTCGGCAGCGTTCGAGGCACTCGCTGGCTCGATCATCTTGTCGGTGATGGTGATGGTGCCGACTGCGCCGCCCCCCGAGCAGGCCGTGGACCCGCTGGCTGGCGCTGGAGCCGGCACCGCCCAGACCCAAGAAGCCCCCCCAAGCAGCGTCGCTACCGCCAAACCGAGCCCTAACCAACGGATCGAGTTATTCCCATTGCGCATGATGGCATCCTTTCCCAGAGCGCTCCGTGGTCGCGCCGCAGGTGCTGGGGTCTGGCCGAGAAAGACGATCAGACCGGGCGGCTGCGGGGCCAACACGAGACGATCTGCACCGAGGCAGTATTCCCAGAGTGGCCAAACCCCGGCCGCAGCGCCAGGGAGGCGAGTGTAGGTACGCGGAATCGTGGACAAATCAGGTCCCACACGGTGGCCCGTTCCCTGCAGTTTGTGCTTCGGTTTTGCGGGGGCTGTGCCGATACTAGCCGGCGATGTCGTCCGCGCCCGCGTCCGCTCCCGAGCCAGTGCTAGCTGTCGCCGAACACACGGCGCCGGGGCTGGTGACTGAAGCGTGGCCTCCCTCGGCCCCTACGGAAGGTCCGCAGAGCGCTTGGCTGATCGTCGCGGTGGCGGCCTTGGGCTACTTCGTCGATATCCTCGACCTGTTCCTTTTTAACGTCTTTCGCATTCCCAGCCTGGCCAGCTTGGGAATCCCCGCTGAAAGGCATCTTGCCGTCGGGGCATCGCTGATCAACACGCAGATGTTGGGACTCCTTTTGGGGTCCTTTGTCTGGGGCATTCTGGGCGATCGGCTGGGGCGGGTGCGGGCGCTCTACGGCTCGATTCTGCTGTACTCGCTGGCCACACTTGCGAACGCGCTGGTCACTACGCTGCCGGCCTACTCGGTCTGTCGTTTGCTGGCGGGGATTGGCCTCTCCGGCGAGCTAGGCGCGGCGATCACCTTGGTCAGCGAGACGCTGCCGCGCGAGCGTCGCGGGCTGGGCACAGCTCTCGTCGCGGGCTTTGGACTCTTGGGCGGGATGGCGGCGGCGCTGCTGGCCGAGTGGGTAAGCTGGCGCACGGCGTACCTCGTCGGCGGAGGCTGCGGCCTGGCGCTGCTGCTGCTGCGCGTGCGGCTGCGCGAGTCGGGACTGTTCAGCCGACAGCAAGCGACGGCCGGGCCGGCCCTGCGGCGAGGAAGTCTGCGGCTGCTCTTGGGGACGAGCGCCCGGCGCGGGCTGTATCTGCGCCTTGTGCTGATTGGCCTTCCGGTGTGGTTTGTCGCCGGCATCCTGATGGTGTTTTCGCCCGAGATCTCGCGCTCGCTGGGAGTGCCCGGCATCACCGCGGCGCGCTGCATCTTGTTCTCTTATCTCGGCACGTCGCTCGGCGATGTGGGAAGTGGGCTTTTGAGTCAGGTCCTGCGCAGCCGCAAGCGCGCGATCGCGCTATCGCTCGGGCTGGTCATCTTGACCGTCAGCGC
This sequence comes from uncultured Myxococcales bacterium, assembly GCA_937952145.1. Taxonomy (GTDB): domain Bacteria; phylum Myxococcota_A; class Polyangia; order Palsa-1104; family JAEUJZ01; genus JAEUJZ01. The sequence goes on from CALFYE010000599.1 coordinate 7,670, forward strand.
ATTCCTAAGTGCCCGCGGAGTCAGCAGCTACACGCTGTACGCTCTGTGCTTTGCGCTCGGCGTCAGCACCGGCTACTGGGCGGTCTTGGTGACGACGGCGGCCGAGCACTTCGGCACCAACCTGCGCGCCACGGTGGCGACGACCATTCCAAACCTCGTGCGGGCCAGCATCATCCCGCTCAACCTCGCCTTCTCGGTCCTGCTTCCTCGCCTAGGTATCGTCGCTGCGGCGGCTGTGCTGGGGGCGGCCTGTCTGCTCTTGGCCGGGCTGAGCCTTGGGACCCTGCGCGAGACCTTCGCCTGCGACCTCGACTTCGCTGAGCTGCCATGACTCTGCTTGTCTTCCTCTGCTTCTTCTTCTCTGGTGCGTCCGGGCTGCTGTTTGAGGTGCTGTGGACGCGTGAGCTGGGCCTGGTCTTTGGCTCGACGACGCTCGCCATCTCGACCGTGCTGTCGGTGTTCATGGGCGGCCTGGCCTTGGGCAGCTTGATTGGCGGCAGGCTCTGCGATCGCCGAGGTCGCAGCGAGCCGCCGCTCTTCTCGCGAAATCCTCTTCTCACCTACGCTCTCGTCGAGGCGGGCGTCGGTATCTTCGCGCTCGCTGTGCCGGCGCTTCTGGCCTACTACCCGCAGCTCAACGCCGCGCTGTGGCGATCGGTGGGCGATCGCTACGCTCTGCTCTCGCTCCTGCGCTTTGCCTCCACCGCGGCCCTACTGCTTTTCCCCACGACGCTGATGGGGGCCACGCTGCCGCTCCTCGCCGAGTACATGACGCGGCCGAGCGAGCGTCGTACGCAAGACGCGGATGCGACGAGCGGTATCCCCGCTGGCGAGGCTGCCCAGCCGCCGCGCGCCGCGGCGCAGTACATCGGCGCGTTGTTTGCAGCCAACACCGCGGGGGCCGTCTTCGGCACCTTCCTGTCGGGCTTTATCCTCTTGCCGCGGCTTGGGGTCTCGCTGACCAACTATCTTGGAGCAGCGATCAACCTGTCTTTGGCCACGGCGATCATCGTCAGTCAGCTGCTGCGGGCGCGCGCTCGTCAGCAGCCAGCTGTCGTGGCGGGACTCGATGCCACGAGCTTGGGCACCGAGTCTGCCGTCGAGCGAGGCGAAAGAGGTGAACCTACACCGACCTCTTGGGAAGCCAGCGCTTCAGAGGGCTTGGACGTCGCCCCGGACCCTGTACCCGCGCCGCTTACTCCGGTGCTACCGAGTGCCCTGGCTGCCCGACTGGCCATCGGCTGCTACGCAGTGTCCGGCGCAACGGCGATGGTCTATCAGGTGCTGTGGACGCGAGCGCTGGCCATCGTAATTGGATCGTCGGTGTACTCGTTCACGCTGATCCTGCTCGCGTTTCTGATTGGCCTTTCGGGTGGGGCGGCGCTGACGACGCGGCTCCTGCCCTCGGTACGAAGGCCGGTGCGCGCCCTGGCGATCACCCATGCGCTGACGCTGCTCACCGCGCTGTGGTCGTTCTTCATCCTGCCGCGGCTGCCCGCCACCTTCGTCAGCCTCCTGCGGGGCAGCAGCTTCACCATCGATGGCCTGCTGGCGACGCAGTTTGTACTGGCGGCCCTGGCCATGGCGCCGGCGACGCTGGCCATGGGCGGGGTGATGCCGCTGACCATGCACGTCTTTACGCTACGCCGGAAAATCGCCGGCGATTATCCGGCGGATGCCCCCAGCATTGGCAGCGACGTCGGGACGGCCTACGCCTGGAACACGCTCGGCGCGATCACCGGCAGCTTTGCGGCCGGCTTTTTCGTCCTGCCTGAGCTTGGACTGCAGCGCGGGCTCATCGCTTGCTCGCTGCTCACCGCGACGCTGTCAGCGACGCTGTTTCTGGCTGATCGCGGTCGCGCTGCGCGGGCCCTGGCGCTGTCTTGCGTCCTTGTCGCCGGCCTTGCGGCCTGGCTGCTGCCGCGCTGGAACCTGACGCACTTTTCGGCCGGCCTGTTTCGCATCTCGCTGGCGCGTCAGATGATCTTGCACGAAGACCATCGCCAGCCCGACATGCTGTTCTACAAAGACGGCGTGGCCACCACTGTCTCCGTCGAGCGCTGGGGCAAGAACTTGGCGCTCAAGAACAACGGCAAGGTCGATGCCTCAAACGGCGACGACATGAGCACGCAGATCATGGTCGGGCTGCTGCCGCTTCTGTTTCATCCCACCGCGCTCGACAAGCCGCCGCAGGTGGCGGTGGTGGGCTATGGCTCGGGCGTGACCATCGGCGCGGTGACGCAGTTTCCCATCGCGCATGCCGATGTCGTCGAGCTAGAGCCGGCGGTGGTCGAAGCCGGCGATCGCTTCTTTGCTTCGGTCAGTCACCTGCCCAGCCGCGATCCGCGGGTCCGCGTCATCATCGGTGATGGCCGCAACTTCATGACGCAGTCGGACAAGCCGTACGACGTCATCATCAGCGAGCCGTCAAACCCCTGGATCTCGGGCGTCTCGAACCTGTTTACGACCGACTACTGGAAGCTGGCCAAGAGCCGCCTGGCCGACGACGGGGTGTTTTGCCAGTGGGCGCAGCTTTATGAGCTGTCGCAGCCCAACGTAAAGACCCTTTTGCGTAGCTTCGTCAGCGTCTTTCCCTACAGCTATGTCTTCGCCGCCGAGCATCGATCGAGCGACGTCCTGCTGATCGCCAGCAAGCGACCGCTGCCGCTCGACTTTGCGCGCCTGCGTCGCAACTTCGCCGACTCGCAGCCGACCCTGCGCGCCGAGCTACACCGGGCTGGCGTCGATCGGGCGGAGGAGGTCCTGGCCGATCTGCTATTGGTTCCCGACGAGATCGCGGCCTATACCGCCGGCTCGCCGCTGAACACCGATGACAACGCGCTGATCGAGCACCGCGCGCCGCGCGATCTTCTGGGCTACCTGCGCAACGACCTGACCGTGACCCGCCCCTACGGCGCCGAGTGGCCGTATGGACGCTTCGAACGCTACCTGGAAAACATCGGCCCCGCCGTCGGACCGGGCAGTGCAGAACGAGCCGAGTTCTACGCCCAGCTTGGGCGCGCGCTGCTGTCACACGGCAAGCGCGAGGCAGCGGCGCGTGTGCTGACGCGTTCGCAGGCGGTGGGCGGGGGCGCGGCTGCCGATCACCTGGCCTGGCTGTTGGCGCTGCTCGCCCACCACGCCGCCGACGAGCAGGAAGAGCCGCTGTCGCGCGACTGGGATGGCGACGAGCGTCACTTCGTCGATGGCCTGGCGCCGCTTCGGCTGCCGCCCGCCGCGCTGCTTAAGCCGGGGGACGAGGCGCGCATTCGCAGCCAGTATCAGCTGGTCCTCGCGGCCATCAGCGAGCGGCGCTTTGCCGTTGGCCTGCGCGCCCTTCGCGACTGGCCGATGTCGTGGGTGACGGAGATGGGTCCCGACCTACGCTTCCTCATCGGCTACCTGCTTTACAAGGTCGAGCTCTACAACGACGCGCGCGATCACCTAGAGGTGCTGGTCGACGACGATGATCCCGCGCCGAATGAGTGGCTGCGGGCTCACCCGAGCGCGCTTTACTACCTCGGTCGTTCGGAATACTTCGACGCCGATCCGCAGACGGGCCTTATGCACCTCGAACGCTACAAGGGCATGCGGCCGGTCATCCCGGGGGGCTGAGTCGAGCCACCTGGTCACCTCGGCCGGGGGACGTGTTAGGCTCGGGTGTTCGTCCCGTTTTGTGGGACGCATCCCTCCTGCCTTTGGCGACGACCATGACGCCCTTACCCCTGCAAGATGCAAGCTCACCCTCGGCAACCGCTGGCAGTCCGGCGAGCGCCGCCCCGGCTTCGACGCAGAGCCCAGTGCCCTCGGTTCCGACGGGCGCAGGCGCGGCGAGCCCACCGACTCACTCGACTAGCGACAGCCCAGCACCGAGCGGCCAGCCCCTCGATGACTCGGCGCTTTACATCAACCGCGAGCTGTCGTGGCTGGAGTTCAATCAGCGGGTCCTCGATGAAGCCAGCGATCCGTCGGTGCCGCTGCTGGAGCGGATGAAGTTTCTGTGCATCACGGCCAGCAACCTCGATGAGTTTTTCATGGTGCGGGTGGCTGGTCTTAAGCAGCAGCTGAGCTCGGGCATGGTCGAGACCGGGCCCGACGGCCTGCTGCCCGCCGAGGCGCTGGCCCGAGTGTCGCTGCGGGCGCAGCGCATGGTCGCTGAGCAGTACCGCCTGTGGCACAAGGAACTACAGCCCCGACTGTCGGCCAACGGCATCTCGTTCCTATCGGTGGGCGAGCTAGATGCCGAGCAGCAGCGCTACATCTACGCGCACTTCAACGCACAGGTGTTTCCCGCGCTGACGCCGCTCGCCGTCGATCCCGGGCATCCCTTTCCGCACGTCCGCAACAAGACCCTGAACCTGGCGATCCTCCTTGCGCGCAGCGGCCCCAGTCCCCTGGGTCAGGAAGCCAGCTTCGCGGTCATGCAGGTGCCCAGCGTGCTCGGTCGCTTGGTCGAGGTGCCGGTGGCGCGGGCCCGTCGCGCCTATGTCTTTTTGGAAGACGTCATCGCCCAGCACGTCGCCGATCTGTTCCCCGGGACGCGCGTCATCGGCTGCTGGCCGTTCCGCGTGACGCGCAACTTCGACATCTCGATCGATGAAGAAGAGTCGATCGATCTTTTGCAGAGCATCCAGCGCGAGATCCGTCGTCGCGACCGCGCCGCCGCCGTCCGACTGGAGTGCCACAGCGACATGGATCCGACGGTGCGCCGCTTCCTATCGAAGGCGCTCAAGCTGGATATGCAGGACGTCTATCCGATCACGGGACCGCTCAACCTGTCGGATTTGACCGAGGCCTACTCGCGCGGGCAGGCCATGGACTCGCGCGATCTGTACGACGAGCTGTTCCTGCCCAAGCTGCAGCCGCGCCTGGCCGAAGCCAACACCGTGGTCGAGGCGATCCAGCAGGGCGATATCCTGCTGCATCAGCCCTTCGAGTCGTTCGATAGCGTCGTCGACTTCATCGAAGAAGCGGCGGAAGACCCGCAGGTGCTGGCGATCAAGATGACGCTGTATCGCACCTCGGGAAACTCGCCGATCGTGCCGGCCCTGATGCGCGCGGCCGAGCTAGGCAAGCAGGTGACGGCGCTCGTCGAGCTCAAGGCGCGCTTCGATGAAGAGACGAACATCCTGTGGGCGCGTCAGCTGGAAGAAGCCGGTGTCCACGTCGTGTACGGACTCATCGGCTTAAAGACGCACTGCAAGGTGGCGCTGGTGGTGCGGCGCGAGGTCGGCGGCATTCGTCGCTACGTGCATTTGTCGACCGGCAACTACAGCACGCAGACGGCGCGGGTCTATACCGACCTGTCGTTCCTTACCTGCCGCGAAGAGTTTGGCATCGATGCCAGCGCGCTCTTTAACCTGCTGACCGGCTATTCGCAGCCACCGCGCTGGAATCGGCTGGTGGTGGCGCCGCTGGGTCTGCGCGAGCGGGTGCTCGACCTGATCGAAGCGGAAGCGCAGAACGCCCGCGCGGGTCGCCCAGCGCGCATCATCGCCAAGATGAATGCGCTATCCGAGCGCGACGTGATTCGGGCCCTGTATCGCGCCTCGCAGGCCGGTGTGCAGATCGATCTGATCGTGCGCGGCATCTGCTGTCTGCGGCCTGGCATTCCCGGCGTCTCCGACAACATTCGCGTCGTCAGCATCGTCGATCGCTTCTTGGAGCACAGCCGCATCTTCTATTTCGAAGCCGATGGCCGGCGCGATCTGTTCGTGTCGTCGGCCGACTGGATGAACCGCAACTTCCAGCGCCGCGTCGAGATCATGTTCCCGGTCGAAGATCCCGGGCTGCGCAGCCGCATCCTGGAAGAGATCCTTTCGACTCAGCTGGCTGACAACTGCCGCACTCGCCTGCTGCGCTCGAATGGACTTTACGAGCGCATCGCGCCAGCACCGGGCGAGACGGTGCTGCGTTCACAGCAGCGCTTCATCGAGCTGGCCAAGACCCATACCTCCGGGGCGCTAAGCGATCGTGGGCTGGTGATTCGCCCGACGCTGCGTCTGGCACCGCGTCCGCCGGAGAACAGCCCGGGGATGAGCACGCCGCCGCCGCGCCTCCTGCCGCGCACCATGGCGGGTCCGCCCCCCAGCCCGATTGCTCCCCCCGCGGCTCCGCCAGCCAGCCCCGCCGCCGGCCCGACGAACAAGCCCCATGTCTAGGTCGGTGCTGCCTCGCTTGTTCTTCGCCGCGCTGCTCTCTGCGAGCCCGGCTGCCGCTGCTCCCCTGCCCAATGAAAATCCGATCTCGCCGACGCAGGTCAGCATCGGTGCTGCCCAGGGCGATCGCTATGTCGAGCTTGCGCTGTCTTGCGTCGAGCGCGAGTACCCCAACAAGATTGCCCATGTGCTGAGCGGTGATGCCGATGTCGCCGCGCCGCACGCGCTGACGCCGAGCTTCTACGGCTGCTTCGACTGGCACTCGGCAGTGCATGGGCACTGGCTACTGGTGCGCTTACTTCGTCGTGCGGCGACAAGTGGCCCGACGCAGCCGCTGTGGAGCAAGCCGGCCCGCGCCGTCCTTGCCCGTCACCTGCGGGGCGAGAACATCGCCAAAGAGGTGGTGTATTTGCGCGGTGCCGGGCGGGCCAGCTTCGAGCGACCCTACGGCCTGGCGTGGCTGCTGCAGCTCGGGACCGAGCTGACTGAGCTTGCGGCGACGGGCGACAGCGAGGCCATGGCCTGGTCGCAGGCGCTGCGGCCACTGGAACTGGCAGCCGTCGAGCGCTTGGCAGCCTGGCTGCCGAAGCTGACGCATCCGGTGCGCACCGGCGAGCATAGCCAGACCGCGTTTGCTCTAGGGCTGGCGCTGGACTGGGCGCGGACGCCGCGCAAGAGCAGCCTAAGCCCGGTGGTGCCGCGACTTCTGCCGCCGGTCACGACGGCAAACCCCGCGAGCGACGCCATCCCGGCCAAGCTGGCTGCGCTCATCGACGAGCGGGCCCGCGCCTTTTTTTCCAAAGACGTCGCCTGTCCGCTTTCCTATGAGCCCTCCGGCGAGGACTTCCTGTCCCCCTGCTTGGCCGAGGCCGATCTGATGCGCCGCGTCTTGCCGACGTCGGAGTTTGCACGCTGGCTGTCGGCGTTTCTGCCCCTCGCCAGCTTGCGGGCCCTACGCCCCGCCGAGGTCAGCGATCGCACCGACGGCAAGCTGGTCCATTTGGACGGCCTGAATCTGAGTCGCGCCTGGATGCTGTTTGGCATCGCGGCCGCTCTGCCCGACAGCAGCCAGCCGGCTGCGGCGAGTACGGTGGTGCCGACGACCTGGCCCACCGCGACGCCGTTTCCCGCCGGGATCTCGCAGCCGCTTAAGCTGGAGCTTCTGCGTCTGGCCGTGGCGCACCGCGACGCTGGCCTGGCGGCCCTTTCAAGTCAGTCGTATGAGGGCGGGCACTGGCTAGGCAGCTTCGCGACCTATCTGCTCTCGGGTCGCGGGCTCTAGCGGGCTTTTGTAGGGGGGGACCAGAGCGGGGGGGGGAGCGGGCGAGCCCGACTTAGAACGTCAGGCGAATGCCGGCGTTGGCGAAGATCGAGTTGAACGTCGGGTAGGTGTCCGGCGCACTGCGCAGCAGCATGTGACGATAGCCACCCTCGACGAAGACCGCGCCGTGATTGAAGCGGAACTCGGTGCCGGCCAGGCCGCCGATGCCGAAGCCGATGCGCCACTCGCCTTCGCTGATGCGTACGCCGTCGCGCGACAGGAAGCTGTAGTCGGCGACAAACTGCGGCAGCACGCCGATGTAGGGCACCAGATCGGCATCGACATCTTTGCGGATGCGGAAGGTGATAGGCAGGCCACCCCCGACGAGATGCGAGACGGCAGGAGCGCCCTGGTAGAACTCGTACTGCGGCCGCAGCGCAAAGGCCAGCGCGCCGTAGGGCAGGCGGATGCGGGCGCCGATGTCCAGTGCACCGCCGACGCCGAAGACGACGCGCTGGATGTCGATGGCAGCGACTGGCATGGCGGCCAGCTCAAAGGCTACTCGCTTGCCGCCTTCGCTGCTGGGCGGCGTCTCGCCTTCGGCCTTGGCCTGCTCGACCGCCGCGGCTGGCTTGGCATCGGGGAGCTTCGACTCGTAGGTCTCGACGTCGTTGATGCGATAGCGCACGCCCTGGCCCGTCTGACCCGCCGTCCACTTCACGGTCGAAAGGTAGCTGCCGGGAGTTGCCGTCTCACGCACCGGGCCGACCTGCAGACCGCCGGTGCCTTCGGCGGTGACATTGGCGCCCGTGACCGGCGTGCCGGCGGCGTCGGACAGCACCAGCGTGACCTGCCGCTGTCCCTCGGTCTGCGTAAAGCTCACCGCGCCGGGCTCGACGCGCGAGACCAGCGGGCCGCTCTGCGTCGCGCTGATCACCTGCTGTGCCGACTCTTCCGGCCGGGCATTCTGCGCCACAGTGGCGCAGCGCAGCGTGTGCTCGCGGGCAGGTGAGAGCGGCAGCGGATCGGCGACCGGGGAGAGCGGTCCGCCATCCAGGCCGCAGAACAGATCCTTGCCTTCGACAGCGACACTGGCGCGACGGCCCTCGCTGCCGCCAAGCACCGTTACCCGCGCCACGCGGACGCGCACCGGAGCGCTGGCTTGGCCTTCCAGCCCGTCGGCGTTGACCGCGCTGATGCGGATGTAGTAGTCGCCGGCAGCGGCGGGCTGCGCCAGGACTTTCGACTCGGTGCTGGCGACGCGAGCGTCGGTGAGGACCTTGTCGAAGGCCGCGTCACGCGCCACCTGCAGGTGCCAACCGCTGACCGCAGCCCCGCCCGGGGCAGCGGCGAAGGTGCCCGGCACGGACACAGGATCGCCGCTGGTGAAGCTCAGCTGCTGCAGGCTGCTGATCACCGGCGGGGCGGGTAGCGGCTGCGCCGGCTTGGGCGGCGTCTTGGCGTTGTCGGCGCGGGTACCGGACCCCGACGCGAGCTGAATCGGCTTCGCCTTGCCCGGCCCCTGAAGCTGCGCCGTTCCTCCCAGCACTGCGACGCGGGTCAGGCCGGTGGGCTCGACCGAGATGCGGACCGTGCTACTGGGCGACGCCGTGATGCGCCCGACCGGAGTCGCGACGACCGCCGTTGCTGGGATCTTGGGAGCGGCCGGCTTAGCAACCTTGACGGGCTTGCCACCCTTGGCCGGGGCCGGCGGCGGCGGTGGCGCAGCAGCCTGGGCCGGTGTGGTCAGCGTGAGCTCTCCGCGCAAGAGCGTCGTCGTGCCCGGCTTAAACGGGGCCGGCTTGGCCGGCTTGCCTTTCTTTGGCGCTGGCAGGGCGGTGGCGATGCCGTACATCGACAGCTCGCTGTTTTCGCCCAGCTGGGCACGCGTACCGTCGGCAAATGTGACGTCGGCGGCCGACTGCGCTTGCGTGCTCAGCACCTGACCCGGGCTCACTACGTCGTCGCTCTTGGCGGCGTGGCGCTCGGGAGTCGACAGCTCGACTTGGTTGCGCACGGTGCGCAGGCGCGGCTCGCTCAAGCCAGCCGGATAGGCGGCTGCGACCGGGGCCGCGGCGACCTGAGCCGTCGCTGTGGCCTTGGCTGCTGGCGCCGGTCCGGCTTTAGCGGCCGGGGCGGGGGCTGCCTTGGGGGCGGGGGCTGCGGGGGCCTTGGCGGCTGGCGCCGGGGCCGCCTTCGCCGCTGGTGCCTGAGCCGCCTTGGCCGCCGGTGTGGCTTTCGCCGCCGGAGCTGCCCCGGCAGGCGCTGCAGTCTTCTTCGCCGCCGGAGCCGCCTGCACCTCGATGGCCGGGGCAAGAGTGAGCACCGCTCCCAGGATGAACAAACGCGAGCAAGTCATTGGGTTCTCCACGCAAACGACCTCAGCACACTGAGGGTTCTACAGTGATTCAATACTCCCGACCTTGCCCTATCTTTGCAAGCTTAAGTCGTGGGCCAAGGTACTCTCGACGCATTCTCTGTTAGGCACCTTGGATGCGGCTTAGGCTCGGGCGTCCTTCTGGCCTCGTCCGCGACGGCGCTTAGCCGCCACGTACTCCTCCAGCGAGCCGAGGATGCGCTGGGTGGCCGGGCCGATCTCGTGCTTGCCATTTCCAGCCTCTTCCTCCGACGTCGCAGCGGCGGTCGGGGGGGCTTCCGGCTGCGAGTCGCGCGAAGCATAGGTGGCCGGATTGGGCGCCGCAGCGCTGCTATTCGGCGGGACCAGAGCGCGGCCATTCTTCGCTGGGATGCCGTTGGCCTCGCGGCGCTTCTCGCGCAGGCGCTTGATGCCCCCGGCCAGGATCTCTGCGATGAGCGTGCGATAGTCCATGCCCGCCGCCTGCGAGATGAAGCACAGGTCGGAATAGTCCGGGGTCAGACCGGGCAGCGGGTTGAGCTCTAGCACGTAGACCTCGCCCTTTTCGTTCATGCGCAGATCGACGCGGCAGACGTCGCGGCAGTCGAGGGCCTGGAAGGCACGCAGCGCAGCTTTTTCGACGGCTCGAAGCTCGGCGCCGCTGAGCTTGGCCGGGCACTGATAGAAGACGTGCTCGGCCCAGTTCTGCTTGACCTCGAAGTCATAGATCGGGCGCTTGTTGCTGCGATCTTTGAACAGGATCTCCATCGGCGGCAGCACGCGGGGACGGCGGTCACCCAGCAGGCCCACCGTGAACTCGCGGCCGGTGATGTATTCCTCGACGAGTGCTGGCTGCTTGTACTTGTCCACCAGCTCGCGCACGACCTTGCGCAGCGTGATCTCGTCATCGACCACCGACTTGCTGACGATGCCCTTGCTGGAACCCTCAGCGACGGGCTTGACGATCAGCGGATAGCGCAGTTTGGTCGACAGCTTCTCGCGGCCCGAGGTCATGACCTGGAACTCGGGCGTCAGGATGTCGTGCTGCCGCAAGAGGCGCTTGGTCAGCGCCTTGTCGAGCGCCAGGGCCAGGGTTGCCGAGTCACTGCCGGTGTACGGAATGGCGCAGAGCTCGCAGAGGGCGGGCACCTGTGCCTCGCGGTTGCGGCCGGACAGGCCCTCGGCGATGTTGAAGACCAAGTCGACCTTGGACTCCATCAGCTTCGATGGCAGCTCGCGGTTGGCTTCTAGCGGCACGACGACATGGCCCATCGATTCGAGGGCCGTGGTGATCGCTTCGATCGTGGCTGGCGAGTCGTATTCCGCGTCGGCGTCGCCATGACTGCCCTGACGCTTGACGTTGAAGGTGAAGCCGATTCGCAGCGGCTCGGGCGGCTTGCTGCGTGGCTTGCTCTCGGCATTGGGCAAGAGCTTCCAGCGCACAGCGGCCGAGGCAACGATGGCGGCGATGGTCGAATCGTAGGTCAGGTGCTCACGTCGCGTTGCGGCGAACAGCCCGTTTTCTGGCTCTAGCGAGGGCAGCGCGTTCACTTCCAGGAAGTAGATGCGGCCATCGTCGCTGAGGCGGAAGTCGATGCGCGCCACGTCGCGTAGACCAAGGATGCGCACGATGTTGCGCGTCATGGTCTGCAGGCGCGTGATGATGTCGCGCGGCAGGTGGGCAGGGCAGCGCGCCGTCACTTTGCCCGGCTCGCGGTTCTTTAGGCGATAGTCGAGCAGGTTGTACTTGCTGCGCGCCGCCGTTGAGACGACGAACTCGACCGGCGTGAGCACACCCTCGTGACTGCGACCGAGGGTGCCTTCGATGTATGGCACCGTGACATCGATGCCGGGAATGAACTCTTCGACGAGGACGCCCTGTGGGTACTGCTCTAGCATCCGCTGCACGACGGTGCGCAGGGCTCGCCAGTCGCGGGCCACCGACTCGTCCGAGATGCCCTTCGACGAGCCCTCGTAGTTGGGCTTGACGATGGCCGGGATCGGCACGCCCAGCGAGCCGCCGAGTCCCCCTTCCAGCTTGGCGGCATCGGGCAGGTCGCGGGCGGTGATCAGTCGGGCCGTCGGCGTGTCGATGCCGTGGGCCCGCAGCACCTGCTTGGTCAGCCACTTGTCCAGCGTCAGCGTCAGCGTGTAGGCGTCCGAGCCGGTGTAGGGGTAGCCCAGCTCTTCAAACAGCGCGGGGTAGAAGGCTTCGCGGGCGCGACCACGCTTGCCCTCAGCGGTGTTGAAGATCAGGTCGGGGGAGAACGCTTCCAGGCGGGCCGCCAGGTGCGAGGCCGGTCCGCTGACCTCGATCTTCTGCACCTCGTTGCCATCGCAGGCCAGGGCGGCCGCGACGGCTTCGATGGTCTCTGGCGTGTCAAACTCGGCTTCTTCCTCGGTGTCGCTTAGTCGGAGGTTATGAGTGAAAGCGATCTTCATCGAGTTGCAAGCGCCTCCAGGCACGGTTGCTGGATGGGGTGCGAGAGCCTCATCCTGGAACGTCCAGGATGCTGGGCAGGATGCAGGGCAGGGGGCTTTGCTGACTGCTGGGAACACGCGTGCTGCCGCTTCCCCTCAACGAGTCGGCCGGCTGCGGCGCCACTCGCTGAGGCGGCCAGCGCGACACAGTCGGTAGAGGTCGAGTAGAACAAGAGCGGCAGCGCGGGCTGGTCTGGTTCTTCTACCGCTTCCGGCGTGGAGTCCGGTGCGGCTGGGGACGAAGCCATGAGGCTAGCGGGCGGTTGGCTACAGAGCATTCTGTGCAGGTAAGGTAAGCGCCAAAAGTTTCTCGCATCGCCGCACAGCGGTCAACGATTTGTCGGCCCGAGCAAAAATAAAATCGGACCGCTTCCTCCTCGTAGTCCGCGTGTAGTCAGTCGTGGGTAGGAGCCTCGCGCCGGCTGTATCCGATGCGGTACCGGCAGGCGCGTTGAGGTTGTGGGGAGGGGGCGCAGCAGCGTCGGTGGGAGGCAGGTCGCGGGGAGGGGCTAGTTTCGCAGCGGCTTGTTGTTCTGCAGCATGTACATCATGCGCTCGCGCGTCTTCTCTTCGCCGCAGAGCTTCAGGAACTGCTCGCGTTCGAGGTCGAGCAGGCGCTGCTCGGTCAGCTTGATGGTCGGCGAGGTATCGCCGCCGGTCAGCACGCGAGCCAGTGCGCTGCCGACCACCAGATCATGCGGCAGGATCTGGTGCCCTTGCAGCATCATCTGCAGGCTGGAGCGGATGTTGGCGTAGCCCGACGGACCCGGCAGCCGCACCACCCGCTGCCGCGGCGGCCGATAGCCGGTCCGCAGCAGGCCCAGCGCTGCCTGCTTGGCGTCGTAGATCAGGTGATCGCGGTTCATGGTGATGCTGTCGCTCTCACGCAGGAACTGGGCGGCGCGGGCCTCTTCTGCCGAGGTCGCGACCTTGGCCAGGCCGATGGTCTGGAACACCTGCTTGACCGCGTTGAAGGGATCGCCGTCCTCGGGCAGACCAGCGAGCGCGCGGCAGATCATCTCTTTGCAGCCACCGGCCCCGGGCAGCAGACCGACGCCGACTTCAACAAGGCCTATGTATAGCTCGGCATGGGCGCGCGTCAGGTCGCTGTGCATCGTCACTTCGGCGCCACCGCCCAGCGTCAGACCAAACGGCGCTGTCACCACCGGCACCGGGCCGTACTTAAGCAGCATATTGGCCTGCTGGAAGTCATTGGTGACCTGCTCCAGCATCTGCCAGTTACCGCCGCTCGCCGCCATGACGATGAGCATGAGGTTCGCGCCGACCGAGAACGCCTCGGCGGCCTCGTTGGCGACCACCAGCGCGGCGCCATCGCGATCGGCGCGATCGACGGCTCGCTTGATCATGCCGATGACATCGGTGTCGACCGAGTTCATCTTGCTGCGGAACTCGATGCAGTAGACGCTGTCGCCAAGGTTGACCAGCCGTGCGCCGTCGTTTGATTCCAGCACGCCGCCCGCCGCCGCCAGAGCAGCCAGCGCAAGCGCACGCGGGCTCTTCGGCAGAGTCTTTTCGCCACCGCCGCTCACGTCGTGGACGCGCGTCTCGCCACCTTGGCTTGACCCGTAAAACGAGGTGCGGCCGGCGGCGAGCATGTCATAGACCCAGGTCGCTGGACGGATGCCGTCTTTTTCCATCCGCTCGACGGTGGCCTTGACGCCCAGGGCGTCCCACATCTCGAACGGGCCAGCGTCCCAGCCGTAGCCCCAGCGCATGCCGCGATCGATCTGCGCCAAGTCATCGCAGATCACGGCATCGGCCGCGTTGCCATCGGCAGCCGTGCGTGGCCCGATGCGTCGCGACGAGTACGCAAACAACAGCGCCGTCGCCTTCCACGCAATCTGCGCCGCGCGGTCGCTACCGGCCAGCACGGCGCTCATGCGCTCTTGCCAGGTCTCTTTGCCCTTGGCGGCGCCCAGCGATTCGAAGCGCGGCTTCTGCTGCGGGCGGTACTCCAGCGTCTTCAGATCCAGGGCCAGCACGCCGTCCTTGGTCTTCTGATAAAAGCCCTTGCCCGACTTGTCGCCGCGCATGTCGCGCTTGACCATCTCGCGCAGGAGCTCCGGCACCTGGAAGGTGGCGCGCATCTCGTCGGCGGTGAGGTTGTGGTAGCAGTTCTCAGACACGTCGATGACGGTGTCGAGGCCGACGAGGTCAGCGGTGCGGAACACGGCCGACTTCGGGCGTCCCAGCGGCGGGCCGAAGATGGCGTCGATCTCTTCGACGGTGAAGCCCTCGCGCACGGCGATGTCGATGAGGCCCATCATGCCGAGCACGCCGATGCGATTGGCGACGAAGTTCACCGTATCGTGGCCAAAGACGATGCCCTTGCCGAGCGCGGTCTCGCCAAAGTGGGCAAGGTCGGCGAGCACGCCGGGATCGGTCTCTTCACCAGCGATGAGCTCAAGCAGCCGCATGTAGCGCACCGGGTTAAAGAAGTGCGTCACTAGGAAGCGCTTGCGCATGCCCTCGCTGCGGCCGGCCATGAGCTTGGCTATCGGCAGGCCCGAGGTGTTGCTGGCGACGATAGTGTCCGGGCCCAGCAGGGGCTCTAGCCGAGCGTAGAGCGCGCGCTTGACCTCGATGTCCTCGCGCACGGCTTCGATGATCAGGTCGCACGATCCCGCTGCCGCCAGATCGTCGGTCAGGTTGCCGACGCGGATGCGCTCGAGATCGCGGGGATGAAACAGCGCCGCCGGCTTGCTCTTGAGCAGCTTGTCGAGCGCCGAGAGCGCGAAGCGGTTGCGGTTCTTCGGGTCGTTGGCCGCGGCCTCACCGGCCTTGAGGTCGGGCGGGACGATGTCTAAAAGCAGCACGTCCAGACCGGCACCCGCCATGTGTGCGGCAATGCCTGAACCCATCACGCCGGCGCCGAGTACGGCGACGCGACGAAACCGGCGATCTCGCTTTTCACTGTGCATGAGGACTTTCTCCAGGTCGCAGAAGCTGTGGCGGGCAGTCTATCACCTCTATCTTGCGTGGTGAGCGGCGAAAGCGCGTCGCGGTCACCACGCCTGCCGGCTTCCGATAAGATCGAGTCTTGCGAGGGGGAATGATGACGATGAGCAGGCAAGCCTTCCGTTGTTTTGGCCGGGGCACCGCGCGGTTCGGTGCGGTTTTTTTGGCGGGTGCGTTGGGCTGCGGCTCACCGAGTTCAGGTGATCCCGGCACCGATGGACCCGACGGGGGCGCGGCCATTGATCCCGGTCCGCTGCCGATGGCCCTGCCGGCGGCCGGCAACCCCGATGGCAAGTGCACGATTCCCGCCGATGCGCAGGCCGAAGACAGCAGTCGCCCGACCACCGTCGTCGGAGACGGCACTCCGCAGAGCTGCACCGGCGATGCCGTGGTCCGCGCCGTCGCGGCAGGCGGGGTGATCACGTTCAGCTGCGGCCCTGACCCCATCACCATCACGCTCTCGCAGACCGCCAAGATCTTTAACGACAAGGGGCCCAAGATCGTCATCGACGGCGGCGGCAAGGTCACGCTGAGCGGTGGCGGCAAGGTGCGCATCCTGTATCAGAACACCTGCGACCAAGCGCAGAAGTGGACGACCAGCCACTGCAACGATCAGGACCATCCGCTGCTGACCGTGCAGAACCTGACATTCATCGACGGCAACGCTCGCGGCCTCAACCCCGGCGGCGGCGGCGCGATCTTTGCCCGCGGCGGGCGGCTTAAGATCGTGAACTCGCGCTTCTTCCGCAACACCGTGGATGAGACCGGTCCCGATGTCGGCGGCGCCGCCGTGCGGGCCCTCGATCAGTCGATGGGCTTGCCGCTCTATGTTGTAAGCAGCACCTTCGGTGGCGATGGCGGTCTCGGCAACTTCGGCTCGAACGGCGGCGGGCTGTCGAGCATCGGCGTCTCGTACACGGTCTTAAACAGCCTGTTCAGCCAGAACGCGGCGATTGGCTATGGCGCAAACCCGGCGCGATCGGGCACACCGGGCGGCGGCAGCGGCGGTGCCATCTACTGCGATGGCAACACGTTTACACTCAGCCTGTGCGGCGTGAAGATGACCGGCAACACCGCTAGGGAGGGCGGCGGCGCCATCTTCTTTGTCAGCAACAACCGCACCGGCTCGCTGATCATCAAGGACTCGTTGCTTAGCCAGAACCCCAGCATGGGCTTCGAGACCGCCGGCTACAAAGGCATCTTCGTCCTGGCCAGCGGGCCGCCGCAGGTCAGCAACTCGACCATTCAGTAGCGTCGTGGCGTGCCCCCGGACCGGCCGGGGATTCGATATGCTCAGACCATGCTCGAACTGATCTCTGAGTTTCTGCGGGGCGGTGGGGCAGGGTCTACGTCAGCGCGGGCCGAGCTTGTCGCGGCGCTCGCCGGCTTCACCCAGACCGTGCTGGCCTCGCGTGGGCGCGGTGACCGGCGTCTGCTCCTGCGGGCCGAGGGCGATGTGCGCGCCGCTCCCGCCGACTGCTTCCGCTTCGATGCGCTGGGGCGGGCCACGCTCTACGCCGGGGGGCGTCGCTACGCTGCCGGTCGCTTTGAAGTCCTGCCGCTGCAGGTGCTGTCGGCGCGGGCGCGCCAGGCGCAGGCCGAAAACGATCAGCGTCAGGCTCAGCTTCGCCTGTGCATCTTCGATGGTGCGGGGCCAGCCACCGACATCGGCGCGCTGCAGGCCTCGGCTCCACCGCGCACGCTGTTTCAGGTCGCTTCGCAGTTCAACTGTCTTGAAGCTCCGGGCGCTTTCATCACTGAGGTCGCCGACTATCTCCACGACCCGACGCAGGGGCCTCGGGCTTCGGTTTCAGCGTTTCCCGGCACGCTGCTGCGTCACTATGCCGCCCCGGCTGCTGCAGTGGGAACGGAGCTGCCCGCGGGTAGTTTGTCGTCGCGGCGCATGGTCCAGGCCACCGATGGACCGCAGCTAAATCTGCTTGCCGCGGCCTGTCAGCCGGGGATCGCAGCGGTGCGAAATGGCTATCTGCGGCCGGATGATGTGGCGGATCCCGAGGCATTCGCGAGCCGGCTGACGGCGGGGTTTGATGCGCTCTGCGTGGGCGTACACGAAGACGTCGAGGTGGTGCTGGGCGCGGACTGGGATGGGGCGGTGGCTGGCGCGCCGCATCGTCGGATCAGCCAGGTCTTCACCTCGACGATGGCGGCCGGCATGTACGGCGACCTGCGTCGCGACGAGGCGGCGATCGCGCTCATCCTGCAAACCCTGCAGCGCTTGGCCTACCTGGGCACGCTGCGGGCGGCGGCGGCTCATGGTCATGACTACGTCGTGCTGACGCTGATCGGCGGTGGCGTGTTCGGCAATCCGCTGCCGGTGATCTGGGAGGCGATCCAGTGGGCGCTATCCGAGGTCGTCCCGCAGCTTCATCGCGACCTGGTGGTCATCGTCAACGGTCGCAACCTCGGCGAACACATCGAGCCGCGCGAGCTGGCCGACGTCGCCCACAGTCGGGGCGGCGTCCTCCTGCGCTTCGGTAAGGCCCTCACCGAGATCGTCTAGGCCAAGTCCCTATACACGGCCTGAGCGTTTTGCTGATTCGCTCATGATCGGGCTCGTCGCGGTTGACCGAGGTACGGGACTCCGCACATCATGAAGAAGCAGTCATGGCCTTGGGCTCTGCTTTGTCCTCTGGGGGAGATGAATGAGCATTCTGTCGACCGACTTTCGCAAGTGTGTCGAGATCTCTGAGCGAGTGTCCTGGAAGCTGGATGAGGTTGTGCCGCCGGGGAGTGTGCTCGATCTGCACAAGAGCTTCATGCCGGCCGGCATGTTCTTTGGCAGCGAGCTCGATTTTCTCTCGGAGAATGAGAAGCGTCGCCTGAATCAGATCTTCGGCAACGCCTACGGCTATCTCTTCTATTTCGTTGAGGCCTACATCATCAACATGGCGATGGAGCACGCTCGTGCTGAGCTGTACGGCGACGAGCACACGCTGCGCGCCATGCTGCGCTTCGCGGAAGAAGAGGTGAAGCACCAGCAGCTCTTTCTGCGCTTCGGCGAGCTATTCAACGCCAGCTTTGGCAGCTCTTGTGATGTGGTCGACAGTCCGCAGGCGGTGGCCGAGGTCATCCTCAGCAAGTCGCCGATGGCCGTGCTGCTGGTGACCCTGCACCTGGAGATCATCACCCAGGCGCACTACGTCGATGCGATGCGCGACAACCAGGAGATGGAGCCGCTGTTCACCAGCCTGTTTAAGTACCACTGGGTGGAGGAAGCGCAGCACGCCAAGCTCGACGTCCTGCAGCTAAACAAGCTGCGAGCCGATGCCGCGCCCGAGCAGGTTGAGACGGCGATCAACGACTACTTCGATATCGTCAGTGCCTTTGCAGGCCTGCTCGCAGCGCAGGCTAAGCTCGATGTCGGCAGTCTAGAGCGTGCGCTCGGTCGCCACTTCAGTGAGACGGAGCAGGCTGCGATCGAGGCAGCGCAGCGACGAGCGTATCAGCGTGCATTCTTGTACGACGGGCTGACCAACAGCCTGTTCCTTGAGTATCTAGCCGAGAACTTTTCCCCGGCTTTGGCTCGCGCGCAGCAAGTCAGCGCGCTCTATGCGTAGGAGTCGGCAATGAGTACAACGCCTGCTCCGGGGACGGTGAACGCCATGACTGAGACCGCAATCTCCCGTCTGGTTAAGGCAGTCGGCCGCGAAAAAGGGATGCGTGTGGCCAACGAGGCCATGCGTGATCTGGGTCTACCTCAGCTGCAGACCCCGAGCGATCTGCTCAACTTTGCCAATCACCTGATCCACCTCGGTGGAGCCATCGAATTCGTCGGTCGCGCGCTTAAGGTCTCGGCGCTCCTGCGCGGTGCTAGCGACAGCAAGGGCGCGGCCGCCTAAGCCACCCGCTCGCGATCACATTCACGACGCACGCACCGGGCGGAGTCGCGGATTTCTGCGCGCTCGCTCGCTGCCACCACGGGCTGCTCTCTCGTCTGATTTTCTATCGCGCAACCACCGCGCAGCCATCGCGCAGATAGAACGCACAACTTGAACGCAAACAAGGAGCTCATGATGCAACGCACGATTGTCGTAGCTGGGCACGGCCCCGGTATCTCGGACGCGGTCGCTCGGCGCTTTGGTCGCGAGGGCTTTTCGGTCGCCATCGTCGCCCGCAATGCAGGTCGCCTGGGCGAGGCGGCGGCCGCGCTGGCTCGTGACGGCATCACCGCCAAGGCCTTCCCCTGCGATCTTGGCGATGCTGCCGCGGTGCGCGCCACTATCGCTGAGATCCACCGCGAGCTCGGGGGCCCGAGCGTCCTGCACTGGAACGCCTACTCGGGCGGAGCCGGCGATCTGCTGAGCGCCCAGCCGGAAGAGCTTCGCAGCCTGTTCGACGTATCGGTGGTGGGCTTTGTCGCCGCGGTGCAGGAGGCGCTGCCGCACCTGAAGGCGGCGGGTGGCGCGGTGCTGGTGACCGGCGGCGGCTTTGCTTTCTACGACCCCAGCGTCGATACCGCCGTGGTGAACTGGGGCGTGATGGGCTTGGCCGTAAGCAAGGCAGCGCAGCACAAGCTGGTGGGCCTACTGCATCAGCGCCTGGTCAAAGAAGGCGTCTATGTCGGCGAGGCCACCGTCACCGCGATCGTCAAGGGCACTGCCTTTGACTCAGGCCAATCGACGCTGGAAGCCGCCACTGTCGCCGAGCGCCTGTGGGCGATGTATCAGGCGCGCAGCGACATCTGGGTCAAGGTGCCGTAGCAACGACCAAGCCCGCTGGACAGTCGGGGCCGGTCGGCCGCTTTTCCGATCAGATGCAGAGTCCGGCCTTGCACATCCCGCCGGGGCAGCTTGCGCCATCGGGCTTGCTCTGATCGACAGGGCAGCCCCCCCCCATCCCTGAGCAGATCTCTTCCTGATCGCAGGCCCCCGTGGCGGCGCGGCAGATCGTGCCGGCTGGCAGCAGCTGATCGGGCGGGCAGGCGGGGCTTGTGCCCGTGCAGAAGTCGGCCAGATCGCAGGCCCCCGCGCTGGGACGACAGACAGCGACCACCGGCTTGAACTGATCGGCCGGGCAGGCGGGGCTGCTGCCGCTGCAGAACTCGACGACATCGCATGAGCCGGCGGCGGTGCGACAGACGGTGGTGTTGCTGGCCAGCTTGTCGGCGGGGCAGGTCACGCTGCTGCCGCTGCACTTCTCGGCGGCGTCGCAGGGGCCGGCGGCGGCGCGGCAGGTGTACGAGCGCGAGCGCAGCTTGTCGGCCGGGCAGACGGTGCTCGTGCCGGTGCAGGTCTCGGCCACATCGCAGGATCCGGCGGCGGCGCGACAGACGGTACCCGCCGCGGTCATCTGACAGGTGCCATCGACGCTACCCCCCGCCGCTTTGCTGCAGGCCTGGCAGTCGGCCGCTCCGCCGCCGCAGGCGCTATCACAGCACACGCCATCGACACAGAAGCCGCTCTTGCACTCGCGGGTGATGCGGCAGGCGGCGCCGTTATCCTGCGGCACGATGACGCAGTCATAGATCGTCTGCAGCTTGGGCGAGGCATCGGCCTGCACCAGCTTGCAAGTATCGGGGCACAGGTAGATGCGATCCTTATCGATGTAGAAGCTGCTCAGCGAGCAGGCACCCGCCCCCGCGACCTGCGACAGCTTGGTGGTAAAGCCGGTGCCGCCCGGCGTGTATTCGACCGAGACCGTGCTGGGATCGACTTTTTCTCCGACGGGTGGCGTCGGCAGCGGGAAGTCGCAGGCGTACTTGCTGCCCCCGACCACGCCAGCCGCAATGTCGGCAAAGATGGTGCTGAAGCTGCCGTATTCGCAGATCGGGTAGCGCAGACCGCCGGTGCGGATGCTCAGCCGCTGATAGGTCGCCCCGTTGTTCACCGCGCCAAGACCCCGCGTGCAGCGCAGGTTCTGCAGCGGATCGGTGGCCAGCCAGGGCTTGCTCGCCGGCGTGTTTTCTTTCAGGCCGACGATGCTGTGCCAGACGTAGTTGCGACGGGTGGCACTGCCGAAGTGCTTGGCCGACAGCGCAAAAAGCTGTAGCTCGAACGCCCCCTCGGACAGCGCGGACTCGTCATCGGTGATCTCGATGAAGACCTTGAACGCGTCATCCCGCAGCCACTGCGACCAGCCGGCCGGGGCCAGGTTGAAATCGTCTTTCAGCGCTCCGTTGTACGAGCGCAGGAGCATGTCAAACGAGTTCGTGCTGCCGATCTCGACGCTGTACTGATAAAAGCGACCGGGGTTGATGCCCGGCTGAACGGGGATCGGGCCGCTGCAGTCAATCGTCGACAGCGGTCGGCTGATGCAGATCGACTGCATGGCCGTCGCCGATCCATGGCGAGCCACCGCGATGACGCGATAGTCCAGCCCCGAGCGCGACAGCACGTCGCCGAAGCTGTTGTTGATGTTGTTCTGGATGGCCACGATCTCGTCGGTCATGCTGCCCGAGTTATCGACGACCAGGATGATGTCGACCGGCTTTCGGCCCAGCGGGACATCGTCGCGGACGCCGACGCAGGCGGCATCGGTCTCACCGCTGTCATCGCCGGCCAAACGCAGCGCCACGCTCTTGGTCGCGGCCGATGCGCGGGCTCCTGTCTCGTCGGGGGTCGTGCCCTCGACGCCGCAGCCGGTCATCGCCAGCCAGAGCAGCGCCGACAGGGACGAAGCGCGGAAGCCAGCACGCAGCCAGGTTGCCCCCGCGCTGGGCGAGGCCGACGGCGAGGAGCAGGGCTTGGATTCGGACTTGGGTATGGGCATGAGACGATGCACTCCTAGGGTGGGGGGCAGTGACTGCGCACCACGATGCGGCACTGCCGGGGTTCTTCGTTTTCGTCGCAGGACAGGACCTCGTGGCCGTCCTCGCGCAGAGCCCGCGGCACGCTGCGGAAGGCCGGGCGGTGATCGAGCCAGATCTCTAGCTCAGCGCCGGGCGGCAGCTCTTCTAGGGCCAGCTTGGTGCGCACGAAGGTGTAGGGACAGACCTCGCCCCGCAGGTCCAGGCGGGGGCGCTCGCTCGTCTCGGCGGGCCGAGGGTTCGTGGTCGGGGACAGGATAGGGGATTGATCTGACATGGCTGGGCGGGTATCGGGAATCTATGTATTCATCGCGACGGCGGCGGAGCAGACCCAAAAAGACGCAGGGGGCGGGATACCACGGAATGCTCGCGCCGCGCCCAACTTGCACCTGCGCGCCCGGCTGCGCCTTGACCCTCCGCGAACCGGCGGTCCAGAATGCAGGCCACGCCGCTCGTCGGCCCGTCGGCCTCTCCGGCGGCGCAGCGAGAAGGACGATAGGACCTCTCGATGACTCTGTTCCGCACCACTGGTCTTCTTAGCGCCCTGGCTCTCTTGGGCTTTGTCGCATGGCTGAACTACGACGCGCTCACCGAGGCCTACGGCAGCGGCCCGCCGTACTTTGGGCGCACGACCAACATGGACAAGTGGCACAACCCGGTCCCTGGCCTGGTGGCGATCGATGGGCTGTCGCTGCTCGTCGTGGCCGCTGCCGTCGCGCTTTATCGCCGTCGCATCGCCGAGCGGGCCGCCGTCGAAGCGGTGTTTGACGAAGACGGTGTTTGACTCGCACTGCCATCTGCAGGACCGGCGCATGGCCGAGGTGCGCGTCGCGGCGCTTTCCCGGGCGGTGGATGCTGGGCTGTCTGGCCTGCTGCTCGCCGGCGTGGAGCTCGCCGACTGGCAGGCGCAGGGCGAGGTGCAGCGGGTGGCCCCGCCCGCACTGATGATTGGCACCGCTTTCGGCATTCACCCGCAGATCGTCGAGGATCTGAGCGACGCTGAGCTGGACGATCAGCTGGCCCATCTGGCCCGCGCGCTGGCTGGCCAAGAGCCCGGGCTGCCGCCGCCGCAGGCGATTGGCGAGCTGGGACTCGATGCCCTGACTCCCGCCCGACGGCAGGCGCTGCCGCGACAGGAGCGCGTGTTCCGGGCTCAGCTGGCGCTGGCTCGCCAGGTCGAGCGCCCCCTGGTTCTGCACATCCTGCGCACCCACGGCGAAGCCCTGCGCATCCTGCGGCGCGACGGCGTGCCGCGCTGCGGTGGTGTGGTGCACAGCTACAGCGGCTCGGCCGAGCTTGTGCCCGACTATCTGGCCCTGGGCCTGCACCTGTCGTTTTCGGGGGCGGTGACCTGGCCAGGCGCGCGGCGGCTGCAGGCGGCGGCGCGGGTCGTGCCCAGCGAGCGGCTGCTCATCGAGACCGATGCCCCGGACCAGACGCCAGAAGGCCATCGCCCCGGGCCCAACGAGCCAGCCACCCTGCCGGCCATCTGCGCTAGTCTGGCCGCGCTGCGCGGGCAAGACGCGGCGACGCTATCGCGCATCACCGCCGAAAATGCCTATCGCTTGTTCCGGCTGCCGGTGCCTCGCCCCGACGCCCGCCGATAACTCTCCAAACGCTGCCGCGCGGCTCTTTGGCCTCGCGATTCCAGGATGCAAACGATGACCTCGCTCGCCTCTGCCCACGATCTACCGGACCAGGCATCCCCCGCGTCCGCCCCGCCGTCCGAGCCCAGCGACGGCGAAAATGCCTATCGCCTGCATCGTCGCTTCGATCGCATGGGCCGCATGTTCGGCGACGCGGCGATGGAGCGGCTGTTTTCCGCTCACGTTCTTATCGTCGGCCTGGGTGGGGTGGGCAGCTTTGCCGCCGAGTCGCTGAGCCGCAGCGGCATCGGCCGCCTGACCCTGCTCGACTTCGATCGCGTCTGCGTCACCAACAGCAACCGCCAGCTTCAGGCCATGCGCGGCACCATCGGCAAGTACAAGGCGCAGGTGCTGGCCGAGAGGCTTCGCCTGATCAATCCCCAGGCCCAGATCGATCCCCTGTGTCGCTTTTACGACGCCGGCACTGCCGCCAGCATCTTGGCTCTGTCGCCCGACTACATCGTCGATGCCATCGACAACATCACGGCCAAGTGCCATCTCCTCGCCACCGCGCGGCGACTTGGGCTGCCGATTGTCAGCGCGACCGGCGCCTCCGGCCGGCTGGATCCGACGCTGCTCCGCGTCGCCGATCTTGCCGACACGCGCATCGATCCCCTGGCTCAGGAAGTGCGGCACATCCTGCGTCGCAAGTACGACTTCCCCAGCGACGGCCCCTTCGGCATTCCCGCCGTCTTTTCGATCGAGCATCCGCAGCACCCGCAAGAGCTTCACTACGACGGTGGCGAGGGCTTTGCCTGCGTCTGTCCCGGCGGCAAGAACGATCACCACTCCTGCGAGGAGCGCCGCCTGATCTACGGCACCGCCAGCTTTGTCACCGGCGCCTTCGGCCTAACCTGCGCCAGCGTCGTCGTGCGGGCCCTGGCAACGGGAAACCAGCCCGCAGAGAGCACCGTCCCGGCCGCCACCTAGGCCGCTCTTAGAGGCTGTCCTCGTCGCTGTCCGCCGCTGATTCGGGCGCAGAGAGTGCGGGGGAGAACAGCGCCGCTTTGATGTCGGCGATGGCGACACCATGCAGTGCCGCAACCTGTACGTAGGCGATCTGAGCCAGCTGACCCCGGATCGGTTTATCTACCTGGGCCAGGAGCTGCGGGGTCACCGCCAAGCGCAGCTGAGGCTCGCCTAGCTCGTCGCAGATGCGCTGGGCGGCGGCCAGCCCCTCCGCTTCCGGAAGATTCCTAGGCTGCTGCCGCAGACTAAGGACAAGGCGCAGCCAGGCGTGCAGATCCCAGCTGTAGGCCACCCAGGGCGGAAGCTGCCGCAGATCGCTCGGCAAGCTGGGGGCAGAAAGCCAGGCCGAAAGGGCCGCGCGGCGCTCCTCCAGCGTCGTCACCGGCAGCGCCTGCCACTCGCGCAGGGCGCCGGGGAAACGCGCTGCCACCTCGACCATCGACTGCCGCCGGGCTGGGCTGCGCTCGGGCTTTTGCCGATGCAGCGCCAGCAAGCGCTCGTACTTGTCGTGCAGTGCGGCTAGCTGCTGACGGATGCGCATCCCCCGGCGCGAACCTTAGCCTTCCTGCGGCGTGCGCGAGGAGTCGGCTTCGGCCACCACCGAATCGCCCCCCTCGTCGAGGATGCCGAGGGCAATGGTTAGAGCGCGGCGGGTCCGCTTGCGCTGATCGTCATCGGAAAGCAGGCGCTGATAGGCGGCCTGCACCTGCTCTTGCACCGTCTGTAGCTCGGCGGTCAGCGCCGACACCTGGGCCTGCGTCGCGGCCAGGCTGGCCTGCAGACCGGCCGCGCTGCCCTCAAGCTCGGCGTGGCGGCCGCGCAGCGCGGCGTGATCGCTCTCTAGGCCCTGCTTCTGCTGCAAGAGCTCGCCCAGGCGCAGCTCCAGCCCAGCGGTGCGCTCCGACAGCGCAGCCCGCTCGCGCTGCAGGCCATCGCGCTCATCGACCACGGCGCGATAGCGCGCCTCGGCGTCGCGGCGTTCCTGCAGGATGATGCCCTCGTAGTGCGCGGTCAGCTGCTGCCGCTGATCTTCGGTCGTCTGCTGCGCCTGCCGCAGCGCCACCTGCAGGGCAGTGATCTCGCCCCCGGCCTGGCTGCGTAGCTGTTCTAGCTGGCTGGCGGCGGTGTTCTGCGTCTGCGCCAGCTCCTCGTGCAGCGCGGCCACGGCGCTGCTGTGGCTCTGGGTCAAGGCGGTGATCTCCGCCTCGTGCTTGCGGGCTCGCTCCTCGAAGCGCGCCTGATACTGCGCCTCGAACTGCGCCCAGGCCTGCGCCTGTCGCGCCTCGCTCTCGCGCTTGGCTTCGTCGTAGGCGGCCTGCCGCTGGCTCAGCTCCTGCTCGTGGCGAGTCTGCAGCGCGGCTTCGCGCTGGGCGCGATCGAGCACCATCTGCTGCATCGCTGCATCAGCCCGCGCCTGCTCCTGGGCCAGCGTCGCGGCGGCCACCTGCTTGGCTTCGGACAACGCGGCCTCCAGTCGGCCCCGCACCTCAGCCAGCGTCGCTTCTGCCCGCCGACGCTCTTCGGAAAGCGCCGCTTCCCCACGCGCCGCCTCGGTCTCTAGCCGCTTGCGCGTGCTCTGCAGATCTTCATCAGCGCGCGACAGCTTGCGCTGCGCATCTTCCAGACGACCCTTGAGTCCCTTTTCGCGCTCGTGCCAGACGTCCTTGTCCTGGGTCAGCGCTTCGATCTTTTCCTGGTAGCCCAGGCTCTCGCGCTCGGCGTGCAGCAGCTTCTCGTCGAGCTCTCGGCGCTGCCGCTCTTGCTCGCGCGCCTTGTCGCGGGAATCGAGGACCTGGCGATCCTTGGCATCCAGCGAGTCGCGCAGATCGAGGATCTCTTTGTCTTTCTTGTTGATGATCTCTTTGAGCGTGATCAGCTCGCGGCTCTGCGACAGGCCCCCGCTCGACGGCGTTCCTCCGGCTCGGGCGGCGGCGGCGGCGGCGGCGATCTTCGCTTCGTCGACTTCGCTCTGCAGCTTGCTGCGCTCGACGTTGAAGTTGCTGATGGTGCCGCGCAAGCGCTCGATCTCGTCGTTCTGACGATCACGATCGCGCTTTAGCTCGGCGAGCTCGCTTAGAGCCGCGTCCGCGCGTGCCGACTCGGCCCGGACCTGCTCGGCCTGGGCACCTGCCCCGGCGGCGCTCTGTGCACTCGCCCGCTGCAGCGCCTCTTGCGCTCCGGCAAGCTGGCTGCGCAGGGCGCTGAACTCGGCGGCTAGGCGGTCGTGTCCGGCGATCAGATCGTCGCGCTCCGCGATCAGGCGCTCTAGACGATCGCGGCTCTCGCGGGTCTCGGCCTGCAGGCGATCGCGCTCGCTCTGCAAGAGATCGCGCTCGGTAGTCAGACGGGCCTGGGCTGTCAGAAGCTCCGGCGGGGGGCCTTTGCTCTCAGCACCGCGCAGGGCATCGCGCTCGGCGGCGACCTGGTTGCGCTCAAGGAGCAGCTGATTGCGCTCGGCCACCAGCTGATCGCGCTCAGCCTGCGTGCGGCGCAGATCGCTGCTCGCCTGCTCTAGCTGCGAACCGCCGCGCTCGCGCTCATTGTGCAAGCGATCCCGCTCGGCTTGCAGGCGGTCGCGCTCGCTGGCCAGGAGGTCGCGCTGATCGTGCCAGTAGCCCACCTGGGCCTCGGCTTTTTCGGCCCGGGCCACGGCTTCCTGCAGCGCCTTTTCGGCGGCGGCGCGACCAGCATCGCTGGAAAGCGGCAGCGTCGTCCGTCCGGGATCGCTGAGATCACTAGACGCCGTGCGCTGCACAAGCAGCGTCGCTGAGGGATCGCTCGATGGCGTCATGCGGCGCTGTGCACCCGGGGCGGGCGTCGGGTCGCCGCTCGCTACGGTCTTGCGGGCCCCGGGTGGGACGTCGAGATCAATGCGGCGGTTGAGCGGTGCCGTGGCATCGATGAGCGGGGCGCGCGACAGGCCGCTGGGATCCCCGCGCCCGCCGACGGCTGGACGCGGCTCGATGGGCACCGTGGCCGCTACCTGGGCCGGCGTGACCGGCGTCTTGTGCGAGGGCGCAGGCGAGACGCTCGATGGCGCGATGGCGGCAAACGCCGACTCGGTCTCGACATCAATCTCGCGATCCACGCCAACGCCGCGCGCCTTCGGCAGCACCAGGCTACCCGTCGAGATCTCCTCTTCGATGACTGCTTCATCGATCGAGAGCTCTTCCAGCACCGCATCATCCAGCGACAGCGCATCGTCCGAGTTCGCGGCGCGCAGACCAACGATGCGATCGACTTTGCTGAGCAGCACTTCGATGCTGTACGGCTTGTGTAGATACTCTTCGGCGCGGGTGCGCAGCTTCTTGTGATCTTCGAAGTCTTTGTCCGTCGCCTCCTGCGAGGTGACGATCATCGGCGTGTCTTTGTACTGGTTGGTGCGCTTGACCTTGTTGCAGATCGCCCAGCCCAGGCGCTTGGGATCGATGCACAGGATGATCAGGACCGGGCGCAGCGACTGATTGCTAATCAGCTCGTTGCCATCGGCGATGAGCTCAACCTTGAAGTTGTGCGCGCTCAGCACGGCGCGCAGCCGTTCGCTCAGCACAGGATCATTTTCGACCAGAACAACCAGGCGCTCGGCCATGACACTCCCCAGGGGCGCTGAAAGGTTTGGGATGGGTTTGAGACGAGTTCGACTCGCGAACGTGCAGGATTGAACTACCACGAAACAACCCTGGCGCTCCACGAGTATCCTCGGGGGGCAGCCCGGCCGACCGAGGTCGCCGCGGGGTGTGCCTGGCCGCGGCCGGGTACCGTCGCTGTTTCCATAAATCCTGAGGACCCTTAAGGCATGAACATCAAAAAAGGAATCGCTGCCGCCCTTCTGCTGGGGCTTCTTTTCTACGGCGTCATGGCGGTGAAGTCGCTGCGCCCCTTTGTGCGTGTCCACCCACAGGGCACCGACGGATGCCGCCTGGTCGAGGCGCCGGGGCTTTTGGGCGCGGAAGACATGGAGTACGACGCGGCGAGCGACACGCTGTGGATCTCCGCCGCCAATCGTCGCCTGACCCGCGACCATCGGCCGCGACAGGGCCAGGTGTTCCGCTATCACCCCGACCGCGACAGCGCGCCGCAGCCCGTGCCGGTCGTCGGTCTGCCCACCGACTTTCGGCCGCATGGCATGGGCCTGTGGCGTGACGCCGCTGGGCTGCGGCTGTTCATCGTGCAGCACGGCGACGCGGGCGAGTCCGTCGAGATCTTCGCCGTGCAGCCCCAGCCGACCGACCCGGGCAAGGTCCAGCTTCGCTACCTGCGCAGCGTGACCTCGCCCGCCTTGATCAGCCTAAACGACGTTGCTCCCGTCGGGCCCGAGTCGTTCTACGCCAGCAATGATCACGGCGGGCGTTCGCCGCTTTCCTTGCTTTTGGAAGACTTCTTGTTCCTGTCGCGCGCATCGGTGGCCTACTTCGACGGGCAGCAGGGACGCATCGTTGCTTCCGGTCTGCGCTACAGCAATGGCATCACCGCCGATCGTGGTGGGCGCTTGCTCGTGGTCGCCGAGGCCTTGGCCGAGCGCGTCTCGGTCTTTGCGCGGCGGCCGGATGGCGGCCTGGACAAGCTGAGCACGCGCGAGTTTGGCACCGCCGTCGACAACTTCGCCCAAGACGAGAGCGGGGCCTACTACGTCGGGGCTCACCCGGTGGCGCTGCAGTTCTTGCAGCATGCCAAGGATGAGCGGGCCGCTTCGCCCTCGCAGGTGCTGCGCTTTGTGGTGACGCCAGCCGGCGAGATCAGCGGGGTGACGACGCGGCTCATGGAGGATGGGCACTCGCTGTCGGCATCGAGCGTGGCCGTGGCCTTCGGCCGCCACTTGGTTGTGGGGCCGGTGTTTCAGCGCGGCCTCCTTGTGTGTCCGCGCTGAAGCCGAGGCGAGCGCGCCGCGTCTTTCCTTGCCAGCTGAGTGGGTGGGGCAGGGAAGCTACGGCGACGACTCGGCAGCCCGGCGGGCCGCAGCGCGCGAAGTGACGGTGCGATTCCATTGATAGGTCGCGATCCAGACCGCCGCGGCGAGTAGCAGCGAGCTGATGCGCTGCGCCTGCTGCGGCCAGAGCGCCGTCGAAAGCGCCCCGGCCAGAGTCATCGGGATGATCGGCCACAGGCGGGGCATGACCAGGCCGCTCATCATGCCGGTGGTCAAAGCCAAGGCCAAAAGATCCAGCGCCGCCCGCTGCGCGTCGCCAAGCCCCAGGAGCGGCGACAGACCGCGCAGGCTCAGCAGGTAGCCGGCATAGACCAGGCCATAGATGATCGTGGCGCGGTGAAAGTCGTTTCGTAGCTCGCCCGCGAAGCGCCACAGCAAAAATCTGAAGGTGGCCAAGAACACCCCGGCGACAAAGAGCGAGCTCTGAAACGACGAGACCCCCAGCCTGTCGAGGAGATCCAGGCCCCCCAGGCAGACCCCGCTCAAGAGCCCCATGCTGAGTGTCACCCGTCGCCGCGAGCGCGGACCCGCCGTGCGATCGGAGAGCGGATCGAAGTCGAGCGCCGCCAGGAGCTCTCGCATGCTGGGGAAGCGCGCCCCGGGGTTTGGCGACAGGCTGCGCAGGATGGCCTCGTGGACCGCCATCGGGACATGGCTGCCCGCCGGTCGCGGCCGCACCTGGCCCGATGCCACATGGAAGGCCAGCGATGGCAGCGTGTCCCCGGCAAACGGCAGCTGGCGATACAGCGCCGCATACAAAGCCACACAAAAGCTGAACTGATCACTGCGCGCATCCGCCGGATCCCCGTTGTGCTGCTCGGGGGACATGTAAAGCGGAGTTCCCATCACCACCCCAGCCTGCGTGAGCAGGGCTTGGGCGCTCTTGCTTGGGAGGCTGGGGGCAGCCGACGCAGCGACGGCGACTGGAGCAGCGGTGGTCGCGCTGGCGGCTTCCAGACGAGCGAGACCAAAGTCGGCCACGCGCGGGCGGCCCTGGCGATCGATAAGGACGTTGTCAGGCTTGAAGTCGCGGTGGATCAGGCCGGCTTCGTGAGCGGCGAGCAGGCCGTGGCCGGCGGCGACGTAGGTGCGCAGGATGTCTTGCCAGCGGCGAGCGGGCTCGGCTTGCCACTTGGTGAGGGTCGTGCCGTTTATGAACTCCATCGCGATGTAGACTTGGCCGCTGACCTCGCCGACCTGATAGACGTGCACGACATTGGGGGCGGAGACGCGAGCCAGGGCCTGCGCTTCGCGGAGGATGCGGGTGCGCAGCTGAGCATCGCCCTGTTGCGAGGGATGGATGAGCTTGAGAGCGACCTTGCGCTCTAGCTCTTCGTCATAGGCGGCGTAGACGACGCCCATGGCGCCCTCGCCGATGGCGCGCAGAAGGACATAGGGGCCGATGCGCGGCGGGGGTTCGCTGCTTTCGGTTGGGCTGGCAGGGGAGGTGCTGGGGGGGCTGCGGCCTGGCTCGATTTGGAGATGAGTCCAGACGAGCGGAGCCGAGGGGTCTGCGCCGGCCATGCGCGATTGTAGCGTGAGGCGGCGCGTCGCTGGCGGCGGAAATGGCGATGCCAGCGCGGCGAAATGGGACGCGGCGGTATCGGGCTGCGCGAGCCGAGCATCGCGCACGAGCCAACATCGCGGAACCGGCCGGGGCGCGGCGACTCTGCTGGGGGGGCCAGACGGCCCCGAGGCTGCCCGGCTAGAGGCGGGGTCGCTGCAGGCTGCCCAGGCCGACCCACAGCAGGCCGCCCGCGACGATGGTGAGGAGCGACAGCGCGCTGACTGGCTGACCGAGCCGAAACACCCAGGCCGCGATCGCTACGTAGGTTCCTCCGATGGCGATTTCTAGCAGCGGCAGGTGCGAGGCTGTAGATGCCCGCGGAGGTTGATTTGGCGACGGCGTAAGTCCTGCTTCAGGAGTTCCCGAAGGGCCTTCCTTTGGGGTTCGTATAAATACAGAATCTTCCGGCCGTTCGAAGAGTCCGCGCAAGAGCGCGGCGCTAAGCGCGAGGCTGAGCCCCAAAGACAGTGGCAGGAGCAGCGGCGAAAGCAGCGCCGAGACGAGCGACGAGCGCCCAACCTGCCGCCGCGCCGCGCCGTAGTAGACCATCACCGCGAGCAGAAACAGCGCCATCGCCACGCGCAGGCTAGCGACGGTGGTAAGCCCGCCGGCGAGCGCCGAAAGCGTCGGCACCCAGGACGGCAGCGGCGCAGCCAGCTCGCCAGCCAGCCCATGCCCCGGCCACAGCGGCGGCAACAGCAAGAGCGGCAGCCACAAGAGCGACAGCGCCAGATAGGGCTGCCGGGCGTGGCGGGCGAGGTGAGCGAGGAGCGTCAGCAGGCTGCGACCGCGCGGCCCGTCGTGCCACAGCTTGCCAAACAGGCTGCGCAGCACCTGCGCCCCGCCGCCGACCCAGCGCTGCTGCTGCACGCGGAACGCCGCCATGGCCGCGGGAAGCTCGCTGGGCACGGCGATCGCCGAGACATGACGGCCGCGATAGCCAGCGAGCAGTGCGCGGTAAGCGACATCCAGATCTTCGGTCAGCACCGAGGTCGCGCCGGACTCGCCGAGCCAGCCGCCAGCCTTCTTCAGCGCAGCGGTGCGAAAGATGCCGCTTGTGCCGTTCCACTGCAGCGGCAGCGCGTGCGCATCCAGATAGGCCTGCTCGACGAGCATCAGGCCATCGAGGATCAGCGCCTGGACCCGCGTGAGCAGGTTCTGGCCTTCGTTGAGATAGCCCCAGCGGGTCTGCACAAAGCCCAGCCGATCGTCGGAAAGCAGGATCGGCATGAGCCGGCGCAAGAAGTCCGGCGGCGGCACGAAGTCGGCATCGAAGATGGCGATGAAGCCGCAGTCGGCGCCTAGCTGCGACAGCCCATGCGCCAGGTTGCCGGCCTTAAAGCCGCGGCGATCGGGGCGGCGCAGTACCGCGATGTCATGGCCGCGGGCACGGGCGTCGGCGACCAGTCGGTCGATCAGCTGTCGCGTGTCATCCGTCGAGTCATCGAGCACCTGCACGCGCAGCGCCGGCCAGTCCAGCCCACAGGCAGCCGCGATTGCGCGCGCAGCGACGGTGCGCTCGTTGTACATCGGCAGCTGGACGGTGACGACGGGGTAGTCGGTCAGCGGTGGCGCGGGGGGCAGGCGGGCTGGCGCGCTCTGGCGCAGGCTCCACAGACCGAGGCGCAGCAGGTGCATCGCCGCCGCGACGAGCAGCAGACAAAGCCCCAGCTTTAGCACCGCGAGGAGGAGGAGCAGGGGAGGGGCGAGATAGGCAGTCATGGCTGGAGTCGGACGAAAAGTGGTGGCCCCGCGACGAGCCAGCTACCAGCGATTGCGCAGCTCGCGCAGCTTGACGAAGACCGTCTCGGGCGAAAGCGCATCGGGCGGGAGGCCCGGAATCGCACGCCGCAGACCGGCCTGCACCGATGGACTGCCCAGGCGCAGGAAGGTGTTGACCTGTCGCTCTTGCGCCATCGTCGTGACCAGTGGCCGGCTCATGTCTTGTTCGGCAACCTGCGGCAGCAGCGCGGCGGCCGCGGCATTGTCGGGCTCGCGATCCAGCGTGAAGCCCAGGTTGCGTGCGATGTAGTCGTGCCCGGGGTAGACCCGCGTGTCGTCGGGCAGCTGGGCCAGCTGATCGACAAAGGTGCGGTAAAGGACGTGCGGATCGCCGCCGTGGTGACAGTTGCCCGCCCCGGCATTAAACAGCGTGTCGCCGCAGATCAGCGCCGACTGCAGGCCACTGCCATCGCCCTGCGCGAACAGGCAGACGTGGCTCATGGTGTGGCCGGGCGTGTCGAGCACGCGCAGCTCGACGGTCTTGCCGACGCGAATGACATCGCCGGCCGAGAGCCCGCGATCGATGCCAGCAATCGCCGCTCCGGCGCGATCGTGGGCCAGCAGCAGTGCTCCAGTAGCGGCGCGCAGCGGCTCGTTGCCGCCGGTGTGATCGGTGTGCTCGTGCGTGTTGACGATCTGCGTGATCTGAAGTCCCAGCGCCTGCGCCCGCGACAGGCACAGCGCGTGATCCAGCGGATCCACCACCAGCGCTTCCCCGGTCTGCGAGCAGGCGATCAGATAGTGAAAGTTGCGAAAGTCGTTCCCGGTCCAGATCTGCTCGATACGCATGACCCGGCATCTTGCGGCACAAGCCCGGGCCCTGGCGATGGCAAAACGCTCCTCGGCCGGCCAAGTTCCGGTGGTCGGTTCAAATTTTCCCGACGCTGTGCGCCGCTCATCGGCCGTGCCGTGCCATTACGGCCCGGGCCCACGAGGCTATAAGGCCGCGCCCCATGGGGAAGGTCTATGACACCTCGTTTCGTGAGATGTTTGCCCGCGGCCTGCCGGCCCTCCTGCCTTGGCTGCTGCCCCACGCAGGGGAATGTGAAGTGCTCAAAGAAGACCGCCAGCTAGCGACGACCTCGCGCTGGCCTGATCTAGTGCTGCGGGTGATGGACGTCCGGGGAGCACGCGTCCCTGGGGGCGAGCCTGGGCCGGCTGGCAAGCGGGCCGAATCGGGGCTGCGCTCGGCGGTCGTCCTGCAGATTGTCGAGTGCCAGTGCCAGCCCGATCCGCTGCTGCCGCGCAGTATGCTGACCCGGGCCGTGCTGGCCCATGATCTGCACGGGCTGCCCGTTCGCACCACGGTCCTTGCGCTGGCGCCTGCCGCTGTGCCGCCGTCTAGCTACGTCTACGGCGATAGCGGGGACGGCGAGCCGCTGCACCACCGCGTCAGTGTCCGCCGCGTGTTCGACGAATCGGCGGAGGATGCCCTGGCCCGCGACATCGCGGCGCTGCTGCCGCTGGTCACCGTCATGGAGCCGGGGGCGAGCGACCGGGCTGCGCTGGTGGCGCGCGTGGTCAGCCGCATCGTGGACTGCGTGCCGACCAGCGAGCCGCGCTCCATGCTCATCGAACAGGCCGCCCACTTTGCGACGCTGCGCTTGTCGCGTCGCCAAGTCCATGACATCGTCCACAGCGTCCTCCGGAGGAAGCGCATCATGATCGACCCGCTGCGAGATTTTCCCCTCGTGCGCGACGGCTACGACAAAGGCAGAGCCGACGGCTACGACCGGGGCAGGGTAGAAGGCAAAGCCGAAGGTAAAGCCGAAGGTAAAGCCGAAGGCCGGGCGGAGAGTGTGCTGACGATCTTGCAGGCCCGTGGGTTGCGGGTATCCAAGACGCTGCGGCAGCAGATCCTCGCCTGCAGCGACCCGTCCACCCTCGAACGCTGGCTGAAGCGGGCGGTGGCCGCGACCAGCGCGGCTGAGGTGATCGCGCGGTAGGCGGGCGATCGGCAGCGTGTCATCAGGCGGCCGGCCGTGCTCAGCCCATGCCGATGTAGTCTTCAGCTTGTGGGCGCTCGCGCAGCAGGTCGGCGGTGTGTAGGCCAGCCCCGGGGCGGCGCACGCCGTCGGCGAGGGTGGCGACTACGGCATCGGCGTAGAACATGCCGACTGGGGTGAGGCACAGATCCTCGCCCTCCTGACGGACCAGGCCGGCTGCCTGGCAGGCGGCGAGCGGTGCGGCGAAGGCCTCGGCGAGCGCGGTGCCGAACAGCGAGCGATAGACCTGGCCGGATACGCGGGTCTTGGCCAGGCTGCGCGTCAGGAACAGAAGCGGCAGGGTCTGCTCGTCGTAGCAGAACATGAGATCGTCCCGCGACCAGGGGCGAGCAGCAATGTTCTTGCGGCGCAGGAGCTTGATGCCGCGGCGCTGGCCGAGGTTCACAAACGTCGACAAGCCCAGGGGACCGATGCCCAGGCCGTCGGTGCGCTCCATGGAGAAGCTGGCGGTCTCATAGCGAAAGCGGGCCGGGCCGGCGGCGATATCGGCGCGCTCGAAGTTGGTGAGCGTGGTCTGGACATAGCCTTCGGACAGCAAGCGCTGACGCAGGCGCAGCCAGTTTTCGCAGGCGGTGGCGTTGTTCGGCATGGCGCGGACCAGCCCGGCATCCTTGGACCACGGCGTGCCGAGGCCGGCGTAGAGCACCAGGTTGTACAGGCAGATCTGGTGCAGGCCACAAGACAGCGCGATGTCGAGGTCGCGATCCATCTGCGCCGGCGTCTGGCCGGGCAGGTTGAAGAGCAGATCCGCCGACGTAGCGATGCCCAGGCTGTGGGCCTTCTTGGTCACTCGGCGCACGGTGCTGGCGCCGCCAAACTTTTGTCGGCCCATCAGGCGCAGGAAGTCGGGATCGAAGGTCTGCACGCCGATGCTGATGCGCTTACTTGCCGTCGGCTGCCTCGCCAGGTTGCGCAGGTGCGAGGACAGCAAGCGCTCAAAGAGGTGCGGGGTGCCCTCCAGGCTTAGCTCGGCCTCGTCGATGACAAAGCCTCTTGCGAGGGCCTGGACGATGGCTGCAATCTCCTCGGGCTCGCAGAGGTTGGCGGTGCCGCCGCCGAGGTAAATCGCGTGCAGGCGCCGTCCGGCCAGCGATTCGGTCTGGGCGTGGAGATGGATCTCATCGGTGACCGCGTCCTGCATGCTGCGGCGACTGCGAGCGTTGGCGACGTCGTGGGGGAAGGTGCAGAAGCCGCAGGCCTCGGTGCGGGGCACGCACTGCGTGTGCGGAATCACACCGACGATCAGGTCGCGCGTCGTATCGACGGAAAACAGCGGCGGCTGCGAGTGGTCACCGCGGGCCACCACGCTCTGCCAGTGGGCCACGGCCTTGCGGTGACGCTCCTGGGTCTGCTCTCTGTACGCTCGCAGGTCGGGGGGATCGGTCGGGTCCACCGGGGGCGGGGGCTGTGTCGACGACAGGGACTCGCGGGCCTGCGCGAACGCCACATCGATCAAGGAGCCATCGCAGGTGCGCCGGAAGCCGAGCGAGCGGAAGCGTCGGCTGGCGGGCGCGTCCTCGTCGTCGTCCTCCTCGTTAGGCTTCGCAGGCTCGGCAGACTGGCCAGGGCTCGGCGGTGTGTCCGGGCTCGTCGCGGGCACCATGGCGGGCACGGCGGGAAAGCCCTGCAGCAGGCGGTGACGCTGCGGTTTTTGCATCCGCCCCGCGAGCCGGGCGCGGGGCTCGTTTTCGGGGCTCATGGCGTCCCGCGTCGGCCAAAGCGGCTCACGACGGCAGAGAGCTCGGCGAGGCTAAACGGCTTGCCCAGGCAGTCGGTAAGTCCGGCCTCCAGCATGGTGGCGCGATCGCTTTCCCGCAGGTCGGCGCTGGTGGCGATGATCGGAACGTGGGCTTTTTCCGACGGCAACGCGCGGATCTCACGACAGGCATCGGGACCGTCCAGCTCGGGCATGTAGCGATCCATCAGCACCAGGTCAAAGTCCCCCCCCCGCACCGCCTCGACCGCCTGCCGTCCGTCGGGCACGGTGCTGACATCAACATCCAGCCGACCCAGCATATGCACGGCCAGCGCACGGTTGATGGGATTGTCCTCGGCGACAAGGACGCGGGGGCGGGGGCGGGGCGCGGTCGGCGTCGCCGGACTCTGGGCCGTCGGTGCGTCCCGGTGGCCGACCTGGCCAGGGGCAGGCGCCTCGCTGACCGCCGGCAGGCGCACGATGAACCAGAAGCATGAGCCCCGGCCGGGCTGGCTGGTAAAGCCGATCTCGCCCGCCATGGCCTCGACGATGCGCTTGGCGATGGCCAGGCCCAGGCCGGTGCCGCCGAACTGCCGCGAGATGGCGCGCTCGGCTTGGCTGAAGGGGCGGAACAGGCGCTCGTGGTGTTCTGGGGCGATGCCGATGCCCGAGTCTTCGACCTCGATGCGCAGGGCGACGGGACGTTCAGTGTGCGCCTCAGTCGTCGCAGCAGTCACGAGCTGGGCGCGCAGGTTAACCCCCCCGCGGGCCGTGAACTTGATGGCGTTGTTGAGCAGGTTCAGCACCACCTGTCGCAGCCGGGCCGCGTCTCCGGAGAGCTTGAGGGCAGTGATCGACGAAAGCTCGGCGTGGACCGGCAGACCCTTGCTCTCGGCGATCGGCGCGACGATGCGCAGGGCTTCGCTCAGCACCTGGGCCGGCACGAAGGGCTCGTTTTCGAGCACGAGGTGACCGGCTTCGATGCGCGACAGATCGAGCAGATCGTGAATCAGGGCCTGCAGCGCACCGGCGGCGGCGCGGATGGCGGCGAGCGGCTCGGCCAGGCTTGGCGCTAGCTGCGGGCTGCCTGCGACGAGCCCGGTGTAGCCGAGGATCGAGTGGAGCGGCACGCGCAGCTCATGGCTAACCTGGGCCAAAAACAGCGACTTTTCCGCCGAGGCCTGCTCCGCGCGATCGCGGGCCTGGCGCAGCGCCTCCTGACTTTCGAGCAGCGCGCGCTGGGCTCGCTCCAGGCTCTCGTATTCGAGGCGGTTATTGCGCGCCCCCTGCAGGATGAACTGGCCCCGCTGCGGCGACGGATCGAGCTCGCAGAGCAGCAGGCGCCTTCCCTCGACGAGCAGCGCCGAGAGCTCGTAGCAGTAGTCCTTGCCGTCGCTGGCCACTTCGGCGCAGATGCCCGAGCGGAGGCGGGGTTCCAGATCGGCCACCCCTGCCTCAGCCCGCACCCAGTAGTCGCGAGCGTCTTCAAGAAAGTGGGCCAAAAAGGGCGAGCGGTACTCGCCCGCGGGATCGCCGCTGCGCGAAAGCAGGTCCAGCCGATCAAACCAGGCTGGCGTCGGGGGCTCAGCGTGCGGCTGCGTCTCGTCGCTGCAGTCGATGAGCACGAAGTTGAGGCGTGACAGCAGGTCCGCAAGCGGCAGGCTAGCCATGCGCCGGCGTCTTTCCCACGTTGGGCAGCGCTAGCGGGCGCCGATCGGGGTACAGCGCAGCCTGCACAAACGGCAGGCGATCCTGGCCGAAGAAAAGCTGCGGCGGGCCCTGCGGTCCGGGCACAAGGAAGCTGGGCACGCCAAAGACGCCCAGGGCCTCGGCCTCCTCGGTGTTGCGACGCAGCGCCTCTTTGACCGCGGGCTCGCTGACCCGGCCAAGCAGGCTTGTCGGCAGGTCGGTGGCCTGCAGCACGTGCTCCAGCACCGCCGGATCGCTTATGTCTTCGTCATCGGCCCAGGCGGCGCGAAACAGGGCCAGGGTCAGCGCGGCGCGCGCCTCTGCCGATTCGACGAGCAGGGTCAGGCGCAGCGCGGTCACGGTGTGGATCGGAAAGCGCGACTGAAAGTGGAACGGCTCGTCGTAGTAGCGGGCCCAGCGCGCCAGATCTTCGCGCACGTGGCGCTGCTTGGCCTCGCTGTAGCTGTGCATCGGCACCTGCGGCGTACCGATGCTGCGGAACAGGCCGCCGAGCAGGATCGGGCGATACTCGACGACTGCCCCGCAGTGCCGGGCCAGCGCCTCAAGCTGCGTCGCTGCCAGGTAGGCGTAGGGGCTGGAGTAGTCGTAAAAAAACGTCACCTGTCGCGCCTCGTTTTCCACCTTTGGCGACGAGGGGGCCGGGGCCCGCAGCGGCGGCGGCGGGGCCAAAAAGAGCCGCGCTTTGCCCCCGGGGCTCGTCGGCGTCTCGGCGAGACCCGCGGCCGACAGCGGGTGACGGCGCAGCGCTTCTTCGACGAAGTGCAGGCGATCCTGGCCGAAGAACAGGCGCGGACCGCTCTGGCTTTGGACGATGAACGACGGCACGCCGAACACCCCCTGGGAAAGCGCGTCGTCGGTGCGGCGACGCAGGTCAGCGGCTACCTGGGGAGAACCGATCCCTCGCTCCGCCGCATCCGGATCTAAACCTACCTGAGCCGCGATCTCGCGCAGCACCTTCGGGTCGCTGACGTCTTTGCCCTGCAGCCAGTAGGCGCGATAGAGCGCCTCGATAAGCGCCGGCCAGGACAGCCGCGGCGCCCAGCAGATAAGGCGCATGGCTTCGACGGTGCGTCGCGGGTGCTCAGGCGGCAGCTTAAGCGGCAGGCCCAGGTGCTCGGCCCAGCGACCGATGTCGCGGAAGGTCATGGTCTTGCGGACCGCGGCCCCGCCCATCGGCTCGGAGCCCAGCGCCTTGAGCACGCCGCCGAGCAGGATCGGGTGGTAGTCGATGCGGGCCCCCAGCCGCTCACACAGCGGCGGCAAGAGGCGCGACGCGAAGAAGGCGTACGGGCAGACGATGTCGAAGTAGAACTCGACCTCGGGCTGCGCGCGATCCCAGGAACCCTGGCCAAAGGCGGTGTTGAGCGCCGGCAGGGGAATGCGCGGGGGGCGGTCCAAGGTGACCTATTACGGCTTCACGTCGAGCGTGATGGTGATCTGGGTGCGCTGCGGCTCGCAGGTGGTCTCGGTGCAGACGGCGAAGCGGAGCTCGCCCTGGATGGTCTTCTGGCCGGCCGAGGCGGCGACGAACGGGATGTCGAACGCGCCCTCGGCTTCCTTGAACGTCTTGGCGTCGGCTCTCTTGAGCTCGGCCTTGGGGGTGGTGACGCCGTCGGGCAGGGTCAGCTTGAGGCTGAGCGGGAACTCGGTGTTGAGGTGATAGCCGCTGCCCGGCTTCATTGTGACGGTGGCGGCACCCTTGGCCCCCACCTTGGCGGCGGGCGCAGCCACCGAGATGGTGTAGGGCTTGCCCGCAAGGGCGGCCCCAGGGCCGGCGGCGGCGATGGGGCCAGCGTGGCTCGGTCGGGGGGCGGCGACCCCGATCAGTAGCAGGGCCAGGCCGGTGCCGAGGGCCGTACCAAATAGCGAGAGCTTGTGCACACGAGTCATCGTCCAATCTCCTTAGGCTTCTCAGTATAAGAAGGACGTGCCAGGCGGTCACTCCTTCACGCGGCGCGGCTCCCGATTCGGCGACGGTGGGTCGCCTGCAAGAGCTCGCTGACGATGGCCGCCGAGAGCATGACCATGGGCACACCGGCCCCCGGGTGGGTGCTGCCACCGACGCAGAAGAGGTTTTCGACCCCCGGCACACGGTTGCGCGGACGGGCGAAGGCGCCGAGGCGCGAGCTGGCGGCTGGGCCGTAGATGGCGCCGCGGCTGAAGGGAAACAGCGCAGCAAAATCGCTTGGCGTGACTGCCGCTTCGCCCTGCAGCACCTCGGCCAGCGGCAGCCGGGCCTGGGCCAGCTTGTCCGCGACTCGGCCCCGACAGCGCGCCCAGCGATCCAGGGTCTGCGACGACGGGCCCGTCGGTGGCAGCGGCGGCGAGTTGGTCAGGCAGAACCAGCGCTGACGGGAGGCGCCGTAGTCGGGGTTGCACAGGTACACCGTGGGATCGCTCGGCGGTCCGGACAGGAGCTCCTGCCACTCGCGCTCATAGTCGGCGGAAAAGAACACATTGTGGTGAACCAGGGGCAGCTCGGCCACCCCCTGCCCCGCGACGACAAAGAGGTTGAGATAGGCGGACAGCGAGGGCACGAGCGCGGTGATGGCGCGCGCGTGCTTATCGCCAGGGCGGCTGCCTGCAAGCTGGCGGGCGTAGAGCTGGGCGGCATCGCAGTTGGCGACTACATAGTCGGCGGCCAAGCGCTCTCCGGCGACGAAGACGGCGCTGGCGCGACCGGCGGTCTCATCGATCTCGATGCGCTCGACGTCGGCTCCGCAGCGAATCTGACCGCCGCGGCGCGTGATCAGTTCGGCGAGCAGGCTGGCCAGGCTGTACATGCCGCCCTCGACGGCGTAGACGCCAAACGCTAGCTCGACGTGCGCGATAACAGCCAAGGTGGCGGGCGCGATGAAGGGATTGGCGCCGCTATAGGTGGCGTAGCGGGCGAACAGGACCCGCAGACGCTCGTCGGAAAACTGGCTGCCCAAGGCCCGCCATAGGCTGCGCGCGGCATCGAGGTGGCGCATGCCAAAGAGGTCGCCGAAGTTGAACTTAGACAGGATATCGAGCGGCCCCTGCGGCAGCGGACGACGCAGAAACGGACCTTCCACCGCGCGATAGATGGCCGCAGCGTGGCGACGGAAGCGACGATAGTCTTCGGCCGAGCGGGCACCGAGGACGCGGCCGATCTCTTCGGCTGAGCGGGCCCAGGCGGCGTCCTCGCTGGCCCCGGCGGTGGTGGGGTCGTCGGCAAATAGATCCAGCACCGTGCCATCGACAAAGAAGTGGCGGCACAGCGGCGCAAGCGGCGTCAGCGACAGCACGTCTGTTCGCCCCACGCCGGCCACCGCCAAGAGCTCATCGAGAACCCAGGGCATGGTCATGACGCTGGGACCGCCGTCGAACACGTCGTCTCCGACGGCGATCTGCCGCATCTTGCCGCCCGGGCGCGACGCGCGCTCTAGCACGGTGACCGAAAATCCAGCGCACAGCAGGCGCAGCGCGGTGGCCAGGCCACCCACCCCAGCGCCGATGACGATGACAGATGGCGAGTCAGTCTTGGACATCGGGACAGACCTCTTAGGCGGCGGACTCGGCCGCGGGGGTGAGCACCGACTGGCGCAGTCGGCGCGGGATCAGGCGGGCCCACAGTCCGTGGCGTCGCTGCAGCGCCGGGTTGAAGTAGAACTCGTCGGCGCTAGCCGAAGCTGAACGGCGCCGCCCGTCGGGTGAATTGCCTTCGGGCCAGGCCAGCTCAAAGCGAGAGAGGAGCTGGGTCATAAACATGCGCAGCTCAAGTCCGGCCAGCCGCTTGCCGATGCACATGCGATGTCCGCCGCCGAAGCCAAGCAGCGTGTAGGGCGCGGGCTTTCGCAGCGTGCCGTCGTCGCTGAGGTGGCGCTCGGGCCGCAGGCGCAGCGGATCGGGGAAGAGCTCGGCCATGCGTCCGGTGTAGTAGGGGCTGTAGGCCACCTTGCTGCCGGCGGCGATGTGATAGCCACCGTATTCCAGATCGTGCCTGACCCCGCGCATCAAGAAGTGCAGCGGCGGGTACAGGCGCTCGCACTCGTACAGCACGGCGTGAAGGTAGGCAGGACCGTCGGCTCCCGCCTGCAGCGCATCCTCGTCGTCGTCGCGAGGGAGCGTGTGCTGGGCCAGAGTGTCGCGCAGCCGGGCATAGATCGCCGGTTCGTCGCGCAGCGCCGCCACCACCGAGGTCAGGAGGCTCGCCGTGGTGTCATAGCCGGCGTACAGAAACGAGATCAGCTCCGAGATGATCGCTTCATCCGGCAAGAGCGTCGGGTCCTCGGCCTGCGCGGTCATCAGGTTGTGCAGCATCGGCGGGGGCGTGCCTTCGCCGCGGCGATAGGCGGTGATTCGCCCTTGCAGATACCCGGCCAGCACGGCCCGGGCCCGCGTTGCGCGTCGGAATGGCAGGCCCGGCAGGTTCAGGTGCACGACGCTAAACAGGCCCTGGCCCAGCTCTTCAAACCAGTGCAGAAGCTGGCTGCGCGGCATGCCGGGATCGGCATCGGGAGCCCCCAGCACTAGGCTCGCCACGACGTGAAACGTCACGCGCCGCACCACCTCCTGCAGATCGATGAGCACGCCTTCGCTGGGACGTTGGATCGTCGCTGCGACCTCGGAGAGATGGACATCGAGGATGCGGCCGATCTCGGCCAGGTACTGCGGATCGAGGCGGGGGTGGAAGGCCGGCACGATGACGCGATGGCGCTGTCGATGGGCTTCCTGACGCGGCTGCCGCAGCTGCCCGGGCGTCGCCGGTTCGTCGTCGAGCAAGAGCAGGATCTGGCGACCAAACAGCGGCTCCATGGTGAAGCAGTAGCCGTCGTACCAGGTGAAGTCGTCGCGGTAGGTCGGGGCCAGGATGCGCTCGTTGCCGGCTCGCCCCATGAGCCAGATCAGCGGCACCAGCCCGTTTCGACTGCCCCCGGCCGGCACCAGCGAGCGCCAGATCGGGCCGAAGCGCCCCGTGCATTCATCGATCGGGCCACGCGGATCGGCGACGAAGCGACGGGCAAACAGCAGGCTGCCAAAGGCGGAAAGACCCGGCGGACTTCCGGGAGTGGGGGAGGGCAGCATGGCCTTACGGCGTCGCCGGCTCGGGCGGTAGGAGCTCGCGGATGCCGCGCAGCAGGGCCTTGCTCTCGTCGGCCGTGAGCTTGCCGCGCGACAGCGTCACCAGCTCGCCGCTTTGCGACAGCACGAAGACCGCGCTCTGCCCGGCCTTGAGGCCATAGCTCTTGCGCACCGCTCCACGCCAGTCGCACAGCACGACCGCGCCGTCGGTAGCCAGCGGGCGCAGGGCATCTTTGACGTAGCCTTTGGCCGGCCAGAAGGCATAGCCATCGACATCGGCCAGGGCCACCACCCGCATATGCGTCGGATGCCCCGCCGACAGTCGACCTAGCTCGGTCTTGAACGCCTGATTTTCATCCGCCGACTTGCGATCTTGGTGCAGCACGACCAGCACCTGCGCCGCACCGGCTGGCTTTTCGACGTAGCTACGCAGCGGGGTCGCGCGATCTTCCAAGTCGACCAGCCGCGCATCCAGAAGCGGCGCTGCATCGAGCTTGCCTTCAGCCGTCTTCGCTGGGGGCTCAGCCCATGCCGTCGCCATCGGCCAGCGATGCAAGAATCCCCCGCCCACGCCGCCAAAGACGATCAGCAACAGCGCCAAGGCGGCCCCCCGGCCGGTGCTGCTTCGCCCCGCGCGGAGCGGCTTTTTCCCGACGGAGGCTGGGGACTTTGCAGCGCTCTTCGCTGCTGGCTTGCGCGGCGCAGTCGTCGTTTTTTTCGCGGCTGCGGTCGGCGCTTTTTTTTCTGTCGCGGTCGTCGTTTTTTTCGCTGTCGCGGTTGTCGTCTCCTTCGCCAGCGCTCGGGGGCCGTCCTTGGCCGGCACGGTCGTTGTTTTTTTCCCGCCTGGGGCGGCTGGCAATGGGTCGGGGAGCGTCGTTTCCCCCATCTGCAAGATCAGCGCAAATTCAGCCGGCGTTACCGGCACCACCGACAAGCGATTGCGCCGTAGCAGGTTGATCTGGGCCAGGCGTCGTTCAGCGCGGATGTCGTCCAAGCTGACCGATTTTTTCAGGGCGCAGACCGGCGCGACGTCGACCACCGACCAGTCGCCGCCGTCGCCGCCCCGGGCGGGATCAGCGGTTGGATCGGCGTAGGCCGTTTCGACCACGGTCGCGACACCGACCACGGCCTTGCCTTCGTTCGAGTGATAGAAGAGCAAGAGATCCCCGGTCTGCATGGCGCGCAGATTGTTGCGGGCTTCGAAGTTGCGGACGCCGTCCCACATCGCGCGGCCATCGCGCTGCAGGTTGGCGAACGAAAAGACGTAGGGTTCGCTCTTCACAAGAAAGTAGTTGGGCATGGCGGCTCTTCAGTTAGACCGCAGGCCGACGCCTGCCGGCTCGCGGACGGAGTCTTCGCAGAAAGCGACAAAAGCGGCAAGGTGCAGTTCCTGCCTGCCCGATCGCACATTTGATCGGGGCTTCGCGCATGGGGAGTAGAGTCTGAGATGCCGATGCCTGCTGATTCGGTTCCGCGCTATCTGCCCGATTGGTCGTTTCCGCCCTATTCGTTCGTGCCGGGGCAGGCGATCCATCCGCGGCGTCCCGGCGGTCATGCCCACGATGAGCCGCCGTCGCTGCCGTCGCTGCTTGACGCGCAGGCACCGCAGGCCTGTCGGCCG
Organism: uncultured Myxococcales bacterium; assembly: GCA_937952145.1. Lineage (GTDB taxonomy): Bacteria > Myxococcota_A > Polyangia > Palsa-1104 > JAEUJZ01 > JAEUJZ01. Next base: position 52,641 of record CALFYE010000599.1, read on the forward strand.
TTTCTGCGCGGCCTGGATCTGTTCAACCACGGCTACTACTGGGAAGCCCACGAAGAGTGGGAAGGGCTGTGGCGACAAGCCCACGACCCGCTGGATCGCGCGCTGCTGCAGGGTCTGATTCGGCTGGCCGCGGCCGGCGTCAAGGTCCGCCAGGGCCTGTACGAAAACGTGCACAGCCATGGCCAGGGGGCCGCGCGCCTGTTCGCCCAGCTTCGCAGCGGGACGTCGCGCCCGCAGCATGGCGGCCTGGACATCGAAGGCCTCATCGCTTTCGCCAGCGCCGTCGCAACGCTCCCCGAGCGCAGCCCCAGTCCGGCGGCAGTGCAGGTGGTGTTCGCGCCAGTCCTGCGCTTGGTCTAAGCGGTCCCCAGCGCGCATTTTTCCCGCGCAGGCGCACTCGAAATCACTACATTGCGCGCCCATGTCAAAGCCGTCTCCTACGCTATCTATTGCTGGCCCCGAGGGCCCGATTCCTTATGTGCGGGATGCGCAGGGGTATCCCAGCATCACCGCGCGAGACTTTGCCGAAGGGGCATTCGCGCGCGGCTATCTGCACGCGACCGATCGCTTGATCCAGGTGCAGCTGGGGCTGGCTTTTGCCGCTGGGCGGGCGCTGTCGATCCTCGGCGATGTGCCACTGGCGCGAGCCATCGATCGCTCAGCACATCTGCATGGCCTTTACGACGGGCTGTCGGCGCAGGTCGAGCGGCTGTCACCCGATGCGCGGGCAATGGTCGAGGCCTACTGTCAGGGCTTCAACCAGGGCGTTGCGGATCGCGGCTGGCCGCTGATCCTGCGGCTCATCGGCATCAAGCGGCAGCCGTATCGCCCGGAAGACATGCTGGCGCTGTTTCGCATGCTGTGCTGGTTCGGGCTGTCCTCGCTGCAGGAGTGGCCCGAGGCGGTGCTGGCTCAGCTCTGCGCGAAGAAGGCGCGATCAGAGCTGTTTGCGCTGCTGCTCGGCGATGCGCTGCAGCCGGGTGAGCTAGAGCAGATTCCGTCGTTTTTGTGGCCATCGGAGCACGATCCATTTGCCGAGCCGGTGGTCGGCGCAGCCTTTGGTGGCTCGAACGGGATCGTGGTCGATGCGGCGCATTCCTCGACGGGCGGGGCGCTGATGTGTGCCGATCCACACCTCGAAGTGGGGCGCATTCCGCCGCTGCTCTATGCCTCGCACACTGCGTTTCCCGACGGCGGTTACTTGCAGGGCATGGAAGTCCCGGGGCTGGCCTGGCCGAGCTTTGGGCGCACGGCGCACGTCGGCTGGACCTATACCTATGCCCACGTCGACGTGATGGATACCTACGCGCTGCGCTGTCGGGCTGGCGAGTGCTTCGATGGCGAAGCCTGGCACAAGCTCGTGCGGCGCGAGGTGGATGTCGCGGTGCGTGGCAAGTCGGCCGAGCGCTGGGTGTTCTTCGATGCCGAGATCGGCACGACCTTTGGCCCGGCGGAGAGCGCGGAAGAGCAGGTGCTGCCAGCGATTCGTTGGTGTGGGCTGCGCGATACGGCGGGCGACTTCAATGCGCTGCGGCGCACCCTGGATGCCAAGAGTGTCGACGAGCTTCTCGGGGCGCAGCGCGACATCATGGGGCTGTCGCTGTTTGCGCTGATGGCGGATGCCGGCGGGCGGATTGGCTGGGTCTTGACCGGCCGCATGGACGAACGTCCTGAGCACAGTGGGGGCGTGCTGCCGCGCGTTCCGCATGGCCCGCCGCGCCCGCTGTCGCAGGATCGCCGGCCGTTCAAGCTGGATCCCAAAGACGGCTACATCGCCTCGGCGAACGAGCGCCGCGACGGACCGCTGGGCGAGCGCTGGGTGCCGCTGCCCGAGCCACGCTATCGCCACGAGCGTCTAAATGAGCTGCTCGCGCAGCAGGTCGGGCGGGCGGGTCGCCTGGGGCCGGCGGAGCTTTCGCAGTTTGTTCACGATGCGGTCGATGTCGGGGCGCGGCGGCTGTTGGCGATCTGGGCGCCGCTCCTGCCCGATGAGCCGCGGGCCGCGCGACTTGTGCGCTGGGCGGCGGCGCAGCCGGGCCATGGCGATGAGCACTACGACAACTTGGGGCTGTGGGAAGCGCTGCATCGCGAGGTCTGCCGCGAGCTGATCGCCCGGCGCAGCGATGAGCACGAGGCGGATCGCTTGGTCGATGCGCTGAACGCGGTCTTCCTGTTTCATCACCACCTCGATGAAGCGCTGGCGCTGGCTCAGCCGCAGGTCGTCTCGCGCGATGAGCTGGGGAGCGTGATCAAGACGGCCTGGCCGCGGGCGCAAAAGCGGGTCGGCAGTCGCGATGCGCGTCGGCCGGTGACCGAGCCGCACCTGCACATGCTGTTCGCTGGCAAGCTGCCCGGGATCCTGGGTTTCGACGAGCCAGCGATGCCGTTTGTTGGCGGCGCGACCACGCCGGCGCAGTGCCGGGTGCTGACGCTGATTGGGCAGCGCGCAATCTTTGGATCAGCGGCGCGCTATGTCTGCGATCTGTCGAAGCCGGGTGGCTACTACTCGCTGCCGGGCGGGGCGTCGGAGCGTCGCTTTGGGCCGGGCTATCGGCGCGGCATCCGCGACTGGGCGGAAGGGCGCTATGCCCCGCTCGGGCCGGCGGATCCGGCGATCAATCCGGGGCGTGACGCGACGTAGAACGGGATCGATTCGCGGATCGAGCGAGCGGCACCCGTCAGAGCGCCGTACTCGGCTCTGTTGAGGAGGGTGTTTATATATTGAGCTGTGAATGCCCTTGACGTGATTTCGCTGCACGGCTGGGGCCCCCGCGGGCGCGGACTCCTTTTTTCGCCGGGGCGTCGAAAAAAGGAGATCCGCTGCGGCCCCAGCCTTACTGGCTGTTTGGGGGAATGGGGAAGGTAGGAGGTCCCTTGAGTAGGGTGGTGTTTACAAATTTGGGGAGGCTGGGCTACTCGAAGGTCTCGGCGAGCTTGACGCGGCTGGCGAAGGGGGCGGCGGTTTTGCGGGCCATCTCTTCGAGGAACTTGCGCGCTCCGCCTTGGATCTGACCGCGCTGGGCGGGTGTGAGTTTTCGGGGATCGGCGCCGGGCACAAACCAGCTGGCGAGGAGCTCGATCTGTGAGCCATGGCTGAGGGTGGCGGCGACCTTCTTGTCGAGGGTGGCTTCGATCTCGACGATGCGATTGGGGCGATGTTCGAGCGGGCCCATGAACCACCCCTCTTTGGGCTGCACGGCAGGCAGACCGGCGGCGAGGTGCTCGCGATGCAGGAGGGGAAAGCCGCTGAATACGGCGGCCTCGGCGGCCATGCGGCCGGCTTCGATGTGGTTGGGGTGGATCTCGCAGCGCTTCCAGTGATCGAAGGTCAGCACGCGATCGGCACGCAGGCGGCGGAAGTGATAGCTCAGTCGCTCGCGCAGCTTGGCGGCATTTTCGCGCAGGAAGCCGTCGGGAAAGCCGAGCATCACGGGCGGCTCAGCGCCCAGCCCGGCGAGGGCAGCGGTTAGCTCGGCGCGTCGCGGCGACCTGCTGCGGATTTTTTTCGCCGTGCGCTGCCCCCAGCGAACCATAGCTAAAGCGCAGCGGCTTTTTTCAAGAGCAGGGCGCGGGCTTCTTCCGGCGTGGCGATGGCACGGCCCGCGGCCTGACACAGCGCGGCGGCCTTTTCGACGAGCGGCGCTGAGCCAGCAGCGAGCACGCCTTTTTCCAGGAAGATGTTGTCTTCCAAGCCGACGCGCAGGTTGCCGCCGAGCTGGGCGGCGGCTTCGGCCATCGGGAATTCGTGGCGACCGATGCCGGCCACGCCCCAGCTGGAGCGCAGGCCGGAGCGGTTCTGGGTGCGATCGATCTCGGCGAGCCGTTCGACAAGAAGCTGCAGGTTGGCGCGACTGGCGGAAAGGGCGCCACGCACGCCGAGCACAAACTGCACATGCAAAGGTGGCTTGAGCAGCCCTTTTTCGATCAGCTCCGCGGTGATGTCGAGGTGGCCGAGATCGTAGATCTCGACCTCAGGCACCAGGCCGCAGGCACTGATGCGGCGCGCGATCTCCATCGTGTCTTGTCGCTTGTTGACGAAGATGTCGTCGCCGAAGTTGATGGTTCCGACGTTGAGCGTCGCCATGTCGGGAGCATCGGCGCCCTGTAGCTGCAGCGCACCGCAGCGCTCGTCGATCGACATGCCGATGGCGCCACCAGTCGAGCACTGCACAACGACCCCGGTGCGGGCGCGGATGGCGGCGATGGCGGCGCGGAAGCGGTCGCCATCTTGGCTGGGGTTGCCGGCGTCATCGCGCACGTGCAGGTGGATGACGCTGGCTCCGGCCTGGGCGCAGCGGGCGGCTTCGGCGCCGATCTCTGCGGCGGTCAGCGGTAGGTGTGGGTTCTGGGCCCGCGTCGTCTCGGCCCCGACGATGGCGGCGGTGATGATGCAGGGCCCGGGACGCCACAGGCCCATGCGCTGTTCATCGGCGCGGGGGGCGCGGCGTAGCTCTTTGGGGACCACGCAGGTGCCGCTGGCGCGACAGACCAAGGTCGGTATGGAAAGCGCCGTGGCGGCGGTTGGGGCTAGGCCCGGTTCGACGAGTGGCGCGATGATCTTGTGCGCGGTGAAGGTCATCTTCAGCGAGGTGCGGCCCCAGCTGACGATCTCGCCGCGGGCCTCGATGAAGTCGCCGGAATAGACCGGGGCCAAGAACTCCACGCTGTCATAGGCGCGAAACAGGCCCTCGTCCCCATCGGCGAGGATGCACAGCTCGGTCGCGACATCGCCGAACAGGCTGAGCAGCTGCGCGCCATCCACCAGGTTGCCGCCGTAGTGCGGCTTGGACATCCGAACGCGAATCGTTGCGTGCATGGCCGCAGTCTGCACCGGAAGTCAGCGCGAGGCGAGTGCAGCGTTTGCGGGGAACTGGAAGGGCCGAAGGCGTGGTCGAAGAGGAGGGGAGAGGCGAGCTACCAGCCGAAGAAGCCGGCGACTTTCTTGGCTGCGCCACCCACCGTGCTGGCGGCGGCGCGTGCCCCGCTGGCGATGGTGCTGCCGGCTCGCGAGATCTGACTGCCCGCCGAGTGGACGAGGTTGGAGGCGCCGTTGACGACGGTATCGCGGACCTGGCCGGCGCCGGCGCGCACATCGTTCCAGCCGAGCCGTCCGTCGCCATCGCGGTCAGCGGCGCGGTGCAGGGTATCGCCTACCCGCTGCGCCCCGCCCACGACCGCATTGCGAACCTGACCGGCGCCGGCGCGCACGTCGTTCCAGCCCAGGTGGCCATCGCCATCGCGATCGGCGGCGTGGTGCAGCGCCTGGCCCGCCTGGCCGACGCGATCCTGCACCGCGTGACGAGCGTTGTTCAGGCCGTTGAGCGCGCTGCGTCCCATGGTGGCCACATCGCCCATGCCCAGCCGACCATCGCCGTCGGCGTCGAGGACATGGTGGATGGCCTGCCCAGCGCGGCCGGCCTGATCGCCAAGCCAGTCACGCGCCGCCGAGCCGCCGTTGACCAGGGTGTTGACCAGGGAGCGGCCGCCATTTAGCAGGCTGCGTCCTCCGTTCGACAGCGCCTGACCGGCATCGCCAAGATGCCCGCGCATATCGGACCAGCTTAGGTGGCCGTCGCCATCGCGATCGGCGGCGTTGTACAGGCTGCGCGCGCCATTGGTCACCATGTCGCGGGCGCCGTTGATACCGTTGACGGCGGCGTTGCGGAGCTGACCGGCTCCGGCTGCCACATCACCCAAGCCCAGGCGACCATCGCCGTCGCGGTCGAGGGCGCGGTGGCCTTGATCCATGGCCCAGGTGGCGCCGTTCTGCACCGCGTCGCGGGCCTGCCCCATGAGCTCGCCGGCTTGCCGTGCGCGGATGCGCAGATCGTCCATGCTGAACTTGCCGCTGCCATCGGCATCCAGCATGCGAATCAGGCCATCGGCACCGTGATCGACCAGCTTGGCGCCGCCCTGCATGGCGTTCGACAGGTGGGTCGCCGGATCGTTGAGGGTCAGGCGACCATCCTTGTCGGCATCGGCCACCGCGTGTGCCAGCTGCGCGGCCTGCTTGACGTCGAGCGTGATCTCGCCACCCAGCGAGCCGCCGAGTCCCAGCGCGGCGTAGACGCGACCGCTGATCTTGATCTTGCCGTTTTCGTAGGTGATGCCACCGTCGGCGCCAATGCCCGCACCAGCCATGCCCGAGGCGGTCACGCGACCGCGCAGTGGGCCCAGATTGGCGTGGATATCGCCCTGAGCTTCGACACCGGCAAAGGCGCCAATGCTGCCCTCGGCTCCGACGAAGTTTGGACCGGCACCGATGCGTGCACCTGCACCGGCCTTGACGCCCGCGAACGCTTCGCCATGTGCGCCGACGCCAGCATCAAGCGGCGTGTCGACGCCCTGGATGCGCAGGCCGGGCGTCTTCAGATCCGCATCCCCACTGGCCCCGACCCCCAGACGCGCGCTGGCGTTGCCGCTGAGCAGGACGCCATCGCGGGTGCTGATCTTCAGGTTGCCATCGGCGCCCGCTTCGGCGACGCCGTAGGCCTCGCCTTTGGCGACGGCGCTGCCGTACTGGCCCTGGGCCGAGACCTGGCCGCGGACGCCCGCTTTTTCGCGCACCCCTGCGGCGACGCGAGCGTTGTACAGGTCGAGGTTGGCAAGCCCCTGCACCGGATCATACTTGCCGGTGGGCGTCTGGCCGGCCAGGCTGCCCGACGAAAACGTGCCAAACGTCGAGTCGTGGAAGAAGCCCCCGCCGTCATCGCCATCGCGCTGGCCGACGGTCGTGGTCTTGATACCCGTCAGATCGGCCTGCGCCAGCTTGGGGGCGGCGATCTCGGTGTTGTCGAGAGCACCCGTGTCTTCGACGACCGTACGCCGCGTGGTATCGCCACTGCCGCGGCCCCAGCCCTGCCAGCGGTTGTACTCGGACCAGGCGTTGTTGGCGATGCCCTGCGTATGGTTGCGACCATGCACAGAGAAGCTGCCACCCGGCGTAGACGAGCCGGCGGATGAGCCGGTGCTGCTGCCTCCGCTCCAGACTCCGCCACTTGAGCCTTGCTCGGAACCGCCTTGCGTCGTGGTGTCAGACATCAAAAATCCCCCTGCCAATAATTCTCGTCGAATTTAAGCAAAAGTGACGCGTTTGCGTCGTGCTGCGATTACGGCGTGTTGGCCTGGAATGCACCCCAGCGAATTCCGTCAGGATCTTGGAACAGCAGGAAGGTGCCCTCACCTGCGATCTCGGTGCGCTCGCGGATAATCCGACCGCCGTGTAGGAGGATTCGGGTAGCGGTGGCAGCCAGATCAGGTGTGCCGATGTAGTTGGTGACGCCGCGCATGCGTCCGCCGCGCTCGCCGCCGACTAAGCTGACGCCCAGACGAAATCCACCGTCCTCGCTGACGGCGTAGTCGGCCTGCTCTTCGATGGGGTGGAAGCGCCAGCCGAGCAGGCCCTGATAAAACGCGATGCCCTGCGCCAGATCGGGGGCGGGCAGCTCTAGCCAGACGATGGGGTGTCGGCCGCTGCCGCTCAGCTTGGGGGCAAAGTCGCGCTCGGGCTGCCAGAACAGGAGCTCGTTGCCGAAGGGATCGACGGTGCCGGTGTACGCGCCGCCGCCGCCGACATCGGTCTTGGCGATGAAGATGCGTCCGCCGCGCTCGGCCACGGCTTGCGCCGCGGCTTCGCAGTCGGGCACCAGCGCATAGTTTCCCACCCCGGGTGGCCAGCGTGGCGAGGGCGTCACCATCAGCGCGGCGATCGGCTCGACGCCGGTGTCGATGATGGCGTACTCCTCGGAGAGCACGTGAACCTGCCAGTCGAAGCAGCCGCGATAAAAGTGCACCGCTCGCGCCAGGTTGCTGACGCGGATCTCGACCTGACAGATGCGACGAACGCTAGGGTTTTCCATGGCAGGATCAGCGTAACAGAAGCGGAAGAGATCCATGTCGAATTGGGACGATCTAGAAGCCCATGTGCGCGCCAACCTAAAGCTGCTGGATGTAGACGGACGCGCGCTGATCATCGGCTGGCAGAGTCGCAACGATGAAGGGGGCTACGAGCGGCAAGCGGTGCACGTCTCGCCGATGACGGCGTACAGCGAGCCCTGGGTGGTGATGGTGGCGCGGATCGGGCCGGACACGCTGCTGCCGCTGCACGAGGCGCTGCAGCTAAATGCCGACCTGACGATCGGCGCGCTGGCGCTGTACCCCGGCTTTTACGGTCTGCGCTGCTCGCTGAATATTCATCATTTGCCGGTCGATGATGTCGTGCTGTTTATGGAGCGCCTGGCGTTGGCCGCCATCGAGATTCGCCGCCGCTTGAGTCAGCCGCTGACTCCGGTGAAGTCGGCGAACGTGCAGGGTTACTGGAGCAAGTAGGCAGGTCTTCCGGCACCGCCCCCTGCTTGTGCTCACTGCGCGCTGTGGTTGTGGCGTAGACGCTTCCTTGCCTGGGTCTACTCGGCCCGCCGCGGAGGGCTTTCGGCGATCAGCGTATGATGCTTCCATGCGCGCGCTTCCGACGGCCCGAGCCATCCTAATGACGCTTGGCTACCTGACCGCTTCTGCTCTTTCAGTTCGCGGTCAAGGCAGCCCGCCGTCACCGCCCGCTCCGGCGGCGGCCGGCCGGGTATCGACCCAGATCGAGCTGCAGGTTGAGCAGGTGGGTCCGTTGTCGCGCTACTCGGGTTCGGCCTACGTGACCGCGGTCGATCCCCGCTTTGTGCTGGTCGGCAAGGTGGTCTGGGTGCAGCGCAGCGACGTGCTGCCCTTGAACTCGCGGCAGGCCTTTGCGATCCACAGCCCGGCCCGTCTGGGTCTTGCCGGATGGCAGCGCGGTTCCACCATCTGCTTGCTACTCACCCGCACGATCAAAGATGAAGTCCGACACTGGGAGCTAAGTCCGATGAAGCCCGACGCGGGCTGTCGCGGCGGCGGCTGAGGAGAGGGGAGCCGAAAACGCGGGCTTAGAAGGTGTTTACATATTAAGCTGCGAACGCCCTCATCTCGTATGTGCTGCACGG
>CALFYE010000600.1 GCA_937952145.1 uncultured Myxococcales bacterium
TGATGACCCACATCGGCACGATCGGATGCGCCGCCGTGCCCTTGGGCAGCATCCAGTGCGGCAGCTGATCGCCCATGCCCGCTGCGGTGATCGAAAACAGCCCCAGCGTGATGATACCCATCGACTTCTGCGCATCGTTGCTGCCGTGCGCGATCGACAAGACCGCCGCGGCCAGCAGCTGCCCCTGGCGCGAGCGTCGATTCACCGTCGAAGCCCGCGAGTTTCCAAGCAGCCACATCACGCCAATCATCGCCGTCAAGCCAATCACAAAGCCCGAGGTCGGAGCGACCACCAGCGGCAGCAGGACCTTCTTCAACAGCGTCGCCCACTTAAAGGCATGCAGGCCGCCGCGCGCCACCACCGCACCCGCCAGTCCGCCGATCAGCGCGTGCGAGCTCGACGACGGAATGCCCCACCACCAGGTCAGCAGGTTCCACAGCGAGGCTCCCATGAGCGCCGCCAGCACCGTGACCTGGGTCACCTGCGATGGATCAGCGAAGCCGGCCGCGATGGTCTTGGCCACCGCCGTACCGGTCATCGCCCCGACGAAGTTGAGCACCGCCGACATCAAGATCGCCGTGCGCACCGGCAAGACGCCGGTCGACACCACGGTGGCGATGGCATTCGCCGCGTCGTGAAAGCCATTTATGTAGTCGAACAGAATGGCCAGAACGACGACCAAAGCAAACAGAGTGAGCAGGGACATTAGCGCGTCCTTCCGCTGCGGGCCGCGTGGCTCGCCAGCGACGATGCAGCCCGCCGGCCCATCGCCATGCCGCTAGGCATGCTTAATCGCGACGTTCTCAAGCACGTCGGCGGCGTCTTGGCAGCTGTCGAGCGCGGCTTCCAGCGAGTCGAGCACCGCTTGCTGACGCAGCAGCTCTTTGGCTTTGACGTCCGGGTTCTTAAACAGGTCGGCCATCTCGGTGTGATAGACGCCGTCGCCCCGCTTCTCTAGCGCGACGATCTGCAGGCGGGCCGGAGCCAGGCGCTCTAGCTTGCGCTTGCGGATAAACGGAATCGCATCCTTGAGCACCGTCACCGCCTCGGCACAGATCTGAATCAGCTCGCGCATCGCCGGCGTAAAGGAGTGAACCTTGTACGCAACGAAGGCCTGCGCCGCGGCATAGAGATAGTCGAGCACGTTGTCGAGCGAGTTCGCGAGGTTGTGGATGTCCTCGCGATCGATCGGTGTGACGAAGGTCTCATCGAGCGCCAGCGTGACGGCGCGCACAAGGTCGTCGCCGCGGTGCTCCAGACTGTGGATGCGATCGAGGGTGGTCTGCGCCCCGCCCTCATCCTCGGGAAAGCTGGCCATCGCCGCCGCTGCTTCCCCCAAAATGTCGGCGTGCTGCTCCAACATCGTGAAGAACTTGTCGTCGCGAGGCAGCAGCCAATTAATCAGATCTTGTATCGCCATGAGCCCCCTGCCCGCGCTGCGATAGCCACGGGCGGTAGTTCATCCAAGGTAGCCGGAAAACGCTGCAAAACGGCCCTTTTGTGACGGCAGGATGCCTGAGAGCCCAGGCATAGCCAAGCACTTTTCCCGCGCCGATCCGGCGACCAACGCGCCTAAATCCGCACGCTTGCCGGCTAAGCTGCGACGGCTGGCGACAATGTAGGGAGTTCGGGATTCCCCGTCTCAGGAACGGGGGCTGTCACAGAATTGTCACATTGCGCCGGGCCGCCGGGTGACCGCCGCCGCTCGCCTAGCTCGACGAAATAGCGGGCGGTGACCGCGATTAGCTCAGCGGGGTCCTTGGGCGCCTGCGCCTGATCGCGCAGTACCGCGGAGTCCGGGAGGCCCTTGGTGTACCAGGCGACGGCTTTGCGCAGCTCGTGGATGATCTTCTTTTCCGGGGTGTGGGTGCGCATCAGGTCGACGTGGCGCAGAAAGACCGTGCGACGCTCAGCCAGCGACGGCGGGCCCGGCGGCGTCTCGGCCCGCAGCCAGGCGCGGATATCGCGGAACAGCCAGGGATTGCCCAGCGCGCCGCGGCCGATCATGACGGCATCGCAGCCGGTCTCGACACGCATGCGGATGTAGTCTTCCAGCGTCTTCACATCGCCATTGCCGACGAGCGGAATATGGCGCGGCAGGGCGGCGCGGGTCCTTTTGATGATATCCAGCGACGACAAGCCCGAAAACCCCTGGGTGCGCGTGCGGCCGTGGACGGTGATCATCGCCGCGCCGGCTTCGACCATGGCGCAGGCAAACTCCGGCGCGTTGAGGTGCCGATCATCCCAGCCCGCCCGGTGCTTCACGGTGACCGGGATCTCGGGAGGCAGCGCCGCCCGCACCGCGCGCACCAGGCCCTGCGCCAGCTCAGGCTCGCGCATCAGCGCCGATCCGCACAGGCCGGCCACCACGCGCTTGGCCGGGCAGCCCATGTTGATGTCGACCAGCGACGCGCCGATGTCGCGCGCCATATGCGCCGCCAGGGCCAGCGCCTCCGGCTCGCGGCCAAAGATCTGCACGCCAAAGCGGCGACCGCCGATCGATGCGGTCAGCTTGGCCAGCTCTTTTTTCGCACCCGCGCAGAGCGCATTCGCCGACAGAAACTCGGTGATGGTCAGACCGACGCCGTGCTCTTCGCAGATGGTGCGAAACGGCAGATCAGTCACCGCCGCCATCGGCGCCAGCAGCACATCCGGTTCGATATCAAGGTGAGCAATCTTCATGGCAGGGAATCGCTAGGACAATAGATTGGCAGCGTTGCTAATAAGTTAGCAGGGGCTTCCGCCGATCAGCCAGACACTGGGAAGGACCCGGCAAGTGGTGCCCAGATCGGGATGGCCTTGAGCGCCGCGCGGCCGTCTTTGACATAGACGTGAAACTCCACCGAGACGCAGCCGTGCTCGCGGATGATGTTGGCGCGGCTGTCGGTGAGCCGGCGGCGGAACTGCTCGTAGCTCAGGCCTTCGACCGACTCGCGACAGCGCTCGCGCGCCTGCACGTAGTCCTGAAAGACCTGATAGAACGTGACGTCGGGATCGGTGGCGCCGTTGGGTGCGGAGGCGACCACCGTCGGCTCGAAGTTGCTGCTCGGCTGCGGTAGGCCAGCGGCGCGCGTCTCGGCGAACTCGGCGGCGGCGAGGTCGGGATCGTATTCAGAGACCGCGGCACGCCGGGCGGTGCTCGACATATCATCGGGCGAACCCCAGTCGGGGCGGGCGGGCAGCGGTGGGGGCAGCGGCGTCGAGGGATCTTCCAGCAGACCCGGCGCATGGGGCGGCAGCGGCGTCAGGTTGGCCGCAAGCGGCGGCGGTGTGACCCGCGGTGAATGCGCAGAAGGCGGCGGTGTCAGCCGCGGTGAATGCGCAGAAGGTGGCGGCGTCATTCGCGGCGACTGGGACGAGGGCGCAGCCACGACCGGGCTGGCGGCAAACGGGGCGGGGGCCGGGGGCTCGCTCGCCGGGGCGGGGGCGGCTACCAGCGGGGACGAGACCGGCGAAGGTGCTGCACTGCTAGGTGGACTCACCGGGACGACGACCGGAGGGGCTGGCGGCGAAGGTGCAGCCCGGGTATCGGCGACTCGACTCCGCGACCCCTGACTGGGAACCAGCAGACGGGCTTCGCTGCCCACCACGCCCAGGCCCAGCACATAAAGCAGCAGGACCGCGCCCAAGAGCACCGCCAGCGATACCGGCGCCAGGCCATTACGCAGCGCGGCTCGCAGGATCACTGGCAGTACTCGCCCGCCCCCCGCGTGGGCACTGAGCACCAGTAACGCCGTGGGCGTTGCGACCGTGGCCGTATCTTCGGTCGCGGCAGCCTCGCGCAGCTTGGCCGGCCCAGTCCGCGTACCGGCGGTGCCTGGCAGGTCGACGAAGGAAAGCCAGCGATCGCCATCGCGCACCACGCCATCGGCCGCGGGAAGCGAGCGACGCAGGAGAAGTAGCGCCTCGTTCGATAGGCTGACCCCACCGCCTGGCTGACCGACAAACACGCTCCCCGTCGCGGAAGAGAGGCTGCTGGCGAGCAGACGACCGCTACCAATCACCGCGCCTTCGACCCCGGTCAGCTGACCTAGCTGAGCCAAGAGCTCACTGCCCAGCACGCGACCAATCAGCAGCGCACCGACGTAGCGATCGCGGCCTGCGCCGGTGACGTTGGCTGGCGATGCGATGATCGGCACCGCGGCGATGCGATACAGCGCGCCCTGAAAAAGCCACAGGTCATCCAAGCGATAGCCGCGCAGCGCCGCCTCTATGGCCGGCAGTCCGTCGAGCGGATCGCCGTAGACCGCCTCATCCTGGCCGACGCGCGACAGCACATGGCCGCGCGCATCGGTCACCAAGGCCAGCGATACCGAAAGCGGCGCCACCAAGCGACGCAGCGCGCCTTGTGCCGTCTCGTGTAGCAGCGGCAGCTCACCCTGACCGCGAGCCAGCTCGCTCAGGCTGGTCTGCAGCACCGCGTCGCCCGACAGCTGCACCGCTGCCTGCACCAGCTGATGCGCCTGGTTCTCAAGGAACTGGCTGCTGATCTTTTGCGCGCGCGCCACGGTCTGGCTCTGCGTCGCAACCTCACGGCGCTGCAGCTCAGGATCCAAGGCCACGACCAGCAGCGCGGCCAACCCACAGAGCAGCGAGAGCAGAAGGAGCCAAAGCTTGGTAAGAGGCATCATGACCATTACTCCGCAGAGCTAGCTCGACCCTCATCGGTCGAGGGAGAAGGGGGAGCGTCACCCGGCGGCGGGGGTGCCGAAGGCGGCGACAGCGACGGGGCCAGGGAAGGTGAGGATGCGGTGGTGGTCCGCAGGACGATCTCGATAGCGTCTTTGCTCACCCCTGGCCCGCCCCCCGCCGGGGGCGCCGGCACGGTCAGCAACTGCGACGCGACGTAGTGATGAGCAAAAAAGACGCGCGCCATATACACCCCGGGCGGCAGATCCATCTCGACGACGCCAACCTCACCACTCTGACTCCACTTCAGGTGGCGATAGGGCCCGCGCGGCGTCAAAAGCGTGGCACGCATCTGCGGCTGCTCAAGCACGCGCACCGACAGCGTGTTTACGCCCGGCGGGGTCACCACCGACAGCGTCGCTCCAGGAGCCAGCGACGCAGCCGGGAACAGGCGCGGTGCTTCGCTACTGACCAGCGTCACCGGCAAGCGATCGTCGTTGCGAAAGACCACCTGCGCCCCTGGCGGGACCGCGACGATCTCCGGCAGAAAGCGCAGGCCAAAGATCCGGATCGCCACATCCTTGCTGGGAGCCGGCCTGGCGCCTGCTTTGGACTCGGCGCCGCCCTCGGAGGGCTCTAGCAACAGCAGCGCATCGCGTCGCGGATCGCGTCGTGGCGGCACGACCGGCAGGATGCCGTTTTCCACACAGACATAGCCGTGCCGCTCGGGCGGAGCACTCGGCTGCGGTAGCTGCACGACGACGCGCACCGCCGCTGCATCGGCCCGAGGGACAGACCACTCTGCCTGACGCCCCCAGCCTGGCCACTGGCTGAAAAACGAAATCACCGACGCTGCGATCACAAGGCAAGAGCGCTTCACGGGCGCACTATATCAACCTCGCCCCGCCCTTCAGGTTTTCTTGTTGCGGGGGTTCTTTCTCGCGCTCTACGGTGTGCGCTTCCGGGTGGGTTCGGCGACGGGATCGCGTGCGGATTCGCGCCTAGACTTCGTCGATTTGCCGCGCTACCAGACGGTGCGCCGGACCCGGCCCGGTGGGCGAGGAGATCTCATGAGCACCCCTTCTGTCTTCGACATCAACCAGACGTCTCTGCCGCGCGATCGCGTGCAGGCCACCAACGACGAGTACCTGTCGCTGTTCGACAAGTCGCCGGATGCGCGACGGGCGCAGTACATGAAGATGGTCAACGACTACTACAACCTGGTGACCGACTTTTACGAGTTCGGCTGGGGGCAGTCGTTCCACTTCGCTCCGCGCTTTCGCGGCGAGTCGTTCGCGGCTTCGCTGGCCCGCCACGAGCACTACCTGGCGCTCAAGCTGGGGCTGCGGCCCGGCATGACCGTGCTCGACATCGGCTGTGGCATCGGTGGACCGATGCGCGCCATCGCCCGCTTTTCCGGCGCCAGCGTCGTCGGCATCAACAACAACGCCTACCAGATCGAGCGCGGCCGCAAGCAGAACATCGCCACCAACCTGGCTCACCTCTGCTCGTTTCAGCAGGCCGACTTTATGGGGCTGCCGTTTGCCGAAGGCAGCGTCGATGCCGCCTACGCCATCGAAGCGACCTGCCACGCCCCAGACAAGACCGCGCTGTTCCGCGAGATCCTGCGTACGCTGAAGCCGGGCGCGCAGTTCGCGGGTTACGAGTGGTGTTTGACCGATCTCTACGACGGCAACAACACCGAGCATCGTCAGCTGAAGCTCGGCGTCGAGACCGGTGATGCCCTGCCTGAGCTTCCGCACTACAGCGAGGTGCCGCGCGCCCTGACCGCGGCAGGCTTCGAGGTCATCGAGACGGCCGACCTGGCGCTGACCAGCGATGCAGAGACACCGTGGTACGAGCCGCTCTCGGGTCAGCTTTCGCTCACCGGCATCAAGCACACTCCCGCTGGCCGCTGGCTCACCGGGCAAGCGGTGCGCGTGCTGGAGCGCGTCAAGATTGCCCCCAAGGGCGCCTACGACGTCTCGAAGATGCTACAGGACGCTGCGGTCGCCCTCGTCGGAGCGGGCCAGACCGGAATCTTCACCCCGGCCTACTACTTCCGCGCCAGAAAGCCTGGCTAGCTTCTGTCGCCCCTCCCCCAAGGGGCGCAGCACCGCGGCGTCTTCGACTTTAGATATCGAGGTTGCGGACGTTGAGCGCGTGCTGCTCGATAAACACGCGCCGCGGCTCGACGGCTTCGCCCATCAGCATGCTGAAGATGTTTTCCGCCTGCTGCATGTCATCGGCGTGAACTTCCAGCAGGGTGCGACGCGCCGGATCCATGGTCGTCTCCCACAGCTGCTCGGCGGTCATTTCACCCAGGCCCTTGTAGCGCTGGATCTGCAGGCCCTTGCGGCCAATGCCATCGAGCAGCGCCGCCAGATCGACCAGGTCTTGCACCTGATGCCGCGTCGCGCCTTCGATCAGAACAAAGGGTCCACTGCCGTGCGCCGACAGCTTCGGGCCCAGCTTGGCCAGCTCGCTCCACTCCGGCGAGTGGCACAGCGAAAAGTCGATCGTCGTCTCGCGCCGCGCCCCACCCAGACGGGCCGGGAACGAGATCTGATACGCGCCATGCTCCTCGTCGGGCAGCACCTGGGCCGACAGCTCACCTTCGAATCCAAAGCGCTCGCTGCGCAGCAACACCTCGGTGCGGGACAGCAGCGCGGCCATCGCCTCGGGATCGCGCAGCCCCTGCGGCTGCCCCCCTGGCCCCGTCGCCGACAGGCTGCCTGACAGCTCGGCCCCACCAGAGCGCAGGACGGCATCGATGATGCGGGCATCGCCCTTCTTGTCGATGGCCTTGAGCGCTTTCGAATAGCGGCCAACCTGTCGCGCCAGCTCGCGCAGGGCAGGACCGGTGATCGTCTTTTGGCTCGCACCGCCGGTCACTTCCAGCACCAGCTCTTCTGACGTGGCGCGCAGCAGGAAGTCTTCGAGGGCCTGCTCGTTCTTCAGGTACTCCTCGCGGTTGCCCTTCTTGACTTTGTAAAGCGGCGGCTGCGCGATGAAGATGTGGTGCTTGCCGCTGCCGGCAGTGCCGTCGATGAGCTCGCGGAACTGACGATAGAAGAACGTCAACAGCAGCGTGCGGATGTGGCTGCCGTCGACGTCGGCGTCGGTCATGATGATGATGCGGTGATAGCGCAGCTTGGCCGCATCTTTCGAGTCGCCGATGCCGCAGCCGAGCGCCGTGATCAGCGTCACGATCTCCTGCGACGACAGCATCTTGTCGAGGCGGGCTTTTTCGACGTTTAGGATCTTGCCACGCAGCGGCAGGATGGCCTGGGTGCGACGATCGCGACCCTGCTTGGCCGAGCCACCTGCCGAATCACCCTCGACGATAAACAGCTCACACAGCGCCGGATCGCGCTCTTGGCAGTCGGCGAGCTTGCCGGGCAGCGAGAGCGAATCGAGCGCGCCCTTGCGCTGCACCATCTCGCGCGCTTTGCGCGCCGCCTCGCGGGCTCGCGCCGCCAGCACCGACTTGTTGATGATCGAGCGGGCCTCGCGCGGGTGCTCTTCCAGCCACTCGGTCAGGCGGTCGCCGATCACCGAGTTGACGATGCCGGCGACTTCCGACGACACCAAGCGATCCTTGGTCTGGTTCGAAAACTTGGGATCGGGGTGCTTGATCGAAACGACGGCGCACAGACCTTCCTGCAGATCCTGCCCCGACAAGCCCTGCTTCATGTCTTTGAGCAGGTTATTTGCCGTCGCATACGCGTTGATCGTGCGGGTCAGGGCCTGACGGAAGCCGGTGAGGTGGCTACCGCCGTCCTTGTTGCGGATGTTGTTGGTGAAGCAGAAGACGTTCTCGGAGTAGCTGTCGTTCCACTGGATGGCGACATCCGCCGAGATCTCAGCGTCGGGAATACCTAGCTCAGGCGCCGGAGCCGAGCCCGTGACCGAGATCGGCGGCTCGTGCACGCAGTCCTTGCCGGTGTTGAGATCGCTGACGAACTGCGTGATGCCGCCCGCCGACAAGAGGTCCAGTCGCTTGTCGTTGCGCTCATCGGTGACGACGATGCGCAGGCCGGGGTTTAGATAGGCGATCTCGCGCAGGCGCTGCGACAGCGTGTCGTAGCTGTACTCGACGCGCGAAAAGATATCGACGTCGGCCTTGAACGACACCGTGGTGCCGGTGCGGCTCGATACGCCCATCTCGGTGAGCGGCGTGAACGGCGCGCCACGACGGTATTCCTGGTGATAGACCTTGCCGCCGCGACGGATCTCGAGCTTTAGCCACTCGGAGAGCGCGTTCACCGCCGAGACACCGACGCCGTGCAGACCGCCCGAGACCTTGTAGCTCTTCTTGTCGAACTTTCCGCCGGCGTGCAGCACCGTCATGATGACTTCTGGCGTCGGGCGGTGCTCGGTCGGATGCATATCGGTCGGCATGCCGCGCCCGTCGTCCACGACGGTGACCGAGTTGTCATAGTGAATTTTGACTTCGATATTTTTGCAATATCCGGCCAGGGCTTCGTCGACGGAGTTGTCGACGACCTCGTAGACCATGTGGTGCAGCCCGGTGCCGTCATCGGTGTCGCCGATGTACATGCCGGGGCGCTTGCGAACGGCCTCAAGGCCCTTGAGAACCTGGATGTTCTCGCCGGTATAGCTCTCGGATGGAGACGGTACTTCGCTCATCGTGATGAGCGCGGAACCTAGCACATGTGCCAGACGTCGGGCAATTATTCGCCTGACGTCGCTGCCAGGCTGGGAAGGATGCCGCCATCGCGGACGCTGTAGTCCTTGCGATCGGGGCTGCTGCCGATGTGGATATGGGCCGGATCGGTGGTGGTGATGAACACCTGACTCGGCGACTCGCGCAGAAACGCGAACAGCGCGGCGTTCTTTTCGCGATCCAGTTCGCTGCTGACATCGTCGAGCAGCAGCACCGGTGGATCGCCAAGCAGCTCGTGCAGGTACTGGATCTCGGCAATCTTCAGGCTCAGCACCAGGGCTCGGGTCTGCCCCTGCGAGGCATGCAGATCAGCCGGCCGACCGTCGAGAAAAAACACGATGTCATCGGCGTGCGGACCGCTGTGGGTGAAGCCGCGCAGCCGGTCACGCCGACGATCGCGCGATAGCTGCGAGAGCAGCCGCGCTGAAAGCTCTTGTAGCTCGTCGGGCGCGGCTGTCGCAGAGGCCGTCGCAGCATCCGGTTCGCTTGCCGGCTTGTCGGCTTTGAGAGCCGGCTGATACTGCAGCGCGACGTCGTGACCCGGGCCGCTAATCGCCGCAAACACCGACCGCACCCGCGGGGCTAGCGATGACAGATAGCGTCGGCGACGCGCGAACAGAATCGCTCCCGCGGTGGCCAAGCGGCTGTCGTAGATCTCAAGCAGTGCGTCGCTGTCGGGCATTGCCAGCGGTGAGCGCTCGGTCGCTACGCTAGGCTCGGTCTCGCTACCGTCGGGCCTGTCGTCCCTGTCGTCTCCTGTAGGCGCCCGCCGACCGGACTTGCCGCCAGAAAGACCGGCCCGCAGCAGCGTGTTGCGACTGCGCAGGATGCGCTCGTAGATCCTCACTTCGTCGAGATAGCTGGGGCAGGTGTTCCAGATCGCGCGGTCGAGAAAGCGTCGTCGCCCGGCCGGTGGACCCTTGGGCAGCCGCAGATCTTCGGGGGCAAACAGGATCAGGTTAAAGCCGCCAAAATACTCGCCACTGCGCGCTGCTTTGCCGTCGCACAGCGCCTGTTTGCGCGGCGGCCGCAGGCCGATATCGACGCCGAAGATGCGCTCGCTGCCTTGGTATTCGACGCGGGCTCGCAGGGCCGCGGACTCGCCGGAAAAGGCCACCAGCTCGTCGAGCCGCGTCGTACGAAACGAGCGCAGCGTCGCCAGAACGTAGATGACTTCGAGGAGGTTGGTCTTGCCCTGCCCGTTGTCGCCGGACAGGACGTTGAAGCGGGGATGGGGTGAGAGTGCGAGGGGCTTGAGGTTGCGAAAGCCCTCGACGGTGAGCGAGTGAACGCGCACCGTCGGCTAGAGGCGCATAGGCATGATGACGCCGAGGTACATATTGCCCGGCTGATCTTGGCTGTCCGCCGGCCGCACGACGCCGGGATCAAGCTCGCCGTTGAGATCCAGGATCACCTCGGGCGTGTCGATCTCGGCGAGGAGTTCGATGAGGTACTTGGCGTTGAAGCCGATGGCGAAGTCGGGGCCACCGTACACGACGTCGAGCTCTTCTCGGCCCTGGCCAAGATCGGGGTTATCCGACTCGATGCGCAGTGTTCCCTTGGACAGGGACAGGCGCAGGCCGTAGGTCTTCTCCGACGCAACCAGCGAGATGCGCTTGAGCGCGTCGAGGAGCCCGCTGTGCGAGATCTTGGCCTCGCGCTGGCGGTCGCGCGGAATCACCTGGTCGTACGGCGGAAACTGCGCATCGGTCAGGCGCACGGTCAGCACCGTCGGCCCAGTTCGCAGAAACAGGTTGCTGGCCTGCACGCCCAGCTCGATGTGGCTGGTGCCTTCGAGGGCTCGGCGAAGCTCGACGAGGCCGCGACGCGGGATCAGCACCCCAGGCATCAGCTTCGGTCCGCCGGCTAGCACGCGCTCGCACTTCGACAGGCGGTGCCCATCGGTCGAGACCATGCGTGCGACTGCCTTGTCGCCGGCGCCATCGCACTCGAACAGCACGCCGTTGAGGTGGGCGCGGGTCTCGTCGGTGCTGATCGAAAAGAAGGTCTTGTTGATCAGGTCGCGCAGCGGCGCGGCATCGACCTTGTGGAACTTGACCTCGCGATGATTCGGCAGCTTGGGAAAGTCGCGATCGGCGAGGCCAACGACCTTGTAATTCACCTTGCCGGCGCTGATCTCGGCGTAGTTGTTGTCGGCCCGTCTCAGCGTCAGGCGATCGCCGGGCAGCGACTTGATGATGTCGTGCAGATGACGGGCGGCCACCGTCAGGCCACCGTCGCCCGTAACCTCGCACGGGATCTCGGAGGTAACAGTCAGGTTGAGGTCAGTGGCAGCGACGGTCAGGCTGTCTGCACCCTCGGTGCGCAGGAGCACATTGGCGAGGATCGGCATGGTCGCCTTGCGGTCGGCAATGCCCTGGGCGAAATAGAGCCCTTGCAGAAACGCTGCCTTCTCGATGCGAAACTCCATCGTGCGCAGCGACGGGGAGAGCTGGGGCGCATGCGCATGCTCGACCTGCGCAACGGCGGGGGCTGCAGCTTTTTCAGAACGGGACTCCATTGCGGTCTTCTCCCTTTCTTAGCCTGATGAATGGTTCGGCCTTCACAGATCTGTGGGCGCTACGGGGGACTGAGCGGCCCACCTAAGATCCGGATCTCTATAAGAGATCTTTTAAAGATCCGTAGTCGTATTAAGGCCTGTGATCTTCTGGATAACTTGGCCGGTCTCCTCGGAGAATCGGGAAAACCGGGGTGTGGATAGCCATGTGGGACAGTGTGTAAAAACCGGGTCGGGATCCACAGGTCTGCGCTGTTCCCAGGATATCCACGGCAGAAGTCAGATAGATACCCACAGGCTTGTCCACAGGCGACCGTTGGGCGCAGTCATACTCGATGGGGGGGGTGGAGGCAATGGGCAACTCGCCGCCCAACCAGTTTTGGGCAACTTTTTTTGTAATGCTGAGCCCGTTTGCCTCGCCCCTACTTCGCCTTCCAGACCGGCGCTCGCTTCTGCAGAAAGGCCATCAGGCCCTCGGCGGCGTCCTCGGTGCCAAGGACCCCGGCAAGCTCGCCTTCGAGGAAGCGCAGCGCGGGTTCAAGCGGCATGTCCTGCATGCGGTGATAGGCATCGAGCCCGCGCATTACGATAAGCGGCGACTTGGCGATGAGCTTTTCGCACAGCGTCGCGACCTCGGCGTCGAGCTTGTCGCGCGGCACGCAGCGCGTGATCAGGCCCAGGCGCTCGGCGGTGGCGGCATCCAGGCGGTCGCCGGTCAGGATCAGCTCCATGGCGCGCTTGCGCGGCACGTTGCGGAAGATCGTCGCCATGATCATCATCGGCCACAGCCCGACGTTGATCTCGGGGGTGGCGAACCCGGCGTCATCGGCGGCAATCGCCAGATCGCAGGCGACGACGATGCCCAGGCCGCCGGCCATGGCGTGACCATTGACCTTGGCAATGGTCGGCTTGCCGATGCCCGTCCCGGCGAGCAGGTTCATCAGATCGGCGAAGGTGCCAGCGGCGCGGTTTTCGGCGGCTCCCGAGGAAAGCGGCGCACCGCTTTGCCCGCTCATCTGGCTGAGATCGCCGCCGGCCGAGAAGATCTTGCCAGCGCCGGTGATGACCACGACGCGCACGGCCACATCGTCCCGCGCCCGCTGCAGGGCATGCAGGAGCTCACCGACGGTGCTGGGGCCGATGGGATTGCGTCGCTCGGGGCGGTTGAAGGTGATGGTGGCGACACCGCCGCGCACTTCGTAGAGCAGCTCGGCATAGCCCGCCGAGGACGGGGGCGGCGCCGGGGATTGATCAGGAACACCAGGGCTTTGAGGGGTGGTGGACATGCCGGGCATTATGCCGAAAGCGGCAGACGGCGGAAGTTTTGCGCGGCTCCCCTCAAGACCCGACTTGCCGCCGCCCTGGACCCTCCGATACCGTCTGACTATGTGGCAGAGACGGTGGTGTCCGGCTAGACCCCTGCTGGGGCTCCTAGGTGTCTTGTGTGGCCTTCTTGGGGATGCTCAGCCGACGTACGCGGCGGGCAAAGGACAGGCGGTCGCGGTCATGCCGTTCCGCGATCTGTCCAGCGGCTCGCGCTTTGTCGGCGAGGCCATCCGCGAGACAGTCACGACCGATCTGAAGCAGCTGGGATCGCTGCGGGTCGTCGAGCGCGGCAACCTCGACAAGGTTCTTGGCGAGCAGAACGTACAGCTGCAAGCGCAGGAGCCGGACACCGCGACGCTGGTCAAGATCGGCAAGATCCTGGGCGCCAACCTGATCGTCGTCGGGGCGTATCAGAAGGTGCTGCCGCAGGTGCGCCTGACCGCCCGCTTCATCAAGGTCGAGACCAGCGAGATC
The DNA here is from genome assembly GCA_937952145.1 of uncultured Myxococcales bacterium. Classification (GTDB taxonomy): domain Bacteria; phylum Myxococcota_A; class Polyangia; order Palsa-1104; family JAEUJZ01; genus JAEUJZ01. The sequence continues at coordinate 13,638 of CALFYE010000600.1, forward strand.
ATCGGCACGGCCAAAGTCGACGGCGGCTCGAAAGAGTTTCTGCGCCTGCAGGATCGCGTCACGGCAGCGCTCTTGAAGTCGGCGGGTTTTCCCGTGCATGCCAAGCAGGTGCTCGACGGGGCTGAGCATCGGCCGGAGATGGGTAGCCTCAAGACGCTGGAGCTGTACGGCCAAGCCGTGATGTCGAGCAACGACGAAGAGCGCCGCCAGTACCTGACGCTGGCTGTGGCCGAAGACAAGAACTTCAACTACGCCGTAAAGGACCTGGAGGAGCTGGAGGCTCGTCTGCGCGTGTACCAAGCGACGTCGCTGCGGGTCAATGAGCGCGAGGTCATCGTGCTGCGCGAGAAGATCAAAGTGATGACCAGCAAGCCGGAGATCGAGCAGACCATGCTGCTTTTGTTGTCGCGGCTGACCATGACGCGGCGATTCCATGAGCTCGTGCGCGAGGCGAGGAACTACCTCGACGGGCTCTCGCCGGGGACGCCGATCACGGTGTGGACCGACGGCATCGCCACCCAGCTGGTGTCGACCCTGTGGATGCTGCGACGCTACGACGACATGCTGCGCGAGGGGGAAAAGTATCTGGCGCGAGCTCCTGGAAGCTCGGTCTTCGCACCGATCAAGAGCATGCTGGAAAACGCCATTCGCAAGAAGCGCGAGCTCGAAGGAGGGGGAGAGAAGGCCGAGCGCGAAGTGCAATCGACGCACGCGACGGCTCGCTGGGATCTGTGCCTGATGGCGCACCTTTATCACCGCAATGAGCAGTACGAAGCAGCACGACGCCTGTATCGCGCCTGTGTCGCCATCGGCATCAAGCCGAACGCCGAGATCCTGCCCAAGCTGGCCGAGGGCGCGTACCTGCAAGGCAGCTGGGCTGATCTGCAGAAGATCCTGACCGAGTGGCAGGCGGCCGATGCAGCGGCAGCGCAGCGCTTTCGCTCCTCCTACGACTCCACCATCCCGCGAGATGAGTAGACCCATGGACCGTACCAAAACGACTCAGCGAACCCGACGTGGGACGATGCGATGGGCGCAGTGGGCGCTGCGACTTGGGCTGGGCTGCTGCGGCTGGGGCCTGCTTGGCGGTAGCGAGGTGCAGGCCAAGACCAGCGTCGATCTCTCGGCGGAGGAATATGCCGAGCGTGATGCGCTGATTGGCAAGATCGCCCGCGGCGAAGACTACGAGGCCAGCATCGCGCGCTTCCGCGAGCTTTGGCAGAAGCGTGAGGCCCTGCGGGCCGATGAGGTGGCCGAGCAGAAGCGAGCCGAAGAAGCGCATAAGCGGCAGCAAGCCGACAGCAAGAGCGTCGACGGCATCGTCGGTTCGCACTGCGCCCTGTATCGCGATCCGAAAAATCCCCCCGGTGGTCACCGCGAGAACCTGAGCGCCGAGTGGGGCAAGGTGGTGCGTAAGGAGCAGGTGCGCTTGCCGCCCAAGAACGCGTTCGATGATGGCGAGCAGATCACGCTTTACCGCATCGAAGCGCAGCGTGCGACCTACACCGTTTCGTCGCAGGGGCCAACGTATCTGCTGGGGCGGCCGCTCAGCGCGCAGGTTGGCGATCTGGTGCTGCTGTGCATCATGTCGCGGCACTCCGAGGGCTCGGGATCGAAGTTTCCGCCGGACTTTCGCGAAAACATCCTGTCGCAGGGCTTTGCGGTGCGGATCAAAGAGCCACCGCTCATCGTCAAGAAGTCGCAGAATCCGGTGCCGCTTTTAGGCGAGTGGCGCTTTCGAGCGGCGATCGACCGCGTCGAGTGGACCCTGCCCCCCGAGCAGCTGGTGCTCAATCGGCTGTTCGTGCAAGAGGCGCTACCCCCCGAAAACGGGCGCCAGCGCTTTGCCATCGCCGCCGAGCGCCATACCTATGTACTTGAGGTTCCGCCGACGGTGCGCAATCGCCAGCTGCTTCGGCCCGGCGAGCACGCCTGGGTGATCATGGGTCAAGCCCGCTTCGATCGTGAGCTTCGCAAGCTGGTGCTGGTCGCCGAAGATGTCGAGGCTACCTACGTCACGCCGGTGGCGGGAGAAGAGAGCGCCGGTCCGCGGTAGGCGCGTTTTCTGGCTAGGCCCGCTCTTCGTAGCGACCCAGAGCGCGGTACTTGGCGTAGCGTGAATCGAGCAGGCTCTCGGGCGCGGCCTGACTTAGCTCGCTTAAGTGACGAGCCACTGCTTCGCCGACGATCTCGGCGGCGCCGTCGTGGTTGTAGTGTGCTCCGCCGGGGGGCTCGCTCAGGACTTCATCGACGACGCCCAGCGACTTCAGGTCTTCGGCGGTCATCTTCATCTGGGCCGCGGCTTGATCGACCTTGCCCTGGTCTTTCCACAGGATCGACGCACAGCCCTCGGGCGAGATGACCGAGTAGACCGAAAATTCCAGCATCAGCAGGCGATCGCAAACACCGATGGCCAGCGCACCGCCCGATCCCCCCTCGCCGATCACCGCTGCGATGATGGGCACGGGCAGCCCGGCCATGACTTCCAGGTTCTTGGCGATGGCTTCGGCTTGGCCACGCTCTTCGGCATCGATGCCGGGAAACGCGCCTGGGGTGTCGATGAGTGCGATGATCGGCAGGCGAAAGCGAGCGCCAAGCTCCATCAGCCGGCGCGCCTTGCGATAGCCCTCAGGGCGGGGCATGCCGAAGTTGCGTCGCACCGCGTCCTTGGTGCCTCGGCCTTTTTGATGCGCGATGACCAGCACCGAGCCGTTGTCCCAGGCGCGCAGCCGAGCCAGGCCGCCAATGATCGCTTCGTCGTCGCGGAAGGCGCGATCCCCGTGCAGCTCGACGAACTCGCTGCACATGCGGCTGATGTAGTCGAGCGCGTAGGGACGCAGCGGGTGACGCGAGAGCTGCACCTTCTGCCAGGGTGTGAGGGCGGCGAAGATCTCTTCACGGGCACGCTGCGCGCGACGCTCAAGGAGCTTGATCTCGGCAGCCAGGAGCTCACCGCCGGCCAGGCGCTTGAGCTCTTCGATTTTGTTCTCTAGCTCGACGAGGGGCCGCTCGAATTCGAGGCTCTGTCGGGGATCGATCATCGGGACTGGCGATGCTATCAGAAGGGCTGGCGCAGGTGCGCACACAACTGCTCGCGGTCGGTGGCGATCAGGCGGTGCAGGCGCCAGAGAAACTCGCGGAAGTCTTTGCCCTCGACATGGGGACGAGGAGTGGGGCGGCCATAGCCGTGCACGTCGGTCAGGCGGGTCACGGTAAAGCGCAGCGCGGCAAAGCGGAGCTCGGGATAGAGCCCCTGCCACTCGCGCGGTGAGAGGGCGCGCAGCGATTGGTAGCCAGCAACCAGGGCACGAGCGGTATCGGCGCAAAGAGGGCCAATTCGCGCGCGGTCCTCGCGGTCAGCGGCGGACGCTTCTGCCGAACGTTCGTCGCTGCTGGCATCCGACACAGGTGTCGCAGTCTGCGGAGCCAGCGCTGGTGCGGGGGCACAGCAAGCGAGCAGCGCGACCGCGAGATCGTAGACGTAGGGCAGGGTCGCGGCTTGCTCAAGGTCCAGGATGAAGCCGCTTCCGAGCGGCGTTCGGGCCGTGGTACCGGGGCGGTGGCGCGGTAGGCGGCGGGTGAATAGGAGGTTGTCGGGAAACAGATCGTTGTGGCCAATGCCGCGCGGCAGATCGCGTACGCGCAGGCGAGACAAGAGCTCGATCTCGCTGTGCAGCGACTGCAGGACGGGTCCCAGCTCCGCCTGGGCGGTGGCGTCGGTACGCAGCTGCGCCAAGCGTTCGCCGATGTGGCGCAGGGTGTAGATGCCGGCGTGCTCGCGGCGGATGTCGGCAGCGGCTAAGTGCAGCTCTGCCAGAAGCTCGCCAATGTGGAAGGCGTGCGCGGTATCGATCGCGTGGTCCGCTACCTGTCGCCCGCTCACCCAAGAAAACAGCATGACCGGCTGGCCGCGCCGAAACGGCACAAACGCGCTGCCGCTGCGGGTCCGCCACAGCGCCGGCGTACGCAGGCCGCGGCTGCCCAGGTGCCAGATCAGCGCCGACTCGAAGGCGGCATCGGCCCAGGACTTGCCTTCACAGACGCGCAGAAACAGCGGTCCAGCGTCGGTAATGACCTGATAGTTCGAGTTGATCGTGCCCTGCGGAATGGCGCGAAGCTGGCGTAGGCTCAGGCGGTAGTGGCGCAGGATGGCGGCCGCGTCCTCGGTGCTCAGCTGCGTCTTCGGCGAGGCGACAAAAGCGGCCATTGCGCCTTATTTTCCGCGTCCACGCACGATGGCTCCGACGGCGCCGATGAGCGTCCAGCTCAACACTTGGCGCGAGACCTCGCCAGCTCGCGAGGTGCAGGTGGCGCAAAGCGGCATGTCCATGCGCTCGCCAGCCCGCGCCAGCCCGTTGCAGTAACCACCGCTCTGCCAGGTGTAGCACTTGACGCCCAGGCCCTCGCAGCGGTCGCAGCGATAGGCGATGCGGCGCTTGCCGGCGCGCGTTTCAGCCAGTGTGTAGGTCGTGATGTCGCGACAGTGCGAGCAGAAGGCCAGCTCAGCGCGGCAGGCTTTGTTGCTGCAGATCGTCGCCGCCGCGTCTACTTCGTTGCTGCAAAGCGGGCACTTGTAAGACTTGCTCATGTTTGCAACATAGCATGCGGCGGATTTTCCCGTCGAGCCTGCCCCGGTGATGGCGCGACGAGGACGCGGCTAGCGGAGGGAGTTAAACAGCGACAGGGTGCGTCGCCACGAGTCGTTGGCGGGCGCGCGACGGAAGGCTTCGGGGCGGGCGTCGTTGAAGAAGGCGTGGCCGGCCCCCTCGTAGACAATCGTCTCGGTGGCGATGCCGCGGCCCGACTGCTTTTCGGCGAAGGCTTTGGCGTCGGCGATCGAGAAGAAGGTCTCTTTTTCGCCGAAGAAAATCAGGCCGGGGATCTGGATCGCGTCGAGGTTGGCGGCGCCGCTTGGCGGGAAACCGTAGAACGCGGCGTAGGCGTCGACACCGGGCTGGGTGGCGGCGATGACCGTCAGTGCTCCGCCCATGCAGAAGCCGACGATGGCGACGCGGCTGCAGCCTTCCTGGTTGCGTAGGTGAGCGACGGCGCCGGCGATCTCTTGCGAGGCGCGGCCCCAGTCGAGGCCTTTCATCAGGTGCGAGGCTTCCTCGGCATCGACGGTGCTTTTGCCGTGATACAGGTCCGGTGCAAGTGCAACGAAGCCGGCACTGGCAAAGCGGCTAGCGACGTCTTTGATGTGCGGCACCAGGCCCCACCACTCTTGCAGCACCACAACACCGACCTTGTTGGCGCCGGGATGAACGAGGTACCCGTTTGCTTCACCGGCCGGAGTCGAAAAGCGGACGCTGGACTGCATGGCTCCCTCCATATGGATTACGCACTCTGCAACGCCTACCGGTACCCTTTGGGCAACGCTTCTTGACCCCGGCAGAGACCCGCTCAGGCGGATAGTGGCGGCTGGGCGGGCTAGGGGCGTGAAGCGAGGCGGCGTCAGGTCTACGGGCGCTGATGCTTCAAGAAGCGTAGACGCAGATCGTACAACACGTGCTCAAGCGTGCTCTGCTCTTCCGCCGTCAGGTTGCCGCGCGTCTTTTCGCGCAGCATTCCAAGGATCTCGATGCTCTGGCGGGCCAGCGGCAGGTTGACCTGATGCTGGCCCTGGTCGTCCTCATGCTCGCCCAGGTTGATCAGCGCTGACGCTGCCAGCGACATCACAAACGTGGCGAAGTCGATCGCCGACTGCGGCTCACCCCCCGCTTCGGGTGGAGATCCGTCCTGCGCCTTACTCATCGTCTTCGTCTTCGACGTCGTCGCCATCGCCGTCATCATCGGCGAGCATCTCATCATCATCGTCGTCGTCATCATCGTCGTCATCATCGTCGATGATGTCGTCGGCTCGCATGAGCGGCATACGGGTGGCGACGAAGCTGGGCTTGGCGCTGCGGGCGGCTCGACGCTCGCGAGCCCGATCATCCGGTTCTTCCAGAGGCTTCGAGATCGTAGAGAGCTCGGCAACGTCGGGCAGAGTATCGAGATGGGCCTCAAGCTCGCCCCGCGTTAGCTCGCCGCGGCGAATGCGTCGCTCGACGACGCGGACATCCCAGAAACGGGGATCGGTGCGCTGAATGATCATGGTCTTTTGATATAAGGCCGACGGGTTTGGGAAGTCAACAACCCATGATGCACGGCACGGGGCGAGGCCCGTCCAGGGCTGCTGCAATGATCGGCGGCGTCGGCTGCTTGGCTGGGCGGCGGTCTAGCGCTGGAAGGTCTTGGTGATGGTCGCCGTTTCGCCGGCGCCTACGCGGATGGTGATGGTCTCGCGGATGTTGAACTGCGGGTTGTACAGCGTCACTTGGTGCGTGCCCGGCGTGACGCGATACGAGATCTGCGGGGTGTTGAGACCGGTGTCGAGTCCATCGACGATGATCTTGCTCCACGGCCGGCTGTTGATGCGCAGATAGCCGAAGTTGCCCTGGGCCGCGGTGGCGACTGGGGTATCGGTGGTGATCGTGGTGCCGCCTGTTCCCGCTGCCCCCGCACCGCCTGCGCCGCGGCGCTTTTTCCCAGTGGGGCGTCCAGGGGCGGGCTTAGCAGCGTTGGCTTGCTTGCCACCAGGGGCCGGCTTGACCTCGGGAGCGGCTTCTGGTTTGACCTCGGGCTTGACCTCGGGAGTCGCCTCAGGCTTTGTCGCCACGGTCGGCGGCGGGTTCGGCTGCCCGGCGGGGGGAAGGGGCGTCACGGTCGGGGTTCCTGACGGCGGTGTGCCTTCCTCGGCCGGCATGGTCGCGGTGAGCTCGACGGTCTTGCCCTCTTCGATGATGACCTGCTGACGCCAGGTGCGGTTGCCCAGCCGAGCTTCCAGCGTGTGCGTGCCAACCAGGACGCTCTGCACGCGCAGCGGCGTGACTCCGCCCAGCGATGCGCCATCCAGCGAAACCGCAGCGCCCGGTGGGTCCGAGACCAGGGTGAAGCCACCCGTCTTGTGCACGATGGCGTCCAGCTTGACCGTCCGCTTGAGCGTCTCACCAGCGGTGATCGCGACCTTTTCGTTCCACGGGTGATAGCCGTTGTGCTGCACCGCGATGGCGTAGGTGCCGGGCTGCAGGCGCAGGATGATCGGCGAATCGGTCATCGCCACCGGCTTAGAGTCCACGAGCACGATGACCTCGCGCGAGGGCTCGGCCGAGATCACGACCTCGCCGCTGCGGCCGTAGGTCCAGTAGCCTGCGCCGGCGGCTCCAGCGACGACCAAGAGCAAGAGCACAAGGACGATGCCCATGCGGCTTGGCTTGGCCGGCTTGTTCTGCTGCGTCGCTGCGACATCCAGCGTGGGCGGCAAGCTCAGCGGTGGCGGCGGTAGGACACCGGCCGGCGGACCCGAGGGCACGCTTGGCTTGGTGGGCTTGGCAGCCTGACGGAGCGGCGAGTCGTCGTCGTCATCGTCGTCCCCGTCGTCGTCAGGACGGCTGAGGGCCGGCGTGCTCACCGGCGGCTTAGGCATCGCGGCCACCGCGGGGGGTGTGACCAGCGGCGGTCGCTCAATCGCGGCAGCGGCTGGGCCGGCTGGGGCCGGCGCGGCAGGCTTGGCCGTCGGTGCGGCGGGCTTGGCGGCGGGCGTCGGGGCACCGCTCGCCGGGGCTGGGACAGCTGGAGCAGCTGGCTTGGCCGGCTTTCCGGGAGCGACGATGATCGGCGCACCCTTCTGCAGGATCGTATCCGCCGTGTCGTGGGGATCGGCCTCGCTGGATGACAGCGGCGAGTAGGCCTGCGTCTCGGTATCACCGGGATCGTGCATGCCCACCGACGGGGCTGATTCCCCCGTCATGTCGGACACGTTGCGCATCGTATGGCCCAGCGTCGGGCCTTCGTCGATAGCGCTTGGCACACCCGTCGGCGGACCGAAGCGGTTCGGGATGGTCTCCAGTGCGCGGGCGTTTTCGCCCGACCAGCTAGCCTCGACGACCCGGCCGGATAGCATCGGCGGATCGACGGCGGTGTCTTCTTCGCGCGGGGCACCGGGTTGACGCACGATGGGCTTGCCCGCGGCCTGGGCCCCGGCCACCATCGACGAGGCCGCCTCGGCAATTGACTGCACCGTCTGCTTGGGCGGCGGAGGCGGTGTACTGGCCGAGCGCTTGGGCTTGCTGCGACTCGGCGTCCACGAGCTTGGCGAGTCGGTCTCTTTGGCGCCGCCGGCTGGGCGCATAACGCCGTCTTTGCCGACGCGGAAGGCCCCCGTGGGATCCTTGGGTACGCGCAGCGAGCTAGTGCCTTCGCCAGGCACGCGCAGCGCCGCGATCTGCATCGTCTGTCGCGCCTTGGCCAGCGGCTCGTTGGGCGATGACGAGGGCAGGCTCGGCGGCCGGAATTCGCGGGCCGCGTCGATCGCCGACTGCTCGCTCTCGAACTCGGCACGGAACACGCGCTTCATCCACGCCGACAGCTCTTTGCGCGAATAGAACTCACCCGACGCGTACAGCGACTGCTGCAGGTCCGAGTTGAGCTCCATCGCCGTCTGATAGCGATCGGCGGGCGAGCGACTCAGCGCCTTGAGGACGATGCGCTCCATCTCTTCGGGAATGCGGCGGTTCAGCGTCGAGGGGGGGACGATCTCGACGTTGCGAATTTTTTCCAGGATCGACAGGTCGTTATCGACGGGAAACAGGCGCTCGCCGGTCAGCAGCTCATACAGCACGACGCCGAGCGAGAAGATGTCCGAGCGACGGTCAAGCGGCTCACCGCGCGTCTGCTCGGGCGACATGTAGGAAAACTTGCCTTTCGGCGCGCTGCTCTCCGTCTGACGGTGCGTCTGGACCTTGGCGATGCCGAAGTCGATGAGCTTGACCTCGCCCTCGAAGCTGATCATTACGTTCGGCGGCGAGACATCGCGGTGCACCAGGCCCAGGTCGTTGCCGAGGGTGTCCTTCTTGTTGTGGGCGTAGTCCAGGCCCTCGCACAGCTTCATCGCGATCAGGCAGGCCTGCGCCAGCGGCATCGTCGCTGCGCCGTCGATCTCCTGCTCTTTGCAGCGCTGGAAGGCCTGTCGCAGCGTGCAGCCGGAGATGTATTCCATCGCCAGGTAGTAGCTGTCCTCGACCTTGCCCCAGTCGAACACTTTGCAGATGTTGGGGTTGTTGAGCTGGATGACGAGCTTGGCTTCGTCGATGAACAGCGAGACCAGCTCTTTGTCCGCGGCGATCATTGGCAGGATGCGCTTGAGTGCTACGACGCGCTCCGTGCCCTCGCGACCGACGCTCTTGGCGCGAAAGACCTCTGCCATACCGCCAGCGGCCACGCGCTCCAGGAGGTAGTAGTTACCGAATTGAACCGGGGATTTCACCACAACTCCCTTCAACCTTTAGGTGCTCAGTTGTTGAGGTTACCACCCCAGCGTAACCAGCTACAACGAAGAACAAAGCCAGCGAAAGGACTGTGGTTCGGGCACTTGAGCGAGGGAGACGCGCGCGTTTCACTGGCGAGCGCTCGGCCAGGTCCACTCGCAGCCGCCGAAGAGCTGCAGATACCCGGCGGGCTGGATGCCAGCCGGGGCGCGGCTGCTGATGTGGGTCTGGGCCGTCAGGTTCTTGCCCGCGAGGTAGACGCTAAGCCCGCTGCGCCGATGGCTATACCCTAGGCGCGCATCGACGGTGATGTAGCCAGGGATCTCACCCTGCAGGCCGTCTTGTGAAGGGAAGGTCGTGCTCTCTTTGTCCGCTAGCTGCGCGCCGACGAAGCTGACCCCGACCTGCGCCGCGATGCCGACCGCGTGCGTGAAGCGAAGCTGCGCATTCAGCAGGTGCGCGGGTGCGTACGGCAGTCGTCTCCCGTCGCTGATTCCCCCGACGAAAGCCGCGAGGGGCAGATAGGTGTAGCTAACGATAAGCGGCAGGCTTAGGCGCGGCTGGCGTAGCGCACCGAGGAGGTCGAAGCGGCTGCTCCACTCAATGCCGCCGTGGCGACTGCGGCCGCTGTTGAAGCTTTGACCTGACACCGCGCCGCCTGACTCGCTGGGCGGGATGATCTGGTTTTCGAAGTCGAGGAAGAAGCCGGCGGCCTCGACTATCAGCCAGCCACCCTGCGTCGCTCGCAGGCCAAGCTCGTAGTTCCAGGACAGCTCGGGATCGAGCTGCAGGTTCTGCCCGCTGGGCGACACCGCATCTTTGGATCGCGGCGGGGAATAGCCGCGGTGCACGCCGGCAAACAGCGTCAGGGATCGGAAGGGTCGGCCCGCGATGCCCAGCCCAGGAATGATCGCGTAGCTAAGCGCGCGCCCCTGCGCATCGACGTCCTTTGCAGCAACTTCTCCGTCGGGAAACGTAGTGCGCTCGCGCAGCACATGGCGCTGACTGAGGTAGCTTTCGACCCGCACGCCGGGCGTGATGTGCAGCCGATCCCACAGCGAAAAGCGGCTCTGGATCGCGGTTGAAAGTGCGATGCCGTGGCGGCTCTCGTCATCGACGATCTCGCCTGATGATGCGGCGGGAAACCCGGTCAGCAGGATCTGTTCGCGCGCTCGCTCGTAGTGCAGACGGACCAGCGCCACTAGCTCGCCGCGCAGCACGGCGTTTCCATTCCACGCCCAGGTCAGGCGCGGCTCGATGCCGGCGACGCCGTAGGCGCGGTTGCGGATCGCTGACTCGCTGCGGAAGAAGATCGAGCCGCCCTGGTCGTCGGGGGCGATCGTGTCATCGCCAGGCGCCCCGCAGCGACCCAGGCTGTCGCAGATGCGCTCGTAGTCCGCACCGCTGTCGCGCCTCTCGAACTCTTGCCGTCGCCACTCGCGCTGCGTCTGATAGGCGTAAAGCAGGGTCTGCAGCGACAGCCCTTCGCGCAGGCGCAGCGAGTGCATCACCGACAGTGCATAGCGCTGCACCAGGAAGCGATCGTGCGGAGCCAGGCTCAGCGTCGGATCGGTCGCAAACTGTGGTGTCGTCAAGCCCAGGTAGGTGGCGCGCGAGCCTTCATCGTAGAAGCTCAGCTTCACGCGCAGCACCGAGCCGCGACCCAGCTGCAGGCGCAGCTTGGCGCTGACATCGGTAAGCGTCAGATCTAGCCGACGCGGGCCATCAAAGCGGCGATGCAGGGCATCCACTCGCCAGCCGACTGCCCCGTGCGTCCCCCCGACGGAGAGCTGGGCCAGAAGATAGTTGAACGAGCCATAGCGCAGCTGCGCCGAGGTCGAAAACTCAGCGGGGGTGTCCGGCGTGATGTAGTTGACGACGCCGCCGACCGTCTGTGGTCCCCACAGAATCTGTCCGCTGCCTTTTACGACATCGATGCTCTCGATGCGCTCGACGGCCGGGGTGTAGTACATCTCGGGCACGCCGTAGGGGTTGGGCGCCGTCGGGACACCGTCTTCGAGGATCAGCACCTTGCGGCTGCGATTGGGATCCAGCCCGCGGATGCCGAGGTTGACGCGCAGGCCCATGCTGTCTTCGCCAACGATGTGCACACCCGAGACCGTACGCAGCGCATCGCTGACGCTCTGCGGTGCCAGCTGACGCAGATCTTCGCGGTTAAGCTGAGCCACGCTGCCGGGCACTTTTTCCAGCGCTCGCGGTGCTCGCACCACCGTCTGAAACGCCGTGCTACCAACCTCGCCTTCCGCGGCCCCGGAAGAGGGCGCTGCGGTGGCCGGGCCGGTGATCAGCAGCAGCGCAAGGAGGGATAAACGATGCGCTGGCATGTCAGTCCTGGTCGCCTTCGACACGCTGGGGCGGCGTGATCTGCAGGACGGCGGTGAAGTCAGTTTTTAGGGCATCGGTGATTCGCTTGATGGCTTCGTAGACGCGCAAGACGCTGTCGCGATGGTCGGTGATCGACGTCGCCAGATCGACCGTGGGCAGGGCATCGACGCTGGCCAAGGCGCTGTCGAGATCCGCGGTCATGCGCGTCGCAAGCTCGCTCGCTCCCGCTGCGGTGAGCAGATCGTCAAAGCCTTGGCCTTCGCCCATCGGACCGCAGCCCAGAAACAGCCGCCGAAAGCCGAGCAGGTTGTTGCGCAGGTGCGGGATGCCGCGCCGTGCCCAGGTCGATTCCGTCGCTGCTGGGCAGCTGGTCAGCGCGCAGTCGCGCAGGCCCAGCGGCATCGCCAGCTTGCGATCCTTGGTCATCGTATCGAGATAAAACAGCGCCTCGGCGGCCGCGCTGAGCCCGGCTCCTTGCGTCGCAAACACCGTGCTGCCTTGCCCTGCGCTCGCCAGCTGCGTGGCAAACCCTTCGCTCTGCCAGGCCGCAAGCAGGCTGTGGGCACGCTCTGCGACGTCGCGAGCAGTGGCCTTGGCGTAGGCCAGCTTGCGTCGGGGTAGCTCATCGGGCAGCAGCGCCGCCCAGCTCCCGCCGCTGTTGATCGCCGCGCTTGGCTCGCAGGTATTGTCGCTGCCCTCGTAAAACAGCAGGTATTCCAGCGCCGCCAGGCCGCGTGTGTTCTCGGGCGTGACGGCGAAGAGCTCGCCCTGGTACGTCTGATTCACCAGCTGCTGCTCGATCAGGCAGCGATTGACCTCGGGCCAGCTGTAGATCGCAGCCCGTCGTCCCTGGGCGCCCAGGCTGGGGGCAGTGGCCGCAGGGCCGATCTGTAAGAGCTCAGCCTGCTGCCAGCGATCGATGGCGGCGTTCCAGGCCCCCCGCGCCATGCTCAGCGTCGCGGCGCCGGGTGCATCGGCGGCGGCCAGCGTCGCACTCGACAGCAGATCGGCCGCTTCTGCGAAGTCGCGATAGGTGGCCACGCTGCAGTCGGCGAAAGCCCGCAAAAGCGGGGCCCGATCGACGCGCGTCCCCAGCTCGCAGCTGAGGGGCAGGGCCATGAGCGCCAGCACGGGCAGCGGGCGCAGCCTGCGTTCCAGCCCGGCAATCTGCACTGCCCGCAGCGACTCGCGCAGCGGCGACAGCAGCAACGACACAATGGTGTCGCGCGGACGCGGCTCATCCGCCGTCAGGCCAAAGCGCAGCTCTTCGCGGGTCGAGGTGGTGTAAAGCGATCCGCCCAGCCAGTCCCACATCGACAGCACAGTGCCGAAGTTGCGATCGCGATGCGCGGCTGCGACGCTGTGATGCACTTGATGCTGCGCTGGGCTCAGAAAGATGTGCTCCCAGCGTCGCCCGTACGACAGCCAGATGTGCGAGTGGCGCAGGTTGGCACCGAGCAGGCTCCAGACAAAGCCAATGGCATCGACCCCCAGGATCTGCCAGCCCTGCACGCGGGCCCCAAAGCCCCAGACGAAGACGCCGCTCACCAAGCCCAAGCTCAGCGTGCCGCGCAGTGTGTTGAGCAGGCTCTCGATCGGATGTGTGCGATACAGCGAAAGCGGGGTCAGCACCTCGGCCGAGTGATGCACCTTGTGCAGCGCCCACAGGGGGGGAAAGCGATGCATGGCGCGGTGCAGCGCGTAGCGACTCCAGTCATCGAACAGGAAGCAGGCCAGGGTGTACAGCACGCCGACAGAAACGGCGGACAGCGACGACGACGGCGCGGCCCCCAGCCATCCCCGCAGGCCCACCGTGACGGCGGCCGTGAGCGACACCGTGGACAGAAACCGCGGCGCGAACAGCAGCGTCCGCAAAAGCGCCTTGACGAACAGCAGCTTGTAGTCAAGCACCGCCGAGGGATGCAGATAAATGGCGCGCGGAAAGAGCTGCCCTGTCCACGCTGCGCGTGGCCCGGATCGGGCTCCCGCCCACAGCGCAATCCCCAGCGCGCCGAGAAGAAACGGCACAAACACTCGCTTGCTGGGATCGAGGAGGGCGCGGATTGGCTCCAGCAGCGCGGCCAGCGTCGCGTGAAACAGCGTCATCGTCGGGCCACCTAGAAGTTGGTCTTGAAGTCTTCGACCTGCTGCGCGCTGAAGCCGTAGATCGTCGCTAGGCGCTGGATGCCCAGGCTCAGCTTGGGTAGCTCGCTCGCCGGATCGGTCACCAAGCGATACGAGGTCACGCTGCCGCTGCTCGGTGCCCCCACCAGGCTCAGGAAGTCGTCGATCTGCGCGTCGGTGATGATGCGCTGTGCCGTCGGCAGGGTGCGGAAGCCGTGGATAAAGCCGACGCCTTCGCCGTAACCATGCAGGCCCGCCGCCAGGTCGGCTGCCGTCGGTGCTGTGGCGCTAAGCTTCTTGATGGTGTCGTTGAAGTAGTAGATCGTGGTTGCGGCAAGAGCACGCTCCCACTCGCCACGCATCGCTTGCAGGGCCTGGTCGCGCTCGGCGATGCAGCCATCGCCTGCCACGATCGCGGCACGGGCCTGGATGGCCGCGTTTTTGAAGCGCAAATAGACGCCGGGGTTTTGCGGATCGCGCTTGTCGCGGCGCTTGGCATAGGCAGCGCTGAATTCGTCGGGGTTCTGGGCGGCAGCGGTGTCGCCGGGGAAGCTGGCGTGCGCCCCAAAGCTGGCGATGCTGCGATCGATGGTGGACTCGGTGATCGGCGCGTCCAGCAGGGTGAGCGCGTGACGATAAAACGCGGCTGCAAACAGTCCCTTTTCGATGGCCTGTCGCAGGTCGGTGCCATCCGCCGAAAAGATATTCGCACCGTACTTGCCGCCTGGGCCCGCAGGTGGCGCAGTCGGCGTCCACGTGTTGCCGGCTGCGGCCGCAAAGGCAGCGATCAGCGCATCGACCTTGGTCTGGTAATAGCTGCTCGAAAGCGAGCGCAGGCTGGGGCTGCCAGCCTCGTAAAGAGCGGTTAGCTCGGCGGCGGTCGGCTTGATGGCGAGGTTGGCTTCGGCATCGCGCATCGGCTGCAGGAAGGCCTTGAAGCGCGTCCGCACATCGCGTTCGACGACGGTGTTGGTGTCGTAGCTGGGGCTGTCATAGCTTCCGGGTAGCGGGCCTAGCGTGCAGCTTTGGGTTTCGTGGTTGTGCACATGCTCCGACGGAGAGCAGGCGCCAATCAGGCAGGTGAAGGTGAAAAAGGCAAGGACAGTGCGCATGCCGGGTTCCTTGATTTAGGAGGGTGGACGGGGAGTTTACGAAAATGAAAATCATTTTCATTTTCAAAATCCACCTTTGCCGGGGCCGGGATGCGCTGTCAAGGAACGAGTTGTGGGACTCGGGGGGGAGCTGGATTAGTATCCGGCCGCGATTCCCGTGACGACCTACGTTCTTCCGATTGCGCCCGAGACGGAGGCCGAGCCCGCGCGGATGGGTCAGAAGGCTGCGGGCCTGTTGCGCATGCGTCAGCTTGCGCTGCCCGTGCCGCCCGGCGTGGTGCTGCCTAGCGAGCTGTGGCGCGAGATTTTCCTTTCGGCTGGCGAGCCGACCGCCGTGGGGCAGGCGCGCGACCGCTTTCTTGCGCTGTGGCCGACGCTGTGGAGCGAGCTTCAGAGCCAGCTTTCGGAGCCCCTGTCGGGGGCAGCGGGGACCGAGACCTTCGCGCAAGATCGCGGGCGGCCACCGGTGTTTTCGGTGCGCGGGGGCGCGGCGCAGTCGATGCCGGGCATGCTGACCAGCATCCTCAACGTCGGGCTGAGCACGGTAGGGCTGCCCGCCTTTGCCGCCTGGGCCGGCAGTCGTCGCTTTGCCTTGGACTGCTACTGCCGCTTCATGCAGCAGTTCTGCCAGGCCCTGCTCAGCGTGGCGGAGGAGGGCGGGACCGGGGCGGCTGGCGCGCAAGCCGACTGGCTGGCCAGCAGCATGCTGGGGAACGTGACGGCTCTGGCGCGGCGTGAGGCCCAGCACGAGCCGCCGCCCAGCGATGCCGCGCTAGTCAGTCAGGCCCAGAAGCTGCGAGCCGAGCTGACCGCCCGCACCGGAGTCGTGGTCCCCGATGATCTGCCTTCGCAGCTGTGCTGGGCGATCTGGGGGGTGCTGCGCTCGACGGACTCGGCACGGACCCGCGACTATCGGCGGCTGTACGGCCTGCCGGCTGATCTGGGCACGGCGGTCGTCGTGCAGGCCATGGTCTACGGCAACCTTGATGAGCGCTCGGCCACCGGCGTGCTGTTCACCCGCGATCCTTCAACTGGGGCGGCGCGCGTGTCGTCACCGCATGCTCCTTCGACCACGGGGACCGCGCCCTACGGCGAGTTTTTGCTGTGCGCCCAGGGTGAAGACGTGGTCAGTGGCGCCGGTACTCCGCATCCGCTGTCCGAGCTACAGGCGGCGGCCCCGACCGCCTACGCTCAGCTTTTGCAGCACGCCGATCTGCTGGAGCGTCGGCTCGGGGATATGCAAGACATCGAGTTCACCATCGAGCGCGGTCAGCTTTGGCTGCTGCAAGCGCGCACCGGCAAGCGGAGTGCGCAGGCGATGGTGCGCATCGCGGCAGACCTGGTGCGCGAGGGCATCCTGCCGCCCGCCGAGGCGCTGTCGCGAGTCGACGCCGGGCGCCTGGTAGAGCTCTTGCATCCGACGATCGCGAAGGACACGCCGCGGACCTTGGTGGCTCGCGGTCTGCCGGCTTCGCCGGGCGTGGCCATTGGTCCCATCGCGCTGTCCAGCGCCGAAGTCGAAGCGCAGGTGCGGGCTGGTGCCGAGCGGCCGCCGATCCTGGTGCGCATCGATACCTCGCCCGACGATATCGTGGGCATTCGGCTGTCGGCGGGGGTGCTGACGGCGCGCGGAGGCCTGACCTCGCACGCGGCGGTGGTGGCGCGTGGCCTGGGACGCTGTGCGGTTGTCGGAACCGGCAGCTTGCAGATCGATGCGCGAGCCGGGACCGTGCAGACCCGCGAGCACAGCCTGAGCCGCGGCGACATCCTGACGCTGAATGGCCACACCGGCGAGGTGCTGCTGGGCGAGGTGCCGCTGTCGGTCGCTAACCTCAAAGACAATCAGGCGCTGCACGCGCTGCTGAAGATCGCTGAGGCACGACGGCGAATGCGGGTCTACGCCTCGATCGATCGGCTGGCCGATCTGACGATGGCAGAGTCGCTGTCAGCCGAAGGTTGGGTGCTGCGCCGTCCGGGGCTCTTGTTGGGGCCGCAGGCGGAGTCGCTGCGCTTGTCGCCGCTTCTGACCAATCGGCCAGGGGTGATCTGGCTGCCGGCCCGCGACCCTGGGCCCGTCCTGGATGTGGTGCAGCGGAGTTTTTCATCGCTGGCTGCGCAGCTGACCTTTCTGTGGCCAGCCCACACGGTCGCAGCGGAAGAGCGCTCGGCGTCTCTTGCGACGCTGTCTGCTGAGCTGAGCGCGCGCTTCGGCCCGTCGAGTCAGCCGAGGCTGGGCCTGCTGTTATCGATCGCGGAAGTGATTGCTGCGGCGGCTTCGGGTCAGCTCTTGCCGACGCTGTCTGGGGTGGCGGTTTTGGCCATTACGGCGACTCCGCCTGACTGGCATCGCAGCCAAGGTTCAGCGTTGGCCGAGGCGTTAGCGACCCTTTCGAGTGCGCGACCTGGGCTAGCGATTGCGCTGTGCGATAGCGAAGTCGGATCGCCCGCGATTGCTCCGGCTGGCGTCGCGTTCTGTGAGAACGCGGGGTTTGCGTTTTGCAGCGGGCCGTCGCTGCGGTTGCCGCTTTTGGCGATTGCGGCGGCGCAGGCGGTGCGGTAGGGGGTGTTTACAAATTGGGCTGTGGGTGCCCTTGGCGGACCTTGCTGCACGGCTTTGGCCCCCGCGGACGCGGCCTCCTTTTTTCGCCGGGGCGTCGAAAAAATGAGATCCGCTGCGGCCCCAGCCTTTTGGCTGTTTGGCGGGGGAGCGAATTTGTAAACACGGCTTGGCGGCTTGGGGGGGTTAGGTTAGGCGGGCTAGGGTTTGTTTGTAGGCTTGGGCGGCTGGCGGGGCGGCGGGGTGCTCATGGGCGGTGACGATGGGGCGGGCGGCTACCCAGACGTCGCGGATTAGCTGCGGGGCGGGGGTGGGGGCGAAGACTAGGGCATCCAGCAGGGCGTCTCCGTGGCGGCCGGCGAGATCGGGGTGATCGTCGTTAAGGACGATCAGGTCGGCGCGGGCACCAACTGAGATGCGAGAAGTTGGTTGGTCGGCGGCTTGGGCTCCGCCTGCGGCGACGCGGTCGAACAGGGTTGCGGCGACTGAGCGTCCGTCGATGCTCAGCACGCCGCGGCGTCCGCGGGTTAGGCGCTGGCCGTATTCCAGCAGGCGAAGCTCGGCAAAGGGATCGACGCCGACGTGGCTATCGGTTCCGATGGCCAGGCGTCCGCCTGCGGCCAGAAATGATGGCGCGGCGAACAGGCCATCGCCCAGGTTGGCTTCGGTGGTCGGGCAGACGCCGGCGACGGCCCCGCTGCGGGCCAGGCGCTGACACTCATCGGGGGTCATATGCGTGGCGTGAATCAGGCAGAAGCGGGCATCCAGGCCGGCGTGGTCCAAAAGCCAGGCGACGGGCGGGGCACCTAGGCTGGCCTGACAGGCGCTGACCTCGGCCGGCTGCTCGGCGGCGTGGATGTGCACCGGGGCGCGCGGATCGACGCGGTGGACGTGGGCAAAGATCGCCGCAAGCTCGTCGGGCGTGGTGGCGCGCAGCGAGTGCGGTGCGATGCCAAGGCGCAGCGGCACAGTCGCCGGCCGCCCGGCTAGGTGGGCCGAAAGGTCGTCATAGAGCCGCAGGAAGCCGTCGACATCGTGGACAAAGCGTCGCTGGCCCTCCGTCGGAGAGGCGCCCCCAAAGCCGCTGTGCGCATAGAAGACGGGCAAGAGCGTGAGCGCGATCCCGGCGCGCTCGGCGGCGCGCAGAAGACAGGTCGAAAGCTCCAGGCGATCGGCGTAGGGGCGACCGCTGGCGTCGTGGTGCAGATAGTGGAATTCGACGACGGTGGTGAAGCCGCAGCGCAGAAGCTCGATGTAAAGCCAGGTGGCGATGGCTTCGACTTCCGCCGGTCCCAGCGTCGCGAGGAAGCGGTACATGACCTCGCGCCAGGTCCAGAAGTTGTCGCCGGGGGGGCCAGCGCGACCGGCGGCCGCGGCATCGCCAAACCCCGCCATGGCGCGCTGAAAGGCGTGGCTGTGGACGTTGACCAGGCCGGGTAGGACGGGACCGCGCAGACGCTCGACGGTCGGAGCCAGCGAGGCCTCGGGGCAGTCGGGCAGTAGCGCCGCAATGTGGCCGCGGCCGTCGCATTCGATCAGCACGTCCTGGGCCCAGCCAGTCTCTAGTCGCACCTGGGGCGCCCACAGCTTCCGCATCTCCATGCTGGCACGCTACCACGAGCGCCGGGGGGCCCCGGTCGGCCACGCGACCCCCCTCATGAACAACGCCCGATGAACGCCGAGCGCACCGACGCCGATTAATGAGAAAATGCCGGGACAGGAGGCAGGTGCAGCGTGACTCGGCAGGGACGGCAGGTGCGGGCTCGCGGGCTCTTTTGGGTGGGACTGCTTATTCTGGCTTGGGGCCTCACCGGGCACGATCCCGGAGCGCTGAGTCTGGCGGCCTCGGTGTCACCGGCCGACCTCATCGACAAGGCCACGCTGCGCGTCGATCTGGGCTCGCATCACTCGGCGATTACGGCGGTGGCGGCCTCGCGCGATGGGCGATTTTTGGCGACGGGCGGGCTGGATCGGGTGGTGCGGCTGTGGGACAGCCAGACCGGCGAGCTATTGCGCACGCTGCGTCCCCCCAGCCAGGACGTGGGCTCCGAAGGTCGCATCTCTGCCCTGGCCTTTGCCCCCGATGGCCGTCACATCGCCGTCGCGGGTTCGCTGCGCTACTGGGATGCTGCCGAGGGGCGCGGTAGCGGCGTCTATCTATTCGACGTCAGCTCGGGACGGCTGGTGCGTCGCCTGCCCGGTGCGCCCAGCTCGCCAGAGTTCGACCGCGGCTTCCGCTTGGTGTTTAGCCGCGACGGCAGTCGCCTGCTGTTTCTGTCGGGCAAGGCGGGCCTGATGAGGCTCGGTGGGGCGCGGCTCTTCGAGCTCGGTGCCGAGCCGTCGGCGGCATCCGAGAGCGCCGGAAGCGACATCGCGCAGTCGCTGTTTGTCGACGCCGACTTTGCCCCCGATGGGCGCGCCTTCCTGCTGAACAGCAGCGGGCTGAGCGTTTACGCAAAAGATCGGATCCGGAGCGGAGAGGGTAAGTATACGCCCTTGAATATCGCCAGCGGTGCCGCCAGCCGGACGGCGCTGGGCTCGTACTCGGTGCGCGTTTCTCCCGACGGCAGTCGCTTGGCGATTAGCTTTACCGAGCGCGGCCGCATCGAGATACGGGATAGCCACAGTATCAAGCTGCTACAGTCCGTAGATCTGGCAGCCCAGGGTGACGTGGGGCCAAGCTCGATCGACTGGGCTCCGGATGGCAAGAGCCTGATCTACGCCGGCAATCGCTCGCGCTTGGCGCAGGCACCGGGCGGCGGGGTGGTCTTGCGCGTGCTGATCGAAAAGTCGCCCCGCGCAGTGCCGCTGTGGCAGGGGCCGGCCGATATTGAGAGCACGCAGCTCCTGCCCGACGGCAGCATCCTTGTAGGTAGCGCCGATGCCAGCTTTACGCTGCTTTCGCCCGACGGGCAGGTACGGTTGCAGCAGGGCTCGGACGCGCTCCTGCCGACCGACCCGACAGAGCTGTACACCGACGACACCGGCGCGCGAGTCTGGCTGCGCTACGGCCCCAAGCCGGGGGACAGCTATGGCTTTGCGCTGGATCAGCTGGTGCGCGAGTCGCGGCTGCAGCTCGGCAAGCCCGTCGCCGAGCGTCTGCATCCACCGCGCATCGAGGTTCCGGCGGCCCACACGCTAAATGGCTGGCGGCGTGCGACGATGGTGACGCTCGACGGGGCGGCGCTGCCGATTCGCGGCGAGGAGCCGCACTCCCTGGCCGTCTCGCCCGATGGGCGGAGCTTTGTGCTGGGGACCAGCGGGGCGCTGCGGCGCTTCGCCTTTGAGCGCAGTGCCGGCACCAGCGATTGCCTGCAGCCACCGTCGGTCACCACTGGGAACCTGCCCAGCCCCTGTTTCGAGACGCCGCTCCCCGCCCGCGCCCTGGCCGTGAACTACAGCGGCGATGGACGCTATCTGGTCGCGGCACTGAGCGATGGCAGCCTACGCTGGTTTAGCGCCGGCGATGGTCAGCCGCTCGTGTCGTTTGTGCTGCACCGCGACCGACGTCGCTGGGTGATGTTTCAGCCACACGGTCACTACGCCGCGACGATCGCCGGCGCCTCGCTGGTGGGCTGGCAGGTGAACCCGGCGCAGCCGCAGGCCGCGACGCTGTTTCCGCTAGAGCGCTTCGTCGCCAAGCTCTACAACCCGCCGCGGGTGGCAGCCAGCCTGCCGATGGTCAGCGACGTGGTGACGGCTGGCGACACGCCGGAGCCAGAGGAGCGTCCCCTGGGTCATGGCACCAGCACGCCTCAGGGCAGCCATACTCCCGCCCGGCTGCCGCCGGGTCCCCGCCCGGGGCGCATGGATCCGCCTAAGCCCGTCGAGTCGGTGCAGCTACGCGGCATGCTGCCGCCGGTGGCGACCATCCTTTCGCCCAGCGATGGCACGACGGTGAGCGATGGCCAGGTGACGCTGCGGGTCATGGTCCACAGCCCAGTGCGGCAAACGATCCGCGGGCTGCGCGTGCTGGTCAATGGCCGGCTCGATGGCAAGGCGCGCGGCGTGGTCGATATCGGCAGCGATGCCGCGGGGGCTGGTTCGGCGGGGGCCGGTGCGGGGAGCCGCGGGGTCGAGGTCTACAGCGTGCCGGTGGCGCTGCCGGCCGGGAAGAGCTCGATTGCCGTGTACGCCGAGGGCAGCGTCGGAGCCTCGGTGCCAGCGGTGATCCACGTCAGCAGCACGGCGGGCAAAGACGCGGTCGCTGCCGAGCGTCCCCGCCTGGTCGTGCTGGCGGTGGGCGTCGGTGCCTATGCCCGTCCCGAGCTGCAGCTGACCTACCCGGCCAAGGATGCAAACGATCTCGGTCGCGTGCTCAAAGAGCTGGGCGGGCGCCTGTATAGCGAGGTCCTGGTGCGGGTCATCACCGACGGAGAGGCCAACCTAAGCGGCATCCGCGCGGGCTTTACCTGGCTGGCCTCTAAGCTGCAGGCCGACGACACCGCGCTGATCTTTTTGGCTGGGCATGGCGTCAACGAAGCGGGCAGTGGCCAGTATCTTTTCCTGCCGCGCGACATCGATCTGACTCGCCTGTCGCAGACGGGTCTCTCCGCGACGGAGCTGCAGCGGGTGCTAAGCAGCCTGCCCAGCCGGGCGCTGCTGTTCTTGGATACCTGTCACTCGGGCAATGTGCTGTCGGTGCGGCGGGGTCGCAGCGCGGCGGCAGAGGTGCCAGCACCGGCGATGACGGCGGCGTCAGGGTCGGCGACGGTCTCAGCGGGAGACGATCCCGGGCACCAGGCCGGCGATGTGACGCGCTTTGTCGGCGATCTGGCCGGGGTCGAGCAGGGCCTGGTGGTGATGGCCGCTTCGACGGGCCGTCAGCTCTCGCAAGAGTCACCGCAGTGGAAGAACGGTGCCTTTACCCTGGCGCTGATCGAGGGCCTGCGCGGCAGCGCCGATTTTCGCCACACCGGACGAGTAACGGTCAACATGCTTGACCTATACGTCAGCGAGCGCGTTCGCGAACTGACCGACGGTGCGCAGACCCCGGCAACCGCCAAGCCGGTGACCATTCCCGACTTTGCGTTGATTACTCTGCGCTGACCGGGAGCACGACCAGAAACGTCGTGCCGCTGCTGGCGATCGGCGTACTGCCGGTGGTGCTGCTGCCGGTCATCGGCGCGATGGCGCCCGGCGCACCGCTGGGGGAAAGCGGGATGGTCGGCAGCGTGCCGCTGTTGCTGGGCGGGCCAGCGGTGCGCGTCCTGACTTCGATGAAACCGTCATGGTTTTCGATGATGCGCTGACTGATGGCCAAGCCCAGGCCGGTGCCGCGTTCCTTGGTGGTGAAAAACGGGATGAACAGGTTCTTCTGCACCGCCGGATCCAGGCCGGGGCCGGTGTCGCTGAAGCGCACCTCGATGTGCTGCGACGGTCCACCCAGGCGGCCCCCGTGTCGCAGGCCGGTGCTGATGCTCAGTCGCCCGCGCGGCAGCTCGGTCTCGCTGCCGGCTGGGCTTGTGCTCATCGCGTTGTGCGCATCGGCCATGGCCTGCAGCGCGTTTAAGCCAAGGTTGAGAAACACCTGACGAAGCTGCTCGGCATCGCCGCGCGTGCGTGGCAAATCAGGACTGAGCTGCATGACGATCTCGGGCGGCTGCCAGCCGGGATCGCTGTCGTTCTTCATCTGCTCGGACAGCGGTCGCAAGAGCGCCTCGGTGCGGCGCACGACGTCGTTGATATCGATCGGCTGATAGTCACCGCGCAGCGGTCGCGCGTAGTCCAGAAACTGCGACACCACGCGGCCCAGGCGGCGCGTCTCTTCCAGGATGACGCCGGAAAATTCCGCGACGTCTTCGTTGCTGGGCAGGCGTCCGTTGCGATCCGGGGCGATCAGCTCGGCCGCGCCTTTGATCGCACCCAGCGGGTTGCGGATCTCGTGCGCCAGACCAGCGGCCATCTGGCCCAGCGCCGCTAGGCGATCGCGCTCTTTCATGCGGTCGTACAGCTTCGAGTTCTGCAGGGTAATTGAAAGCTGCGCCGCGATGCCGGCGTAGATATCGAGATCTCCGACGGAGAAGCTGTCGTTTAAGCGCTCGCTGGGATCCTTGTCCTTGATGCACAGGAAGCCCAGCAGGACCTCGGGCGAGCCGAAGTCGGCGCTGGCCCGTCCCGGGCTGCTGCTGCCGGCGTTGGGGCTGCCCAGGCCGCCGCCAAAGATGCCGACCACCGCGCTGGCCTGCACTTCCAAAAGGACGCGGGCGATGGCATCGACGTTTTCGATGGCTGCGGCGTCGCTGTGGCCCAGCTGACCCTGCTCGTACTGCAGGCGCTCCAGTGTGATTGGCTGGCGGTTCTCGATCAGCCGCGACCAGAACGGCCGACGCGCCGCGGCATCCAGCCGCTCGACGGGGCGACTGCTACCGAACGATCCCGACAGCTCGTAGCCGCTGCCGTCCGCTTCCAAAAGATAGATCGCGGCCTGCGTCAGTCGTCGTGTCTCTTCGAACACCGCCAGCACCAGGCGCACCGCTTCGCGCGGCTCGATGACGTTCGGCAAGAGCTGACGAAGCTCGCCCAGCGACTGCTGAAGCTCGGTGCGTTCGCGCGTGGTGATGCGCTGTACCTGGCGCTCAAGGACGATGCGCAGCGGCTCGTAAAGCAGCAGGATCAGGAAGGCCACCACCGTGACCACCTGCTGCGGCTGCACGCCGATCAGCGTCAGCACCGTCTGCACTGCCGACAGCAAGAGCACGAAGGCCGACAGCACGACGACACGACCGAGAAGCTCGTTGATATCGAGCAGGCGATCCATGACCAGCGTCTGCTGCAGGAAGTACAGGTAGACGATGGTCAGCAAGCTGCCGATGGCTGGCCCACCGCGTCCCAGCGGCGACGGCAGATAGTCCAGCGCGGCGGCCGTGATGCTCAGCGCGCCGACCCCGATCAGGTACAGCAGGCGTCGCTTATCGACGCGCGAAAGCGTGCTGCGATAGGCGGTCCACAGCGGGGACAGCGCGCCGTACAGCGCAAACAGCGTCGCCACCCGCAGCACTGACGGTAGCTGCAGCACCCAGATGCGCGTCGGGGCCGGTGGGCTGCTGCTCTCTCGCGTACTGTAGGCGTAGACCAGCGCCACTTCCGACAGCAGCACGATGAACAGGGCATAGCGTGGAGCACCGACGCTGCGCCGGGGCTCGCTGCCGAGATCGCGCCCGCTGCTGAGCCAAGTGCGCAGGAAGCCGACCAGGGTCAGCGGCAGCGCGATCTGCGCCGACAGCGCCAGGTACGACGAGCGATCGCCGCCGCGAAAGATGTTGAACAGGTGCCAGAGCAGCACGTTGCCGCACAGCACGATGAACGCGCGATATGCCGGCCGTCGACTGCGGCTCAGCAGCACTGCGCCGAGCAACACCAAGGTCAGCGCCGACAGCAGCGCTGAGATGGAAGAAAAGGTCTGTGTTTCCGCGCCTATCGGCATACCCAGGGAGGGGACTTCCGGCTATGGCGTCGAGGTGCCGGTGCGGCCGTAGCGATCTTCTAGTCGCACGACATCGTCTAGCTCGGGAGTCGATACCTCGACCACATCGGTATCGGCGAGCGCGATCATGCGATGGCGCAGCCCGGGGTGGATGCGAAACGGCTCGTTTGGTCCTAGCTCGACGGCGCCGAGCGGCTGATCGGCCTCGCCGTGCTCGAAGCGCAGCCGCCCGGCCAACACCATGATCGTCTCGTCCTTGCGCTGGTGATACTGCAGCGAAAGCTGCTCACCCGCCTTAATGTGCAGGATCTTGCCCACATAGCGCGGCGTCTCCGCCCAGATCAGCTCATGTCCCCACGGTTTTGAAACGGTGCGCATGTCTCTTGCCTATCACAACCGCAGCCTGTCTCCGGAAGAATTGACGGTCCAGTCTGAGCCTGAGGCTCTCGGCGGCAGCACCAGCCGCAATGACTGCTATGAATGCGCGCCATGAGTGACGCCTCCTTCCTGGTTGCGCTCAAGACCTATCTTCACCGGCTGGCAGAAGGTCCGACTGTGCGGCCCGCAGTCACCGCAACCGATATCGATCCAGCGTGGGCTCGTGGGCTGCTGCTGCGAACGCTGAATCGCGTCGAGAGAGGTGAAAGCTGGAAGATGCTGTGCAATACGCAGTAAGCAATCAGCTCACAGTGCGGGGGGAAGGTCGGGCTGTAATCAGCTCGATCGGCGAGATCCTGCAACAGCTGCAAGGTCGCGATGCGGTGCGGTGGCTGCTGCAGGTGGAAGCTCGGCTGGCGCTCGGACCGTTTGATCCAGAGATCTAAAGAGAGTGCAGAAGCGATTCTCACTGCAGGTACCTGGGCTTCAGAGATCGATCCGTCGGTCCCCGCCAGCTATCCCTGTCACGAGAACACGGCGAACCGACTGGTCAGCCCAGGACTCCTGTCGGTTGCAGAAGAGAATCATCTTGGATTTTCATACGACGTTTGGTCAGTCACCCCCTTGGGCCAAGAGCTACTACGAGAGCTGATTTCGCCCAACAAGACCCCCCTTGCGTTGCTAGCCGAGTCGCTGTGCAGTGACTTGGTATCTTCAGCGATGCAGACGGTCGATGGCATCGAGGTCGCGGTTCGCTCGTCTGCCGCAGAGGCTACGGCGAGCACTGCGCGGATGGTGGCGCACGAAGCACGCAACGCGCTCTTGCTGAGCTACGCCTCACCAGCCAAGTTGCTATCGAATCGCCGCCGACCAGCGCCCTGCCGTTGCTGTTGGGTCGTCGAGATCAGTTTGTCCTGGCCGTTCGCGCCATGGTCAAAAATGCGATCCAGCATGGCGGAGCAGACCTGCGCCGTATTCAGGTCGGGATGACTCTGGATGAACAGAGCAAGGCTGTTGTCATGTGCATTGATGACGATGGTCGAGGAGTTCCAGAGTCCGAGCGCGGTCGCATTTTCCAAGCCGGCGTCAGCCAAAACTTCGAGAGCACTGGCTTGGGCTTGTCCTTGGTTAAGCGTGTGTTTGAGGAAGGAGCTACGAGGTGTTTTCGAAGCTCTGCTGCTCGCGAAGCTGCGCAATGCGCTAGAGCCGGCGCGCGAAGCCCGCATGGCCTCCCTAGCCAATGGCAACCGCGAAGCGACTCTCGTCGAGCTCTGGGGCGCAGTCACGGCCGAGCCGAACCGGCAAAAAAAGGTGCGCTGTTAGAAGAACTGATGCTGGTTTTGTGGCGCTCGATCCCTGGGTTCGAGCAGACGGTCCGCAATCGTCAAAGCCCCGATGAAGAGATCGATCTGGTGATCATCAATCAATCAGACGATGCGTTCTGGAAGCGCGAGTCGCAGCTCATCGTGGTCGAATGCAAGAACCGATCAACGAAAGCGAAGCCTATCGAGATTGATCGCTTCTTGCAGGTCATTTCCCGTCGACAAGGACGCTGCAAGCTAGGATTTTTTGTCTCCCTGGAAGGCTTCACCGCAGGTGTCGACAGCACCCTGGCTGCGAACCGTAAAGAAGACAAGGTGGTCGTCTTGCTTGCGCGAGCTGAGCTACAGAGCTTGGTCTTGGCCGGCAGTCCAGATCAGCGCAATCAGCTGCTCAAGGATTTTGTGCTGCGCACGGTCGTCGAGAACCGATAGCTACTCACTGTCCATATTGAACGTGTTGGGGTCGCGTTCGCCGGGGGCGAGGGCCTGTTCTTGCGGTTCGGTGCCGGTCAGGAAGACTTCGTCGAGGGCGGGGGCGTTGGCGGCGGCGCGCTTGCCACTTGCGGGATCGATGCGCTCGACAACGATGCCGGCGGGTTGGACGAAGGGCTGCGGGGGGCGATCGCGCAGGGCGGCCTGCATAACGTCGAGCCATATCGGCAGAGCGGTGCGGGCGCCTTGTTCGCGCTCACCGAGCGGGCGGCTGTCGTCGAAGCCGACCCACACGCCGGTGCAGACGTCGGGGCTGTAGCCGACAAACCAAGCGTCCTTGTTGCTGTTGGTGGTGCCGGTCTTGCCGGCGATCGGGCGCTTCAGCTTGCCCTTGATCGACGCGGCGGTGCCTTCTTCGACCACGCTCTGCATGACGTGCGACATCAGGAACGAAAGCTCGGGACTTACGACCTGGGCTAGCTCGCGCTCTAGCGGTTTTTCGTCGCCGATTTGCAGCACAAACATCGGGTCGGCCCGGCGACCACGTGCCGCCAGGCTGGCGTAGGCATTGGTCAGCTCGATCAGCGAGACCGCTGACGAGCCCAGCGCCAGCGCATAGTTTGATTCGAGCGGCGAGTCGATACCCAGGGCCCGCGCTGTCGCGATCACCGGGTTCGGCTTGAGGTCGTAGATCAGCTGCGAAGCGACGGTGTTGAGCGAATGCGCCAGGGCCACGCGCAGCCGCACCGGGCCCATAAACTGCTTATGATCCGAGGCGTTCTTCGGCGCCCACGACTTGAGATCGGGCAGGTCGTAGACCTGCGGCGAGTCATTGAGCACGCTGGCCGCTGTCCACTTGCGCGACTCGAACGCCGTCGCGTACAGGAAGGGCTTAAATGCCGAGCCGGGCTGCCGCTTGGCACGCAGGGCGCGGTTGAAGTAGCCGCGGGCATAGCCATAGCCGCCGATCATCGCCAGCACGTGTCGGCGCTCGGTATCGATGACCATGACGGCGCTCTGCGGCCCGCTCTCCAGCGACAGCATGGCGCCTTCGCGGCCCAGGCGATTGATGCGTACGCGTAGGGTGTCGCCTTCGACGAAGCGCTTGCTGGCGGGCAGGGCCTTGAGGTTGTAGCGATCGGGGGGATTGGTCGTCGCCGGAAGGGGTAGTACGCCGCGGCTCGCCCCGAGGTCCATCGTGGCCCAGCCGGCTCCACCCTCGCCATCGACGATGTTCTGCACCACGCCTTCGACCGTCTTGCCGACCGTCGGCCCACTCGGAAAGTCGCGTTTCAGCGAGTCGATGTGGGCCTTGAGTTCGGCTCCGGCTAGGTGTCGCAGGCGTCCGCGATAGCCCTGCCGCTCGTCGATGCGCTGCAGCCCTTGCTCTAGCGCTTGGCGCGCGGCGCGCTGCACGTTGATGTCGCAGGTGGTGCGGACATTGAGACCCAGATAGGGCAGGCGAGCCTGACCGAAGCGCTCGACCAGTGCCCGCTCAGCCTCGTCGACAAACTCGGGAGCCAGGCCGATAAGCGACGACGGTTCGCGCACAACTTGGATCGGCGCGTTGGCCAGACGATCGGCTTCTTCGATGGCGATGAAGTGATAGCGCGCCATCTGCGACAGCACATAGCGCTGCCGTTCCTTGGCGCGGGTCTGGCGCTTGGGGTCCTTGGCATCGCGCAGTGCGCTGCCGAATTCTTCCGGCGCCTTGGGCAGCGAAGCCAGCACCGCGGCCTCGCCGGCGTCGAGATCGCTCACCGACTTGCCGAAGTAATAGCGCGCCGCTTCTTCAATGCCGAAGCGCCCGTGCCCAAACGAGATCTGGTTCAGATACAGCCAGAGGATCTCTTCCTTGGTCAGCATCTTTTCCAGGCGCAGCGCGAGATACATCTCCTGCACTTTGCGACGCAGCGAGCGCTCGTTGCTCTTGAGCACGTAGGTCTTGACTAGCTGCTGCGTGATCGTCGATGCGCCGCGCAGCGAGCGGCGATACACCACGCTCTGCGCCATGGCGCGCAGCATGGCCCAGAGGTTGACGCCGGGATGCTCGAAGAAGTGGGCGTCTTCGGCGGCGATGAAGGCGTTGATGACGTGGCGCGGGATGCGCTCGATGGGGACGACGGTGCGGCGCTCTTCAAACAGCTCGCCGATTAGCTGACCGTCGCTGGCAAGGACGCGGGTGACCACCTTGGGGTGGTACTCGCTGATCTTGTCGATGGTCGGTAGCGACTCGCCGCGCGTGTAGTACAGGAACAGGCCAGCCACTACCGAGACGCCCAGGAACCCGCCGAGCAGGCCGAGCAGCCCGACGATGCGCAGGATGCGCCAGATGCGAACGATGCGCGCCGAGCCATCGCCGGGCGGTGGCGGGGCTTTGCTGGCGCCTTTGGCCTTGCTGGCGCTGCGCTTCTTGGCGGGGAGCTTTTCGTCGGATTTACGCGAAGTGGCCATGCGAGATGAGGAGCCGGCGTGGAGGGGTCAGAGTGAGGCGCGAGCCGCGCACCCTAGCGTCCCTTGACGGGCAAGAGCGACAGCCAGGCGATCCCGGCCGGCAGCGGGGGAGCTTCCAGGGCCAGCGTGTAGTCGGCGCGGCGGTTGCGGGCGTCGTCGACGTTGTCGGCTGTCTTGACGCGCAGCAGGCGCTTGCCGCAGCCGGCGAAAAAGGTCGGCATCTTGAAGCCGTGCGAGTGGAAATACTGGGCGATGGCGCGGGCTCGGCCCTTGGATAGGGTCAGGTTGTCGGGATCTCCGCCGACGGTATCGGTGTGGCCGGCGACGTAGAGCTTGGGCCGCGGTGGCGAAGCGACGATGCCGCGCTCGGCGAACGAGAGCAGGGTGCGCTCGACGCGATCGAGGACCTTGTTGATCTTGGCCAGCGACTCATCCAGCTTGGCGCGCTCGGCATCGTCGATCTCGACGGAGGCAGTGGCGAAGTTGACCTCGACGTGGGGCACGGTGACGGCCCAGGGATACAGGTCGATGGTGCTGAAGTTGCCATCCTTGTCGTAGAGCTTGATGGCTAGGCGCAGGACGACGCTCTCGGGATCCTTGGCGGCCTTGGGCGTCCACGACAGGCGCAGCCAGGAGTCGGGCGCCTCGCCAGAAAACGTCGCTTGGCCGTTGCCGACATCGCTGCCGTCATCGGCGGTGACGGTGATCTCGCCGCGTCCGGCCGGGGCGGAAAACTGCACCTCGACGAAGTGCTCGGCGAGGTTGATGTGCTTCGAGTAGTAGTTGGGATCGAACTTGATCTCTAAGCGAGTGCCGACCTCGGTGTCGAAGTTGATCGAGCGCTTCCACAGCTTGCCGCCGACCTGGCACTGGATCATGCCTTGCCAGTGCGTCGTGCCGCTGCGGCCGCTGCCGATGGGAAAGGTCACCTTCTTGCCGGCGGCGAGCTTTTTTTCTTTGAAGCTCTGCGGCGCGCTCTCGGCCTGAGCGCCCTCGGACTTGTCGGGCTCGACGTCGATGCGCAGGTCGCTGACTGACTCACTGGCGGTCAGTGACAGCGTCGGGCGATCCGGCGCCGACACCTTCGAGGTCAGCCCCATGACCAGCGGATCGGCGACCGCGGACCGGCTGTGCAGCGACAAGAGCAGGCAGGCCCAAAGCACCGTGATCGGCAGCGCCCAGCGTCCCCCTGCCGCGCGTCGCGCCGGCGCCGTTCCCGTCGTGATTTCCGTGCTCACAGCAGACATGAGGGCAGCGTAACGTCCCCGCCGTCGCTCGTAAAGAAGCGCGTCGTTCTGCGTTTGCGCAGCGCGACTTGGCGGCGCCGGCTTGACCGGCTGGGGCGCTTCCCGCAAGGTAGCGACATGGAGCGAGATCGGAAGGCCCGTCGCGCGGAGTTCGTTGCCAAGTGGGTGCCGGTCGGTTATCGACCCTGGCGGCATCTGCTGCTGCCCTCGCTGGTTGGCCTTGTCGTCTTGGCCGGGGCGGTGTCGCTGATCCACGACCTGCGGGCCGTCGAGCTATGGGCGATCCCGATCACCTATATCGCCGCCTTGGGCTTCGAGTGGCGCGCGCACAAGGACATCCTGCACCGTCGCCTGCCCGGCCTGGCCGAGCTTTACGAGCGCCACGAGCGCACCCACCACGTCATCTACACCGCCGACGAGATGGCGATGCACTCGCAAAAAGAGTGGATGCTGGTGCTGATGCCGTGGTTCGCCATCGTGATGATCGTCGGCATGCTGCTGCCGGTGGTGGCGCTGGTCACTTGGCTGACCAATCGCAACAGCGCCATGCTGTCGCTGTGCACGTCGGTGCTGTTCTTCCTGCAGTACGAGTGGATGCACCTTTCGTATCACCTGCCGGCCGAGCACCCCATCGCGCGCCTGCGCCTGATTCGCTATCTGTCGGCGCTGCATCGCAGCCATCACGATCCGCGCAACATGAAGCGCTGGAACTTCAACATCACCATCCCGCTCTTCGACCTTTTGCACGGCACGCTGAACCGCGATGCCCTGCGCCGCGAACACAGCCGCCCCGCTGAGCCGGGCAGCGACGAGGCCGCCGAGCCTTTGCGGTAAAGTGCGTAGCAGACTGAGTCCGGTACGTTAGGGGACGTAGTGGAGGATGGTGTTGAGGGTGCCGACGGCGTAAGCGTTGGTGCTGCTGGTGCCCCACAGGCCGTAGAGATCGGCGGTGGTGGTGGTGGTGCGGGGGGTCCAGTTGCTGCCGTCCCAGAACAGGATCTTTCCGTTGAGTCCGACGGTGAAGATGTTCGTTTCGCTGGCCCCCCAGACGCTGCGCAGGTCGGTGGTCAGGTTCGAGGTCTCGGTCGTCCAGCCCTGCCAGCTGAGCCCTTGGTAGATGCGGCGGTAGATAAGGCCGCCCTCGCCAACGGCGACCTGGCGGGTCTTGCTGAACCAGGCGGAGTACAGGTTCTTGGTGCCACCTGGCGAGGCGTCGTCCCAGTAGCCCACCCCGATATAGAAGCGGCGTGCGGTGTAGCCGGTGTTGCCGGCGATCAGGAACTCGCCGCTGGTGCCGTTGTTGACCTGCACCATGATGCTGTTGAGCTCGCGGGTGGCGGTGGCGCTGCTCGGCAAGGTCTCGCTGGCGGAGAAGCCCTTGAGATCGCCGCGCAGGAAGGTGGCGTCCTGGCCGACGATGCGGATCTCGTTTTCCGACACACCGCTTACGCCCAAAAGATCCTTGGTGGTGGCGGGGTTGACCGGGATGGCGTACCAGCCGACCCCGCTATTGCCCAGGACGGTGCCGCTCTCGCCGACGGCGACGTAGCTGGTGCTGCCGCGCGGCACGGTGATGGCGTACAGGTTCTTGGTGGTGCCGGAAAACTCGGACTTCCAGCTCTGCCCGTCCCAGCGGGTGATGGCGCCGTTGTAGCCCACCGCGACGATGTCGGTGGTGTTGCGGCCGTAGACGGCGGTCCAGCGCTGCGTGGTGCCGGCGACCCCGCTGGGCTCGGGGCACCAGCCGCGGCAGACGCCGAACGAGGCCTGCACTGTGAAGTCACCGGCCGGGGTCAGGGTCAGCGAGCAGGCGCCGACGCCGGTGCAGCCGCCGGTCCAGCCGATGAAGTTGCCGACCGTCGCGCTGGCCGTAAGCGTGACCTGCGTTCCGGCTCGGTACACCTCTTCGCAGTCGCTGCCGCCGCCGCCGCAGTCGATGCCGGGGCCAGAGACCTTGCCTGATCCGTCGGCGCCGTTGACCAGCTGAACGATCAGCTTGGAAGCTGGCATGCCGCAGAACTTCACTTCTTCGAGCGTGATCGGTAGCTCGTAGTCGATGTCGCTGGCCAGGCTGATCGAGGCCTGCCCCTTGCCAATGAGGCAGCCGGTGGCGTCGAAGACTCGCACGTCGAGTACGGCTTGGCCGTTGGTGCCGGGCTCGAAGGTGACGCCCAGGATGTCGAGGGGGGTGGTGCTGAAGTCAGCGGTCTTGTCACGTCCCGCGGCGCTGACCTTCAGCGATACCTTGCTGGCACTGGCCGGCAGCGGCTTGAGGTTGATGCGCACCAGCGGACCGATCGCCGTCGGGGCGGGCGCATCGCAGGAGGGGACTCCGGCCATAAGGAGCAGGCTCAGGACCAGGCCCAGGCGTAAGAGTCGCCGTGGCCGATGAGCGCCCGAGGCAGCGGATCGCGAGGGCGCTTGCGGGGACAGAGGGCGTTCCATGGGGTGCTCCTGTGGGCGGCTGACCGGAGGGGGCTGGCCGCGGACAAATCAGAACGTAAGGACGTTGACGGGCAACATGCGCTCGGGAGTGCTGACGCTGGGCCGCGTCGCGACGACAATGCCCGCCGTGACAGCGCCGACGACAAGGACCCCGCCCGCGATCGCCGTCCAGAACCACCACTTCTTGTAGATGGGGGCGCGCTCTTTTTCGACGACCACCACCGACACCGGATCGGTCCCGGCCACCATCTTGACGTCGAGCCGCGCCTTCTGGCCGTCGGGGACATCGGTCTCGTGCTGCTGCGAAAGGAAGCCGACGTGGCGGACGACAACCTTGCGCTTGCCGGCGAAGGCGGCGCGCTTGTAGGGCGTGACGCCTAGCTCGGTGCCGTCGACGTAGATCGTCGCTCCACCCGGCTCGGAGCGGACCTCCAGGATGCCGCGCGGTCGCGACGCGGTCTCTAGCACGGCCTGCGTGATCAGCTCGGACAGCTTTTCGGCGGCCTGCTTGGCGGTGCAGCTTGTGCAGTCGCCCTCGGGGTGGGCGCCGGTCGCGCCGATCTCGACATCCAGCACATCGACGCGGAACTTCCAGGTCGGCTGCTTGTCGGCGGACTTCGAGGCCTCCGACGGCAGGATGACCTTGCCGCGGTAGCGGACGACGATGTTGGCGGCGACTAGGCGACCCAGGCGCTCCAGGCACAGATCGGTGAAGCAGTCGCGAAGCTGGGCTTCGCCCGAGACGACGCTCTGCGCATCCCGCGCATCGATCAGGCCGAAGCCCTGCGCCTTGAGCGCGGCCATGGCTTTTTCTTGCAGGGTGCCGATCTCGGCAGCCAGGGCTGGGCCGTCGATTTTGGGCTCTAACAGCAGGGCTTCAGTGGCCCAAGCCGGGCGGACAGCAGCAAGAAGCAGCAGCAAAAAAAGCAGCCTAACCATCTTGGGGCCATCATAGCGAAAAGCGGCTTGCGACGATGGGACGAATACAGAGGCGGAAAGGCTGGGCCGGCTAACGTCGCCGTTTCTTAGTGGAATTGTTACGCGGTGTCACGCTTGCCGCTGGCGAGTCGTCGGGCGCTCCAGAGGCGCGCTCGGGAGGCGATCCGGCAGACGGTGTGGGGCCGTCGCCCGCAGCCGGGTCGCTGCCGAGGGCCGCGCGCAGCTCGTGCAGGATGTTCAGGCCGATGTACAGCACCGGGAACGACAGGAACAGCCCGACCAGGCCAAAGACGTGCTCGTGTAGGATCAGCGAGATCACCAAGATCAGCGACGGCAGGTTGACGTGTCGGGCGGCCAGGCGGGGGTTTAGGTAGTAGGCCTCGATCTTGTGCAGGACAAAGGTCGTCACGACGAAGAAGGCCACCGCCCACAGCCCCTTGTGCAGATAGCTGGTGACGATCAGCACGGCGCCCGAGACCAGGTTGCCGACTACTGGCACCAGGCTGGAAAAAAAGATCAGCGCGGTCAAAGCCGGGATGCGCGGCAGCCGCAGCGCCAGCAGCACCGGCAGGGTGAGGAGCGTGTTCACCAGCGCGACCAGCACCTGCAGGGTGATGGTGATGATGATCGCCTCGCACAGATAGCCGAAGTACCGTCGCAGCGTGCCGGGCACGCTCTCGCTGGGAAGCTCGGCGAACAGGGTGTCGACCGGCTTGCGATCGAGGACGTAAATAATCGAAAGGATCAGGCCGATGAGCAGGTACATCAGCACGCGCCCGGTGGCCCGCAGGTAATCGACGGCCGGCTGCACCATGTGCGGCACGCGCTCTTTGAGTCCCTCGATCGGCAGCCAGGCGGGTAGGCGCTCTAAGAGATCCTCGTGGAAGTCGCGCAGGATCTCGGGCAGGGACTGGCCGCTGTGCAGGCTGAGAAACTGCTGATAGGACTTGCCGCCCTGCTTGACGAAGACAAAGGCCAAGCCCGACAGCAGCAGCACCCCCAGGGCTAGCACCAAGAGCACGCCGCGGTGCTCGGCCTTAGGGCCGCGCAGACCCAGCAGGCGGGCCAGCCCCAGGCCCAGGAAGGCCAGGGCGCGCGACAGCACGACAAACGTCACCAAGATCAGCGCCAGGTGACGAAAGACGGCCAGGATGGCGACAAACAGAATCAGCGCCAGTACGCGCTGCTGTAGCGGCCCCCCGCGCAGGACAGACTGAAATGGAGAAGGACTAGGACTCGGGTCGGTCGACGTCGGCAGCATCAATCTTGACGACCATCTTACCAACCAAGACCTTCAGATGTCCCTTGGCGTCGACTTCCTGCACGACACCGTCTTTGCCAGCCAGCATGCCGCGCACCACGCGCACGCGATCGCCCTTCTGCAGACCGCGCTGGCGCTTGACCGTCTTTTCCTTGTCCAGCACCTGCCGCATCGACACGAAGTCGTTGTCGCGCGACCAGGCGAGGAAGCGATAGACGGGCGCTAGCTCAGTCAGTCGGCCGGAAATCCACTCGGCTAGCTCGTCGCCGGTGTAGGCCGAGGCCTGCTCGCGCGGCAGGGCGATGCCCAGGTGAAACAGCCGCGGTAGCTGACCGGGCATGGGCAGCGCGCCGCCGGGGGGCAGCTTGCCCAGGACCTCGTGCAGAGCCTCTAGCGTCAGGCTGCCACCGCCAAGCTCGGACAGCGGCTGTAGCTCCGGCGTGACCCCCAGGCGATAACCCTCGGGCAGCACCGACAGCAGGCCGACTAGGCGCTCGGCTTCGTAGTAGTCATCGAGCTTGCGCTCGAAGTTCTGGCGATCGACGCGCGCATCGGGATGCAGACGCAGCGAGACCTCAAGCATCTCGTGGCTGACGGTGAGGGCCAAAAAGACGTGGTTGTGCTGCGGCGTCGGGTCGTCGATCAAAGAAGCCATGGGCTTGCTGCGATCGATGAAGCCGTCGAGCTCTTTGCGGGCGGTCTGATGGCGCGAAAAATAGACGCTCTGCGAATCGACCTGCTTGTGGTTCCACAGCGCCGGATGTTCGACGGAGGCTTCGATAAACAGCGGCGAACCATCGGCCCCCAGCACGCTGCCCGCGATGGCGCGAGCGAGCCCCAAGAGCTTCTGCTTCACCTCTAGCCGCTCGCGGTTGTAGACGTTCGACTTCCACTTGCGTGGCTCATAGCAATCGAAGTCTGCGAGCGACAGACTCCCTCCCAAGCTAGACGACATGCACGGCAGTATCTTTGTAGCCGCGCCCGTCTGTCAACGTCGAAAGGTTAGGCCGATCGAGGCCGCAAGAGCGGCTTGCTGCCGTCGGGAAGGTCGGCAGGGCTGTCCCAGTCTTTGACCTGAACGACTTCGCTTGGTGCTAAGCCCAGGGGCAGCGTGCGGGCCGCTTGTAACAGCCGCTGCAGCGACGGTCCATCGGTAGAAAGCGCGGCGCGCAGAGCGGGTACAAACGACAAAAAATAGCGGGCGCACAAGGGCTCCCAGATCGGCTGGGAGCGATCCGGCGGCGTCCAGCGCGGCGCCACGGCGTCGTAGTCAGCCGTCGCTGCCTGGCACAGCCGCGCTAGCAGCGAGTGATCAAGATAGGGCAGGTCGCAGGACAGCGCGATGACGCTCTCAAGCTGCCGCGACTGCGCTTCTAAGAGCAGCGCCATCAGGCCACCCAGCGGTCCGCGGCCGGGGGGCTGATCGGCCAAAAGCGGCAGTCCCAGCCCGGCGTAATCGGAGTGCTGTCCGACGAGAACAACGGGCAGCCCCTGGGCTTGAGCCAGCGTCGCTAGGCGCTCGACCAGTGTAAGCGGCTGGGCTGGCTCTGGTGGCTGGTCGGGCTGAGGTGCCGGCAATAGACCCTTGGGATGACCG
Source organism: uncultured Myxococcales bacterium (assembly GCA_937952145.1). Lineage (GTDB taxonomy): Bacteria > Myxococcota_A > Polyangia > Palsa-1104 > JAEUJZ01 > JAEUJZ01. The sequence goes on from CALFYE010000600.1 coordinate 50,586, forward strand.
CCCATTCGCCGACTCTGACCACCGACGAAGATGCCGCACAGCGGTAGGGGGCGTGGGGTGGGGGGCGCATCAGCCATGCGCAAAGCGATAGCACGGGGCTCGACGCGGTGGGGGGCGCTACTTGCGGACGACGACGCGCGTGCCGCGCATCCAGGGGGCGCCGCGACCGGGCGGATCGCCGTTTACGGTGTGCCAGCCGGGGGGAAGCTCGGGCTTGGTGAACGAGAAGAACTGCTCGGCCGTGGCGGGGCTCATGTTGACGCAGCCGTGGCTGACGGGGTTGCCCAGCATGTCGTGCCACAGCACCGCGTGCAGGCCGATGCGGCCGTTGAAGAACTGTGCGTGCGGCACCTCGCGATAGTCGTACTGCGAGGCCGCGCCGCGCATGTTGGCCATGGTCTGCGACAGGTACTTGCGATAGACCCAGAACGTACCCGGCGGCGTCGCACCGTGCGCTCCCGTCGAGACCAGCGCCGCAAATAGCGGGATCTCGCCCTGATAGGCCACCGCCACCTGCTCGCCCAGCGAGATGTCGATCCAGCGCTCGTCAGCCCCAACCCCGCTTGGTGGAGTCGCTGGGGTCATGCGGCGAAGCTGACTGGCATCGATCTCGAAGGCTGCGGCCTGTGCCTCGGGCTTGCTGCCCAGCAGGGCGCGGGCATCTTCGCTCAGGTGCACGATGGCTCGCGCCGCCTCGGGATGGCCGCTGGGACCGGGGCGAATCTCGCTGCAGTAAATCGGCGTGTAGCGCGGCAGCATCACCGACGGAGTTCCGCCAGGTAAATACAGGCGACTGGCGGTCTCGCCGGGGGGCGGCACGACCCAGGCCAGCATCATCCGCTGACCGATCGGCAGTGCCTGAATATTGATCGGCGACAGCGGCGAAGGCATCGACACCGTGACATCGGTGCGGCGCAGCCAGTGGCGGCTCCAGATCTGCACGTGCTCGTCGCGCTCGCGAACGATGGTGATGCCGTCACCGCGTCGCAGCACGCCGCGCAGATAGCCGGCTTCGCGCACCGTGGCGGCACCCCGATCCCCGGGCTTCTGGGCCAAAACCGCGCTGTCGGCGCGCACCACGCCGTAGCGCATGCGCTGCCAGCCGTTGGCGCGCTCCTGCGCTGGGGGCGACGATAGATAGCCGGGCTGGACGCGCACCTGATCGGCGCAGACGTAGCCGTCCGGTCGCACCGGTAGCCAGCCTCGACAGCCGGCGCTGCCGCGCTGCGCGGGGTCTAGCTTGAGCGCAATGGCGGTGCCGGCGCGCATGTCACCCAGCGTCGGAGAACCATGGCTGGGATAGGCGTGGACCTTGACGCTGCTCTGGCCAGAGAGCGGGCTGGCCCATCCCACCGCGACCTCGCCAGCCGGCGGTGGCTCAAACTCGGGATCGCTGCGCGGGGTGGAGGCCGTCGCCGTTGCGCCGCCGCCCGGGGGCGTGATCTTTCCACCGCCGCGACTCGCGACCGCTCGGCCCGCGGGGGGAGGCGTGGGCCGGGCTGGCGCCTTTTCGCGCTTGGGGCTGACCGCGGCGCGTCGTAGTCCTCGTCGGGGAGACTTGGCCGGGCTGGCTTCGGCGTGGGGTTCGCCACCTAGGCTCAGCACGACCCCGGCCCAGCACAGACCGGAAAAGGCCTGCCGGACCACACGGTCCCGTACCGCAGCGCGCCCCCCGGGGTCTGCAAGAAGTGAAAAAAGCATGTCTCGGCAGCTCGATTGTACCACGGAGCCACCGTCGAAAATGCGGCGAAATCACGATGAAAATGGGCGGCCGGAGCGGCCGTTCGGTTAGAGCGGCCAGAACGGCTAAATCAGGCCCAAGCGACGCTCGATGTACAGCAGAAACAGCGAGCCCAGCGTGGTCAGCAGCGTGACCACCGCGCCGTAGCGCAGAAAGCGAAAGAAGCCGATGCGACCGTCGGGGCCGGCGGTGTCGAGGACGATGATATTGGCCACCGAGCCGACGATGGTCAGGTTGCCAGCCAGCGTCGACACCAGCGCCATCGACAGCCAGGTCAGCGGCGGGTCGGAAAACAGCGGCATCCACTGACTGGCTAACAGCACAAACGGCACGTTGCTGACTAGCTGCGACAGCGCCGTGGTGAAGCCGGCAAACACCCAGATCTGCTGCAGCGGGCTGTGACCCAGGGCGGGGCGCAGCGCGACGAACAGCCGCTCGGCCAAGCCGGCCTTGCCGACGCCGTAGACCAGGACGAACAGGCCGGCGAAGAACACCAGCAGCACATAGTCGACCTGACCCAGCAGGCGACGCGGCGTGCGCCGTCCCAGAAGCACGATGATCGCGGCACCAAATAGCGACGTCCAGGCTAGCGACTGGCCCAAGCAGAAGCCGACCAGGATGGCGACGAGCACGCTCAAGCACAGCGCCGCCAGCTTGGGATCGAAGGCCGGACGCTCCAGGGCCAGCGTCGGAAGCTCGCCCGCTTCGGCGGATAGCTCGTCGCGAAACAGCCACAGCAGGCACAGCGTCACGATGGCTAAAGAGAGCAGCGCCGGCAGCCCCAGGGCCAGCACAAAGCGGGTGTACGGCAGCCCCGATAACGTGCCGATGATCATGTTCTGCGGGTTGCCGGTCGGCGTCGCCACTGAGCCGGCGTTGGCCCCGAAGCAGACCGCCAATAGATACGGCAGCGGCTTCAGCTTGGCGTCGCGGCAGCACTGAATGACGAGCGGCGTGGTCATCAGGCAGACCGTGTCATTGACCAGCACCGCCGACAGCAGGCCCGAGACAAAGACCACCGCGACCAGCAGCCGCCGCGGGCTGTGCACGTGCGACAGCGTCAGGTACGAGACGAAGCGGAACAGCCGCGCCTCGACCATGTAGGCGCAGATGACCATCATGCTAAAGAGCAGGATCAGCGTCTCGAAGTTGACCGCCCGACCCACGGCCTCCGACGGCGAGACCACGCCGCACAGCACCATGGCCACCGCGCCCAAGAGCGCTCCCGCCGGTCGGTCGAGGTAGAAGCCGCGTTCGCGACCGAGAGCGTTTACAAACTCGATCGGCGCCGCTCCCCCGGGGCGGGCAAAGGCGATGATCGCCAGGCTGAACAGAAATATCAGGAGCGGGATCAGCACCGAATCTGCGGTCAGCGTGGGGCGGAGAGCGACGGCGAGCTACGAGGCCAGCAGATCTTCGCCGTTTAAGAGCTGCTCGGGCGGCAGACCCAGCTGCGCGAGGTCAGTCTCGGAGAAGGGCAGCGGCGAGACCATCTCGGTCAGCGGATGCTGCACGCCGTGATGGCGCAGCAGATCGCGCATGATGCTGTCCCACAGTCGCGCATCGGTCAGGTGCGGCTGCAGCGCCGACGGATCGCCCCCGCTGTGCTGCGACCAAGCAAGCTGCAGCGCGGTGCGCCGCAGTCGATCGCAGGTGGTCAGCAGGTATTTGGCGGCCGGTCGCAGAAGCGGCACCTCGCGCGCCAAGAGCTCGCTTGGGCTTCTGCCCTCGATCACCCGCTCTAGATCATCGACCTGGCAGCGCATCCAGACGAGGAGCTGTTCGCCAGCCCGCGTCCGCTCGATGAGCTTTTCGACCGGCACGCGGCCGTAGACGCTGTGCTCTCGCTCCATGACCTGCAGCTCATGCAGCAGTCGTCGCCAGTGAGCGATGGGCAGGGTCAGCGTAAACCTTCTGGACATCGTGGAAGGGGCGCTTGCACTCACGCTCATGGCGTTGAGTCTACATCCGCCTACGCCAGGGCAATGCTGAATAAATGCGCCTTTTGTGACTCCCCCTGCGCAACCGCAGCGTCCCCCGCATATAGTGCCGGCGATGGCGTTCTCTCCTCTGGTTTCTGAGCCTGGTTCGACCCCGCAGCCGGGGCTTTTGGGGTCCCCGCGCGAGCCGGTGACGGTGATTGGCGGCGGCTTGGCGGGCTGCGAAGCGGCCTGGCAGCTGGTTCAGCGCGGTGTGCCGGTCACGCTGATCGAGATGAAGCCAGCTCGACAGTCGCCGGCTCACACCACGCCGCTGCTTTCCGAGCTTGTCTGCAGCAACTCGCTGCGCAGCGACGATCCCAACACGCCAGCTGGCCTGCTCAAGAGCGAGCTACGAGCCGCCTCTTCGCTAGTTATCGAGTGCGCCGATGCCACGCGCGTACCGGCCGGGGATGCCTTGGCCGTCGATCGTCATCAGTTCTCGCGCTTGGTGACGGCGCGCCTGCTGCACCATCCGCTTTTGACCCTGCGGCGCCGGCTAGTCGATGAGCTGCCGACGGGGCCCTGCATCCTGGCGGGCGGGCCGCTGGTCGACGGAGGGGCGGCGCGGGCAGTGCGCCGGCTGTGCGGCGATCGGCTGTACTTTTATGACGCCATTGCGCCGATTGTTGAAGCCGACAGCCTGGACTGGGATCGCTGCTTTGTCGCCTCGCGCACCAAGCGTCCGCGTCGGGGTCAGCCGCTGCCACCGCCGCCGATCAGCGAAGGCGACTACATCAACTGCCCGATGTCGCGCGCCGAATACGAAGCCTTCGTCGCCGCCCTGCTCGACGGGCGCAAGGTCAGCCCGCATCGCTTTGAAGAGCCGCGCTATTTCGAAGGCTGTCTGCCGATTGAAGTCATGGCCGAGCGCGGTCCCGACACGCTGGCCTTCGGACCGATGAAGCCGGTCGGACTCGTCGATCCCAACGCGGTCCCCGGCGCCGAAAAGCCCTACGCCATCGTCCAGCTACGGGCCGAAAATCGCTTCGGCACGGCCTATAACCTCGTCGGTTTCCAGACGCGGCTGGCCTATCCCGATCAGAAGCGCATCTTTTCGATGATCCCGGCGCTGCACCAGGCCGAGTTTCTGCGCTACGGCTCGATCCATCGCAATAGCTACGTCGAATCGCACCGCGTCCTCGACGAGAGCTTGGCGCTGCGCGGCTGCCCCAACGTCCATCTCGCCGGTCAGATCACCGGCGTCGAAGGCTACATCGAGTCGACCGCCATCGGTCTGCTCGTAGCGCGCTTCGTCGCCGCCAAGGCCGCCGGCAAGCCCGTCGAGCCCCCACCGGTGACCACGGCGCTGGGCGCGCTCTATCACCATGTGATGCGTCCCCGTCAGCCCGGCGAGCCCTTCGTGCCGATGAACATCAACTTTGGTCTGCTGCCCGCCCTCGATGATCCGGCGTTTCCCTGGGCATCGGCAAAAGAAGCCAAGAAAGCCGGCAAGCATGGCCGCCGCACGCTGCACGCCGCGCGAGCACAAGCACACCTGGGTCCGTGGCTGGCTGCCGGCTGACGGCGGTGAATCGCCGGCTCAGATCTGGCGATACATGATGTCCGAGCGCAGCGCGTACTTCTGTCCCTGCCGCACTGTGCAGCCCTCGTGCAGCAGGAAGTGCTGGAACAAAAGGGCCTGCCCGGCGCGCGGCGTGATCTTCTGCTTAAGCTCCAGGAAGTCGGTCTCGCCGCCCTCGAAGCCGTCGTTGAGATAGATCATGAAGGTCAGCAGGCTGCGCTCGTGCTCGTCGCGGGTGAAGCTGCCGTCGTAGTGCGGGGCGAAGCGCTGGCCAACGCGATAGCGATAGCCGCGGAAGCGCTCGTTGGCACCCACCGGAACGCGGCCCGAAAGGCGGGTCGGCAGGCGCGGCCTGACCCGTGCATATAGCTGCTCGGCAAGCCCGACATCGTCGAAGATCACGCGATCGTTGTTGCGCGTCCCGGTGTCTAGAAGCGGGCCACCCACGGCGTTGATCGTCGCCGTCTCGGGCCCCATGGCTTCGATGCGCGCGATCTGCGCTGCGCACTCGGCTGAGGACAGCACATCGTCGACGGTAAACACCAAGGGCGCGTACAGATCCAGGTGGCCGGCAAACATAGGGATAGCGTAGCCCAAGCTCGGTCCGCCGACATGGGGTCGCGCTTCGGCGGGGGGGGGCTGACGGCGTAGCGTCCGCATCCGCATTCTGTTTTTCATCGCCAAGGTCGGCTTTGTTATGGTGCGCGGCGCATCGGCTCTGTCCCTGTCACCCCAACCCGGAGACTCCCATGCCACGCGCGATCCGTCGTTCATATCTGCGTTCTTGTCTGGCGACTTTGCTGGCCTCGCTGACCGTGCTGCTCGCGGCGAGCAGTGCCCAGGCCCAAGTCCCCACCTGCGGCACCGCCGCTGCCGAGCTGCGCAAGACCTGGTCGAAGAGCGACAGCTTCGGCGACGACAACTTCGGTGCTAGCTACGCCGTCAGCGCCACGCTGGCTGGCAAGCGCGACGGGCTAGAGGTTGCGGGGGACCTCAGCGCCGACGCCGATCTATTCGGCGACAAGAAGAACATCGTCAAGGCCGATGCCGCGGTCAAGGCAGCGGTGCTGGGCGCCTCGGTCAGCGAAAACATCGATGTCTTCGTGCTCGGCAAGAACATCTTTCACCACAGCCGCTCGACGGGAACCTCGTCGGGATCGGGGATCAAGCTGAACCTCGCTAAGAGCTGGGATGTGTCGTTCTTTTCGGCCGATAAGCGCTTCTGGGTCGGCCCGATTCCGGTCAAGGTCAAGGCCAGCGCCGCCGGCTCGGCCGGGATCAACTTCGACAGCGATCTCGGCATCCTGGCTGCCGATGCGACCATCAAGCCCAGCGCTCGCGCCTACGTCACCGCGACGGCCGGCGTCGATGCCTGGGTCGCCGAAGCGGGAGTCGAAGGCCGCCTGACACTGATCGAAGCGTCGGTCCCGACCGTCGGCTCGCTGACCCTGACGACGGCACCGGGCCTGCAGTACAAGCTGGATAGCGATCTTGCGCTGAACTACCTGTCCGGCCGCCTGAACATCTTCGCCAAGGCCCTGGGCAAGAAGTACGAGCGCAAGATCGCCGACTGGGGCGGCACGACCCGCACCTACGCCATCGGGCACGAGTCGGGCTGCATCAAGTTTCTGTAAGCCGTGCGCAGTCACCGCCTCTCCGCCGTCGCGCTTGTCGTCACCCTGATCTGCGTCGGGCTGTGGCTGCAGCGACACGTCCTTTCGCCCCGTCCCACTGCGCCAAGCCAGGGTCTGTCAGCGGGCCCCGCGGGGGCGATAAGCCCCGTCGCACAGTCGTCGGGGGCGGCCCCTCCGCGCTGGCCGATCGGAGAGCGGCGATCCTATGAGCTGCGCAGTGTGCGGCACGTGACGTTTGTGCCCCAGCCGCGCGACGGAGCGACGCCGCTAGTCGCAGCGACGGGGGCGCGCGAGCAGTTTCGCATCGCCATCACGGCCACGCTGGGACTGGCCGTAGTGCAGGCCGATGCGCTCGCGGTGCGGGTCGAGGCGGTGCTGACTGCGCCGCAGATCGAGATCGGTGCGCTGGCCGGCGAGGAAAAAAGACGCCTGCTGGAGCTGCTCGCGACGCCGTCCTATCTGCAGCTCTCTCCGACGGGACAGCTGCGCGGGCTGCGCCTGTTGCGCGGGCACAGCGCCTTTTCGCGCGGGGTGCTGCGGGCGCTGCTTTCCAGCCTGCAGTACGTGCGGCCCGAGCCGCAGGCGGTGGCGCCAAGCAGCTGGACGAGCCGCGAGCTCGATGCCACCGGCGAGTACGAAGCGCGCTATCAGCGAGCCGCCGACGGTCGATCTTGCCGCAAGGAGCGCCTGCGTTATCTGCAGGTCAGCACCGCGCAGGGCCTGCTGAAGGTGAGCAGCTTGGGTCGGCTGCACGGCGGGCTGCAGGTGCAGTACGAGCTAGACCCGGCTGCCGATGGCCTGGCCCAGGTGCAGGCGCTGCGCGGCGAAGAGACGCTGCAGATCGATCCCGGACCCGGCATGCCGCAGGTGCAGAGCGAGGGCAGCTTCGCGCTGCGCTATTTATCGAGTCAGCCGCTGACCGATGCCGCCGCGCGAGCCGACCGTGCCCTGGGTGACGACTACGAACTGATCGCCATGGCGTTGGCCGAGCAAGATCCGCAGAGCGAGCGGCGCAGCGACGAGCAGCTCTTGGCCGGAGCGAGCTTCCCGGACCTCCTATCGCAGCTCTCTCGCCTGAACGCGACGAGCGATGGGGCGGTGCGGGCTGAGCTTTTGTCGCGGCTGGCTGCCCTGTTGCGACTGCAGCCCGAGGTCGCAGCGCAGGCCCAAAAAGCCGTCCAAAGCGGAGCCAGCGAGGCGACGACGCGGACGCTGCTGGGGGCGCTGGGGGCCGCGGGCACGGGAGCGGCGCAGGCCAGCTTGGTCGGACTGGCCGAGAATCGCGCGCTATCTGCCGATGTGCGCAGCAACGCCGTGGCCATGCTGGGCCTGGGCGAGCACCCCAGCGACGCAACGATGGGTGCGCTAAGCCAGCTCAGTCACGATCGCGAGGGCGATGTGCGCGGAACGGCAGCGCTGGCTCTGGGCAATGCCGCGCTGGCGCAGCGTCGGGCCGGAGCAGTCGGTGAGGCCGAGCAAGCGGTCGATGAGCTCTTGGCAGGGCTCGCGGCAGCGACGACCGAGGACGAGCAGATCTTGTACTTGCAGGCGCTGGGCAACTCTGGCGATGCGCGTGCTCTGCCAGCGATTCAGCGCGTGCTTTCGGCGGGCGGGGAAGAGCTGCGCTCGGCCGCGGTGACCGCTCTGCGCTTTATTACCGCTGAGGCGGTTGATGGCCTGATCGCGGCGACGCTGCGTGGCGATCCGTCGGTGCGGGTGCGTCGCAGCGCGGTCTTTGCGGCCAGCTTTCGCCCGCCGCTTCTGATGTTGCCGGTGCTGCAGCAAGCGGTGCTGCGCGATCCCGAGGCGCGGGTGCGGAGCGAGATCGTGCCCGTCCTTGGACGCTCGCTATCGCTGCCGGGCGTGGTCTCGACCCTGCAAGCTCTGGCCAAAAACGACGCCGATGCCGAGGTGCGGCAGGCGGCAGCCGCCCTGCTCACCCCGCGCTAGGCCCCTGCGATACACTCGCTGGATGAGTCAGACGCCTGGCAAGTCGGAACCGGTCAGCCACAGCGAGATCATTGATGTCGTGCTGACGAGCAGCGAAGAGTACGACGGCGGCAAGTATCTGCGCTGGCGGCGCATGCATCTGCAGAACCAGCGAGCCGACGGCAGCTTGTCGCCCCCCTACAGCTGCGAATTCGCCGATAGACCCCGCCATGGCACCGATGCCGTCGCGGTGGTGCTGTGGCGACGCGATGCTGCGGGCCAGGCGGAAGTGCTGCTGCGTCGTGGGCTGCGTCCGACGCTGCGCTTTGGCCGACCGAGTGAGCGCTTGCCAAAGCCGGATGCTGCGCCGTACCTGCAGCTAACCGAAGTCGTGGCCGGCATCCTCGAAGAGGAAGATCACGGCGAAGCTGGCATCCGCATGCGGGCCTCGCTGGAAGCCTGGGAAGAAGCGGGGCTGCGCGTCGCGCCAGAGGCCCTTGAGCTGTTCGGGCGGGTGTTTCTGTCGCCGGGTATCTCGCCGGAGTGCTGTTATCTGGCTGGCGCCGAGGTCGGCTACGAGACCGCTGCCATCCCCGAAGGTGACGGCTCACCAATGGAGGAGGGAAGTCGGCAGCGCTTCGTGCCGCTTCCGGAAGCGCTTGCGATGTGCGATCGCGGGGCGATTGAAGACGCGAAGACAGAGGTGCTGCTGCGTCGCCTAGCGGCGCGGCTTGCCGATCCGCGGGGTTGGCGCAAGACGCCTTAGAAGGTGTTTACATATTAATCTGCGAAGGCCCTCAACGCGACCTTGCTGCA